>JBPCRE010000177.1:0-6396 GCA_050997195.1 Thermoleophilaceae bacterium
CGGCGGTGGGGTGTCGGGAGCCGAGGTAGGCGAAGATCACGAGCAGCGGCACCACGATCGCGGCGTCGATGACCCACGCGTGCAGGGCGGCGCTTCCGGCCTGCTGGTAAGCGAGCCCGGGAAGCACAAGCAGCCCGCTGCCGATGACGATCGACAGGGCGAGCGCGGTCGCCCGCGGCACGGTCAGGGTCTTGGCCAGCGCCGGGGAGGGCTCAGCCACCGGTCCCGCTCACGATTTCGAAGGCGATGACGTACAGGCACCCTCGGGGCCCCGCGATCGACGAGTGGGGCGTCTCCCGCGGCAGCAGGAGGCGATCACCCGGGCCGCACTCGCTGCTCCTCCCCTCGGCCTCGAAGGTGATCGTGCCCGCGAGGATGTGGAGGGTCTCGTCGGTCGGATGGGTGTGGGTGGGATGGGCGCGGCCGGGCGTGTCGCGCTGCACCTCCACAGAACCCGTCTCCGGCAGGAGCTCGGCGACCACCTCCTCCAGGTCCGTCGCCCCGGTGTGGAGGACGGACGCCGCACCCAGGTCAGGCGACACGGCGCAGCTCCTCTGCGCCACGCTCGCCGCTCGACGCGTGGAACGGACAGCGAGCGGGCTGTGTGGCGTCGGCGTCGGGCAGGAAGTACTGCCTCCACTCCCGGTTTCCCGGATCTCCGTAGTCCCCGAGCGAGTGGTGCGGGGGCACGTCGTCATAGCTCGTGAGCCGGCGGCGAATGACCTCGCGCGCCGCCCGTCCACGAGGAGAGTCCCCCTCCAGCCCCTCGAAGACCCAGCGCGGCTGAAACGTGATCAGCATCCCCGCGCTCCTGCGACTGCGCCGGCGCCGGTGGGCGGGCGTGTTGCACACCACGAACACCGGCTCTCCCCAGAACGAGAACTCCCATCGCGGCTCCTCGGCGTCGGCCGGGATGTCTTGCGGCCACTCTCGAGGGTCGTGGTCGTGGAGGAACTGAAGCACGCCCCAGAACTCCCGCTCGTAGGACCGAAGTGGCTGCTCGATGGCCGAGGGTCGGAAGAACGCCACGAACGACGTCAGGCGCCCGAGCGTGCGGTAGGTCTGCATGTAGAAGGCCAGGGAGTCGCGCAGCCCGAGCAGGCTCCGCTCATCACAGGCCCCTTCGACGAACGCGAACCGCAGGGTTCCCCGCCGCATTCCCGCTGCGCCGAACGTGCATGGGAAGGGACTGGTGTCATCGAGGAGGTCCGAGGTGAAGGTCGAAAGGACCTCTTGTCGCCACGAGTCCGGCAGGGCGCCGGCGGGCCTTGCGGCGTCGTGGGCGTCCTGG
Source organism: Thermoleophilaceae bacterium (assembly GCA_050997195.1). GTDB lineage: Bacteria > Actinomycetota > Thermoleophilia > Solirubrobacterales > Thermoleophilaceae > JACCZP01. The sequence goes on from JBPCRE010000177.1 coordinate 1,292, forward strand.
GCAGTCGCATGGGTCACGGCGTCGCTCCTCGTAGGCTGAAAGCCGGGGCCGCGACCGACGCGGCCGGGTGACTCTCACAGCATCCGAGCCCGGCATCAACGAGTCTTGCTTCAAGCAGGTTTAAGCTCTACTTCATGCTCGACGTCCGGCGACTGTGGATCCTGCGCACCGTGGCGTCCAGCGGCTCCTTCTCGGCTGCCGCCGACGCGCTCTCCTACACGCCCTCGGCCATCGCCCAGCACATCACCGCGCTCGAGCGCGAGACGCAGACGAAGCTCGTGGACCGCGGCGCCCGCGGCGTGAGCCTAACCCCATCGGGCGAGGCGCTCGCCGAACGGGCGGACGGGATCCTGATCGCGCTGAACCGCGCCGAGGCCGAGCTCGACGCCATCAACGAGCTGCGGTCGGGTCGCCTGCGCCTGGCCTCATTCGCTACCGCCAGCGCGACCATCGTCCCCCCGGCGATCTCGATCTTCGCCGCCCGCTACCCCGCGGTCGACCTGCGCCTGCGAGAGGCGGAGTCCGACGCGAGCGTGGCCGGGCTTCGCAGCGGAGACCTCGACTTGGCCGTGATCTTCGAGTACGACCTCGTCCCACGGCACGACTGGCAGGACATCGAGCGCGTGACCCTCTTCGAGGAGCCCATGCGGCTCGCCCTGCCCGTCGAGCACCCGCACGCCTGGGACTCCTCGGTGTCGCTCGCCGACCTGGCCGACGAGGCCTGGATCGGCGGCACGCGCCCTCAGGCGTGCTCCGAGCTCCTCCGTCGCGCGTGCCGGCTGGCCGGCTTCGAGCCCCGCATCGCCTACGAGAGCGACGATTACGCGGCCGTGCAGGGGCTGATCGCCGCCGGGGCGGCGGTCGCCCTCGTTCCGGAGCTCGCCCTCGGAAGCGTCCGGTCCGGCATCGCCATCAAGTCGCTCGGGCCCGAGACTCCGGTGCGCCGGGTGCGGGCGGCGGTTCTCACCGAGGAGTTCCGCTCGCAGGCGGCCACGGCGATGCTGGCCATCTTGCGGGAGACGAGTCGCGCGGTCGAGCCCGTACCCTTCGCCGCCGTTCCCGCGTAGGCGCGGCTGCGGACCCGGCTCGATCGGATGAGGGTTCGTGAGGCGCTGTACGGGTTCGTTCGAGACAACGAGTGAGACAACGGCGGTACACACTTTGGGCTTGGGAGCGCTGTCCTGAGCTGCGACGATCGGGCGGTGGAGATCGTGCTGTGGACGCAGACGCCCGACGGCATCGACGTGGCGCTTCCGGCGCTCGTCTACGCCAAGGTCCTCGAGGAGCATGCGGCTGTCGCCGACCTCTCGCTCATCGATCGCACGGTTCGGGAGCCCCACGAGCGACGGCCCGACCCGCGACCTGGGCGCGAGCGGTTCCTTCGGCACGAGACTGGATTGTCGGTGCTCGCTGTGGTGGAGTTTGGCGATATGCCTGCGATCATTGTCACTGTGTTTGCCGCCGACTCCCTTCGCGATTGACCGTGTCTAGCGCGACCGTTCACGTCTCTGCCCGCGACCTCGAGCTCGTTGGCTCGTATGAGCCGATCGGCGACGTGTTGTACCTGTCGGCCACCCGAGACGACAAGGAAGCGCCAGTTCAGGAGACCTCGGAAGGGCACGCTGTGCGACTCGATCACGATGGCCGCGTGACCCACCTCACGGCCGTCAACGCCAAGTGGCTGCTCGACCGAGACGGAGAACTGACCGCCACTCTCCGCGACGACCGCCGGCTTCGTCTGACCAGGGAGGACGTCGGCGACCTGATGGCCTGACCGGCGGCAAGGTTGCCGAGTCGGTGCGGCCCAGCTGCTCCGAGGGCCCGCGACCTCACCTGATCAGTCGCCGGACCGGGCCACGACCAAGCCCGAGGGCGGAGGGGTTCGAGGGCGACAGCGGATCGTGTGAGCGCCTGAAGACTCAACGTGGGCAGTATGCGGTCCAAGTCCAGGGCTTCACGCGCTCGTCGGGGCCGGAATGTCGAGAGGCGCAGCGGATCATGAGTGCCTACCTGAAGAACATCGCGCCGAAGGATGGTCAGGTCGAAGAGTGGCGCTGCACCTACTCGCAGCGGGGCACGGTTGCTGCCGGAACTTTCGGGCGGGTCACGTGCCGGAGTGACCAACCCGGCGAGATCATCGGCCTTCTGCTGGGGGCGTGAGGCGGCAACGTCTTCTTACTGTAAGAGCCTTACGCTTGAGGTCAGCGCTTCGCTTAGAAGCCGGTCTAGCGGAGCATGGGCGCGGCAGGTTCGACCTCTCGCGTGCTAAGCGGAGCGCTCCAGACCCGCCTGCCTCCGGGACGGGGGCTGGCTGTTTCGCCGAGCGGTCGTAGGAACGGCGCTGCAGAGGTTTCCTGCTGCATGGGCGCGGCTGGTTTCGAACCAGCGACCTCTCGCGTGTGAAGTCCACCGAGCCTGTGGTGGCCGACTGCTGTCTCCTGCTGACCGAGGCCAGCGACGACATTCAAAGGGGTGGCGGTTGCCGCCCACTGCGGGCTGAGGTCCTCAGTCGCTTCCATCCGCTTCCATCCGGGACTCTGCGGAACCCAGCCGCCGGAGTTTCGCCAGCTATTGAACGGCCAGGAGTGAGACCTTTGCAGCATCACCTGGGCCCTGAATTGCAGAAGCGGCAGTTCCGCAGCGAGTGGAACGTTGGGGCGAGCCGGGCCACCTGCCCCCCCTTCTCTTCCGCTTGGAGACCGGCGCGCTCGAGCCGGCGGGCGAGGTCGTAGTCGTCCATGATCGGGAGCTCCCGCAGCCCACCGAGGCGCTGAAAGACGTCCCTGCGGACGAAGATCGACGAGTCCCCGTAGTAGACGCCGAAGCGACGGGAGAACCGGTAGTAGGCGGAGAGGCCGCGGGCGAAGAGGTCGTCGCCTTCGAACTCGAGGCGGAAGTTACCGCCCACCGCGCGGTCGTTCACGCACGCCGAGACGAGTGATCGGTGGGCATCGGCGGGCAGGCGGCTGTCGGCGTGGACGAAGACCAGGACATCGCCCACCGAGGCCGCGGCCCCGGCGTTCAGCTGCCGAGCACGGCCCCCGTGAGCCTCGACCACGCGAGGAGCGAGCGGATGCCGGACGGCCACGCGGGCGGTGTCGTCGGCGGACGCGCCGTCGGCGACGACGACCTCGATGCTGCCCGGCAGGGCGGCCAGGTGGTCGAGCATCCCCGGAAGCGTCCGAGCTTCGTTAAGTGTGGGAACGATGACCGATACGAGTGTCTCGGCTGGTGAGGTGCGGACGTCGGTCCGCTGTTCGAGGTTCAGAACGGCCAGCGCCCGAGCTGCGGACGAGCTCGGGTGATGAGACCGTCGAGGCCCCACACGCGCCCGGCCGGGACCACGGCGAGGATGAACAGCGGCACGTACTCGTGCGGCTGCTCGAACATCCAGCGGTTGCTCGAGAAGTAGACCGTCGCCAGGAAGAGCTGCTGGCCGAGGCCCACGAGGGCCGCTCCACGCGAGGCGAGTCCGAGGATCAGCGCCGCGCCGATGCCGAGCTCGACGACGGTGATCATGACCTGAAAGAAGCTCCAGTTGGGCAGGATTATGTCGTTGACGAGGCCCTGGATGAGCGGAACCTCGGTGCGTCGGCCGCCATCGCCCGCCAGGATGGCTCGGGCGATCGGGAGGTTCACGAGGTTGGCGCTGTAGCCGCCGACGGTGAAGGCCGAGAACGCGAAGAGCTTGGCCAGCCCGTTCGCGAAGAGGATTACCCCGAAGAAGATGCGCAGCACGGCCAGGCCCTTCGCCATGAGCCTCGGGCTTACCTCAGGAGGGCCGGTTCTCGACGCCATCGTCTCGGAGGTGCCGGAAGCGCTCAGAGGCAGTCCTGCTGGTGATTCATGTGTCGCCCGACCGGGCGACGGAGCATCACGTTCACCTGATGCCGAGCGAGGCGTCGCTTCCGGGCGGACGGCCCTCGACGATCCGGGCGAGCGCCTCGGCCGGCGCGTTCACCGGCTCGGTGGTCCGCGAGATGAGGAGGTCGGTGTCGAGCCGGCCCCCGCGAACGGTCGGTCCGAAGGGGCTGTAGAAGGCCCCGTCGGCGGTAAGCGTCAGCTCGGGGTCGAGCTGCTCGAAGCCGGCCAGCACGCCCATCTCGTTGCTCTGGGCGCGCCCGCGGTTGATGATCGGGCGCACGATGTGATCCTCGTCGGGCACGCCCATCGAGCGGTGGAGCTCGCACAGGCGCTCCATCTCCTCGGGGTCGGCCGCCTCGGGATCCTCGAGGGTGGTGGCGATGCGCACGCCGATCCCGCGCTCGATGAGCTTGGGTACCGCCTCGACGACCTTGCGGAAGTTCTCGGGCCCACGCATCTCGTCGTTGTCCTCGGGATCGGGGCTGTCCAGGGAGATCTGCACGTGCACCGGCAGGTCGGCGAGCGGCTCCATCTCTCGGAGCCGCCGGGCGTTGAACACCGTCGCGTTCGAGAGCACGATGGTGGGCAGCTCGGAGCCGAGAGTGGCGATCAGCTCGGGCATGTAGTCGAGCGTGAACGGCTCGCCGCCGGTCACCCCGAGGGCGGTGAAGCCGAGCTCCTTGCCCTGCCTGGCCCGCTCGATGATCTGGTCCCGGCCGAACTCGCGCCGGCTGACTTCCGGCGCCGACTCCGTCAGGCAGTACGTGCAGCGCAGATTGCAGTGGTAGTTGGCGTAGAACCACAGCCGGTCGCTGACTTTCCCGCTCGCGATCTGCTCGGCGATGGCGCTCACGCGAGGCCCTCCTCGGAGAGACGGGAGAGCGTCGCGGCGCCGGTGGGCAGCCCGAGAGCGGAGCAGTAGCGGTTGAGCATGAGCGTCGCGGCGGCCACCAGCGTGAGCTCGACGAGCTCGGGGTCTCCCGTGGCCTCCGTGGCCCGGGCGGTGATGGCCTCGGACACCGCACCGCGGCCGAGAGCCACCGCGTCCACCCACGCTAGGAGTGCCAGCTCGCCGGGATCGGTGAAGACCGCTTCGACGTCACCCTCGCCCCGGAGCGCGCGCACCTCCTCCCGGGACAGCCCAGAGTCCAGGGCGACGGCGGTGTGGGTCTCCACGCAGTAGCGGCACTCCATGAGCGCCGAGGTCCGGACGATGACGATCTCCTTGGTGCGCGCGTCGA
>JBPCRE010000201.1:0-3273 GCA_050997195.1 Thermoleophilaceae bacterium
CGTACGGCGACTCGCCGTAGGCGCGCCGGAACTGGCGGCTGAAGTGGCCGGCCGACATGTGCGCGCCGCGGGCGAGCGCCTCGACGTCCAGCGGCTGCGCGTACTCCCGGTCGATCCGGTCGCGGACGCGGCGCAGCCACGCGAGGTCGCGCAGGTGCTGCGCCGCGGCGGATCTGCTGGTCACCTGCGAGATCGTGCCACGTCGCGCCGGAATGCTGGCGTCCCGCCCCACTCCGCGTCCGTTCTGGCCCGGTCTGCTCCGCTTACGTCCTCGACCTGCTCAGGCCCTGCGGTATCCGCCACTCGTCCCACGTCAACACGTCTCGTTAGCGGTCAACTAGGGTGCGACTCCCAAGTGGTCGATGGTGGTTGCGCCAATCTGGCCAGGTGATGCGTTCAGCTGAACTCAGCGAGGCTGCGTGGGCTTGGATCGAGCCGTTGATGCCTCAGGCGGTGGGTCGTAGTCGTCCGTGGCGTGATCATCGTCAGGTGGTCGAGGGCATCGTGTTCCGGTGTCGGACCGGGGTGGCGTGCCGCGCTTCGTCCAGGGGCGGAGGGAGTCCACCTCGCCGCCGGGCCAGAGCGCCACGTCGCGTCCGGCGGCCAGCGCGCCCCGAAGTGCCGCCACCACTGCACACCGAGGGGTCCAGGCATCCCACACGAACGGCGCCCCGGCGCCGTTCTTCGGCGCGGCCCGACGTGCAGGCTGCTTGCGCCTACCCGTGCCGGCCATGGCGGCGCAGCGTCCTCATCGGGCGGACAGGCACCGCTCGAACGTCCGCGCCTCTTCGGGCGTGGGCGTGTCGAAGTCGTCGTAGGTGTAGACCACGGGGCCGCGGTGGAAGCTGAGATCCTCGACCGCCCCCCGGCCGAACTTCTTGGCGACGGTCTCGAGCTCGGACTCGGCCGCGGCCGCGGCCTCCTCGTCCATCGCCAGGTAGATGTCGGCCACGTTGCCGCTCGGCCAGAAGGCGGAGCCCGCGTAGCGCGTGGACTCGGGCTCGAAGTAGCCGCGCGACACACGGGCGCGGCCGGGCACCCGGCCGTCGCGACGCACGTCGAGGCCGCGTCCGGTGAGGCACTCTCGGAGCTGGTCGGCTCCGCGCGAGCCCGCGGCGATGCGCGTGCTCTTGTCCTCGGTGTCGGTCGGCCCTCCGCCGAGCGAGCATCCCGGGAGGGCGAGCAACGCCGATCCCGCGAGCCCGAGCCCGAGCAACCTCCTCAGCACGTTCCCCCTCCGTGGTCATCGGTCCCCCTCAAGGTGCGGCGGCACCATACCCCGTAAGCAGGAGGTCCTCGTCGACGCGGCACCCGGGTAGGTGCCGGCGGCCGGCTTCGGAGGGGTAGTGTCGCCGCGATGGCAGTGGAGGAGGCAGCCGGCCGCCCGTCGGCCGGCACGGCGACGGCCTCCTCGCCTCCCGACGCCGCGAGCCTCTCTCGGTCCGCGCTCGCCTCTGTCGGCCTGGTCGTGCTCGTGGTCGCGGGACTGGCGGTGGCGCTCGGGGCCGCCGCCGGACCCTCCTTCCTGATCTACGGGGACTCCCGGCTTCCCGGCGTGCCGGCGTGGCTTGTCGGTCCACTTGCCGGCGTCGCGCCCGCGCCGGGTCCGACGACCTTCAGCCTGCTGGTGCTCGCGATGATGGGGTCCTACGTCGCGGTGCTCGCCGGAGCGGAGGCCCTGCGCCCGCGCGTGGCTCTCGGTGTGGTGCTCCTCCTCCACGCGGCGCTGCTCGTGGCGCCTCCCATCCTCTCGGGGGACCTCTTCTCCTACCTCGTCTACGCACGCCTCGACCTCGTGCACGGGCTCGACCCCTACCGTCACGCCGCCGACGTGGCGCCCGGAGATCCCCTCTATCCCTGGGTGGGCATCAAGCACATCGCGAGTCCCTACGGGCCGCTGTTCACGCTCGGCACTTGGGTCCTCGTTCCGCTCGGGCCCGCCGCGGGCGTCTGGGCGCTCAAGGCTCTCGCGGTGGGCGCCGCCCTGGCCTGCGCGGCGCTCACGTGGAGCTGCGCGCGCCGGCTCGGCCGAGCGCCGCTCGGGCCCACCCTCTTCGTGGCGCTCAACCCGGTGGCGCTCGTGTACGGGGTGGGCGGCGGCCACAACGACCTGTTCATGGCCGTCCTGATTCTCGGTGGTGGGCGCCTGGCCCTCGGCGGGCGTGAGCGCGCGGCCGCGGCCGCGGTGGTGGGCGCGGCCTCCGTCAAGGCCACGGGGGGCCTCGTCCTGCCCTTCCTTCTGCTCGGTGCACGTCGGCGGGCTCGAGCCCTCGGGGCGGCGCTGGCCGCCACCGCGACGATGAGCGTCGTCGCGCTCGCCGGCTTCGGCCTCGAGAGCATGCTCGGCTACCTCGAGGTGGTGCTCCGCCAGGGGGGGTTCGTCTCGCTCTACAGCGTCTGGCCCCTCCTGGTGAAAGCGTCCGGGCTGGGCACGGGTGTGCCCACGCTCCTGCGGGTGCTGCTGCTGGCCGCCTTCGCCGCCGCCACCCTCGCCGCCGGGTGGCGTGCCTGGCACGGTGAGGAGTGGATCTCCTGCGCCGGATGGGCGGTGCTCGCGCTGCTTGTGACCACCACCTGGATCCTGCCGTGGTACGTGGTGCTGCTCACGCCCCTGGCCGCGCTCGGCTCGAGCGCCCGGCTGCGGATCGCGACGCACGCGTTCACGGTGCTGGTCCTGATCACGCGCTTGCCGGTGCTCCTCGGCTGAGGTCCGCGGTGGCCGCGGCCCGGTGAGCCCCGCAGGCGAGCAAGAACGGGGGTGAGCACGCTCCGGGGGTCGAGGCGGCGCGCAACGGGTAGTGTACCCCTACAGGCGGGGTTCGGCCCCGTGGAACTACTTCGATCGAGAAGAGGAGCACATGGCAGCTGAGAGCGGCTCGACGAGCACCGAGGTCACGAGCAAATCAGGTGGGTCCTCCGGCGGTACGCCTTCGCTCCAGTCTGGGCGCGGCACCACCACGATCGCGGACGCCGTGGTCTCCAAGGTGGCGGGCATCGCCGCGCGCGAGGTTCCGGGCGTGTACAGCATGGGCGGCGGCGCGGCGCGCGCCATGGGCGGGCTCACCTCGCGCATGGGCCTCAGCGACGACCGCACCCAGGGGGTGGGTGTCGAGGTTGGCGAGCGCGAGGCCGCGGTCGACCTGACGCTGACCATCGAGTACGGCGAATCCATCCCACAGGTCTCGAACGCGGTCCGCGACAACGTGGCCAAGCGCATCGAGGGCATCACCGGCCTGTCGGTGACCGAGGTGAACATCGCGGTCAACGACCTGT
>JBPCRE010000226.1:0-4096 GCA_050997195.1 Thermoleophilaceae bacterium
CCCCGCCACCGTGCGGGGCGTCGCGCGTTCGGTCTCCGGCCCGCCGGCCTCAGCCTGGATCGACGGATCTGGGCCTCAGGGAGCGGGGCGGGCGATGAGGTGCGGGTACTCGCCGGCGTCGAAGCGCTCGACGAAGCGGCGCGCCTCCGCACTCAGATCGACGCAGGCGTCTATCTCTCGGTCGGCGCTCCACACGACGATCGCTCCGCCTCCGACCAGGATGCTCAGGTCGGGGTCCGTACCTCCGACCGTGCGACCCATCACGCACGCGCTGGGCTCCCCGAGGTGGCCCGGATCGAGCTGCTCGGCGCTCACGCCCCCGACCCTGGCCAGGACGTCGTTCACGGCCGAGAGGGCGGCCTCCTCGTAGCGATCCATGTCGCCAGGGTCACAGGCGCGGCGGTCGGAACCGGCACCCCGGAGAGGGTAGGCGCTAGCCAGAACCGCTGCTAACGTGCTAACGGTAATCACCCCCACCCGTCACCGGAGGTTCCCATGGCCACGCAGACCAAGCAGAACGGCAACCGCACCGCCGACTACGGCGCCGAGCGCTTCCAGGAGCTCAACGGGCGCTTTGTCGACACCAGCCGCCGCGCCGGCAACGTCTACGTCGACTCCTACGAGAAGACCATGAAGACCGTGGCCGACCTCCAGGAGCGCGTGGCCGCAGCCTCGCAGAACGAGTGGCTGACCTCGATGGCCGTGGCCCAGGCCGACTTCATCCGTGAGCTTGCCCGGGTCCAGACCCAGACCGCGCGCGAGCTCCTCCGCTAGAGCCTCGACCGCACGGGAGGCCGCGGTGGCCTTCGCCCAGAGCGGCCCCACCCGGTTGCACTACGAGAGCACCGGCGAGGGATCGCCGGTGCTTCTCGTCATGGGTCTCGGGATCTCCGCCACCGGCTGGTGGCGGACGATTCCAGTGCTCGCCGAGCGTCACCGCGTGATCTCCTTCGACAACCGGGGAGTGGGTCGCTCGGACCACCCGCCGGGGCCCTACTCGGTGGCTCAGATGGCCGCGGACGCCGTCGCCGTGCTCGATGCGGCCGGCGAGTCGAGCGCCCACGTGTACGGCATCTCCCTCGGCGGGATGATCGCGCAGCTCATCGCCCTCGACCTCCCCGAGCGCGTGCGCGGCCTCGTGCTCGGCGCCACCACCTCCGGCGGCCCCGGCGCGCTGCCTCTTCCCGACGACACCGCCGTGTTCTTTCGCCGCCGCCTCGAGATGCCGGCCGCCGAGGCCGTCTGGGCCTCGGTGCCCTACTCGTACGGCGAGGAGACCCGGCTGCGTGGAGGCCAGCTCATCGCCGAGGACGTCGAGCAGCGCCTGCGCTTCCCCGTCGAGCCCGTGGGCTACGGCGGACAGCTCGGCGCGGCCATGAGCTTCAACGTGTTCGACCGCCTGGCCGAGGTGGCGCACCCCACGCTCGTCCTCCACGGGGACGCCGACCGCATCGTGCCCTTCGGCAACGGCGCCATCCTCGCCGAGCGCATCCCCGGTGCCGCGCTCGAGGCCCTGCCGGGCGCGGGCCACCTCTATCCCACCGACGCGCCGCACGCCGACCGCCGCGTGCTCGATTTCCTCGCCACCGCGGAAGCAGCCGCGGCGCCCGCCGCTACCGAGCCGTCCAGCCCTGATCCATCGTGACCGGCGCCCCGGTGAACGAGCGACCACCCGGGCCCATGAGAAAGGCCACCACCTCCCCCACCTCGGACGGCTCGATCAGGCGCTTCACGGCATGAGGAGCCAGGATCACCTCCTCGAGCACGCGCTCCTCCGGCAAACCGTGAGCCTCGGCCTGATCGGCGATCTGGGCCTCCACGAGTGGCGTGCGCACGAAGCCCGGGCACACGGCGGTGGCCGCGATGCCCTGCCCGGCCCCCTCGAGGGCGAGCGTCTTGACGAGCCCGAGCACGCCGTGCTTGGCCGCCACGTAGCCCGCCTTGTAGGGAGAGGCCACCAGGCCGTGCGCCGAGGCGATGGCGATGAAGCGCCCCTCGCCCGCCTCGGCGAGCGCCTCCCACGCGTACTTGGCCAGCAGGAAGGGACTCGTGAGCAGGATGCCGAGAAGCGCGTCCCAGCGATCCTCGGGAAACTCGGCCACGGGGGCCACGTGCTGGAAGCCGGCGTTGGCCACCACCGCGTCGAGGCGGCCGAAGCGCTCGAGTGCGGCCTCGACCGCGCCGCGGTTTCCTTCCCGGGTCAGGAGATCGGCCTCGTGGGCGTGCCCCGGGCCCTCGGCGTCGGTCCGGAGGTCCACCGAGAGCACCTCGGCGCCGCCGGCCACCAAACGCTCGGCGATGGCGCGACCGATGCCGCTGCCCGCCCCGGTGACCATCGCCACCCGGCCCTCGAGCGCGCTCATCGCCGCTCACCGGGCCGCAGCAAGCCGGCTCGCGGTGGCCTGTGTGCGCGCGCGCACGGTCGCGAGGTGCGGGAGCGAGCTACGATGATCTTGTTGGACGGACGTCGAACTGCGGGGATCGACCTTCCGGCGTACCGGCTCATGGCGGGAACCCTCTCGTCGGTTTGCGAGTCGGCCGGGTTTGTACCGGTTCCAAGCTCCGCCTCACCGAAGGAGTCACCGTGACGAGTCCCGTTATCGCGCCGGCCACCTGCCCCCCCTCCCTTCCGGGCCCGGGCTCCCACCTGCCGAGCCTGGCCGCTCGCTCGCTCGAGTCGGGCTTCGAGAGCTGGAAGGCCCTGATCGACGGCACCACCGAGTACTGGACGGGCGCCTTCAAGCGAGGAGCCGGGCCGCTCGAAGTGTTCCAGGACCTGACCCGCTGGTGGCAGGTCACGACCGAGCGCCGGACACCGGAGTGGGCCTCCGAGAATGCGGTGGTGCTCGAGAGCCCCGTGGCGCGCCTGCGCGACTTCTCGAACGGCTCGACCGACGACGTGACCCCCACGCTGGTCTTCCCGCCTCAGGCCGGTCACGACTCCTGCATCGTCGACTACTCGCGCGAGCAGAGCCAGATGAAGGTGGTCCGCGCCGCGGGGCTCACACGAGCGTTCTCGCTCGATTGGAAGGGCGCCACGCCCGAGACCAAGAACGCGGGCATCGAGGACTACCTGGCGTTCATCGAGCGCTCGATCGCGCACATCGGCGGCGGACCCGTGAACCTCGTGGGCGACTGCCAGGGCGGCTGGCTGGCCACCATCTACGCGGCGCTCCATTCCGATCAGGTGAACACGCTGACCATCGCCGGCGCCCCCATCGACTTCCACGATGGCGATCCCGTGATCGGCGACTACGTGGCCCACCACGGACAGACCGGCGACCTCTCGTTCTACGAGTGGGTGGTGGGCCTCGGGGACGGCGTGCTGAAGGGCGAGTTCATGCTCAACGGATTCATCACGATCAAGCCCGAGAGCGAGGTCGAGAAGCAGGTACAGCTCATGGCCCACATCCGCGAGGACAAGCATGTCGCGCGCTACCGGGCCTTCGAGGACTGGTTCAAGCACACCCAGGACATCCCCGGGGCCTTCTACCTGTGGATCGTCGAGCACCTCTTCCGCGACAACAAGCTGATCCGCGGCGATCTCGAGATCGGCCGGAAGCGCGTGGACCTCTCGCGCATCGACGCCCCGCTGTTCCTGCTCGGCGGCCAGACCGACCACATCACGCCCCCCGCCCAGGTCTTCGCCCTCGAGAAGTACGCGTCCACGCCTTCCGCGAACGTCATGAAGCGCACCACGAGCGGCGGGCACCTCGGGCTGTTCATGGGCTCCGAGGCCCTGCGCGAGCACTGGCCTCCGATCCTCTCCGAGGTCTTCGCCCACTCGAAGGCGCCGGTGAAGGCGCCCGCCGAGCGCAAGGCCCGCTCGCAGAAGCGGGCCGAGGACGAGACGCCGGCGCGCAAGCCGGCCATCCCGGCGCCGTAGCGCTCTGCCCGTCGCGCGCCGGGCGCGCGACGGACTCCCCCCGAGCCGCCGCCGGTTCCTACCCGCGCCCCCTCCCCCGCCGTGAGCGCCGCGGCGAGCCGTTGCGAGCCGTGAACGCCTCGTAGACCTCGATCAGCGCCTGGCGCTGGCGGCCGGTGAGGGCGGGGTCCTCCCGGATGGCTTCGACCACCGGAGCGGGATCGGGCTGGC
>JBPCRE010000239.1:0-3106 GCA_050997195.1 Thermoleophilaceae bacterium
GAACCAAGTTCGATGCAGCGCCTTTCTCGCACGCCTTCCTTCTCCTCGGCCGCCCCCGGCGGCCGTCGGCGCGCGTATCGCGGCTGGCGATTTAGCTAGGCGTCCGGCTCGCGGCGATGCTCGCCGCCGGCCCAGGTCCCGCCGGACGCCGCCTTCACCGGCTCTTCACGAGCCCCCGCCGCACCGCACCTAGCATTCCCAGTCGCGTACCGAGAAAGGTCCTTTGATGATGGTCGTCATGAGAGAGCAGGCAACCGCCGCCGACATCGGGGCGGTGATCGAGCAGGTAGAGGCCGTGGGCGCGAGCGCCCACGTCTCCCGCGGGGAGGAGATCACCGTGATCGGCGTGATCGGAGATCGCGAGCAGGTGGCCAACCTCGGGCTCGACGGAGCGCCCGGGGTGGACCACGTGGTGGCCATCCTGAAGCCCTACAAGCTCGCCTCCTCCCAGTACAAGCGGGGAGAGCGCACCGTGGTCGACATCGAGGGCCGGCGCGTGGGCGGCCCCCACTTCATGACCATCGCGGGCCCCTGCACGGTCGAGTCGCGCGAGAGCCTGCTCGACACCGCGCGCATCGTCCGCGACGCCGGCGCCCAGCTGCTGCGCGGCGGGGCCTACAAGCCGCGCACCTCCCCGTACTCCTTCCAGGGCCTCGGCGATGCCGGTCTGCGGCTCCTGGCCGAGGCGAAGGAGGAGACGGGGCTTCCGATCGTGACCGAGCTCATCGACATTCGCCACGCCGAGGCCGTGTGCGAGGTGGCCGACGTGCTCCAGATCGGCGCCCGCAACATGCAGAACTACGGCCTGCTCACCGAGGCGGGCCGCTCGGGCGTTCCGGTGCTGCTGAAGCGCGGGCTCTCGGCCACGCTCGAGGATCTCCTCATGGCCGCCGAGTACGTGCTCAAGGAGGGCAACGAGAACGTGATCCTCTGCGAGCGGGGCATCCGCACCTTCGAGACCTCCTACCGCTTCACCCTCGACCTGCTCGCCGTGCCCGTCCTCAAGGAGCTGACCCACCTGCCCGTGATCGTCGACCCGAGCCACGCGGCCGGCCGGCGCGACCTCGTGCTGCCCATGTCCCTCGCCGCCGCCGCGGCCGGGGCCGACGGCATCATCGTGGAGACCCACCCCGACCCCGAGCACGCCATCTGCGACGGCCCGCAGGCGCTCCGCGCCGACGGCTTCGGCGAGTACCTGCGCCAGGTCGAGGCGGCGGCGGCCCTCGCCGGCAAGGCGTTGCAACCCGCCTGAGGGGCGATGACCTTCGCCATGCGGGGTCCTCGGTCGCTTGTGTGCTCTCGCACGCGTCGCTCCCTGCATCCCCCGCCTGGCTTGGTCCTCGCCCCTCAGGAGCGGTGCTGTGGCTCGCCGTCCGAGGCGCCCGTGGTTGAGTCTCTCTCTTGCGCGTAGGCGTCCTCGGGGTGGGGCTCATCGGCGGCTCGGTGGGGCTCGCGGCTCGGGAGCGGATCCCCGGCGTGGAGGTCATCGGCTTCGATCCGTCGACGCGCGCCCTCGGCGAGGCGCTCGAGCTGGGCGCGGTGGGTCGGGCCGCGAACACCGTGGGAGAGGCGCTCGAGGGGGCAGAGGCCTGCTTCTGCTGTGCCCCGGTGGGAGCGCTTCCGGCGCTCGTGGCCGAGGCGCTGGCGGCGGCGCCCGAGCGGTGCGTGGTGAGCGACGTGGGCTCCACCAAGCGCGAGATCGCGGCCTCGGTGGGTGAGGACCCCCGGTTCGTGGGCGGACACCCCCTGGCCGGAGCGGAGACCTCCGGGGTGCGCCACGCGCGCGCGGACCTCTTCGAGGGGGCCACCTGGTACCTGAGCCCCGGAGCGGAGGCGTCCGGGGTGCTCTACGAGCGCATCCACCGCCTGGTGGGCTCGCTCGGCGCGCGCCCCGTGGCCCTCGACCCCGACACCCACGACCGACTCCTGGCCACCGTCTCGCACCTTCCGCACGCGCTCGCCAACGTTCTCGTGGCCCAGGCGGCCGAGACGGCCTCCGAGGAGGAGGAGCCGCTGCCGCGGGTGGGGGCCTCGTTTCGGGACCTGACTCGAGTGGCGGGCTCGAGCTCCGAGGTGTGGACCGACATCTACCTCTCGAACCGCGAGGCCGTGGCCGCCGAGATCGACGAGACCATCCGCAGGCTCGGGGCCGTGTCCGAGCTGCTGCGCTCGGGGGAGGCCGGGCCGGTGCGCCGCTGGAACGACGCGGCCCGCGAGCACCGCGAGCGCCTGCTCGAGGCCGATCGCGCCGAGGGTCCCACCTCCGTGCTCAGCCTCTCGGTCCCCAACCGGCCGGGAATCGTGGCCCAGGTGGCCCTTGCCCTGGGCCGCGCGGGCGTGAACATCACCGACATGGCTCTGGCGCCGGCTCCCGACATGCGCTCGGGCTCGATGACCCTGTGGGTGTCCGGCAACCGCGCCGCGGACCGCGCCCGTGAGCTCATCGAGGGACTCGGCTACGCGGTGAGCGCCGAGTGAACCGGCGCTTCGAACCCTCGGGACGCCTGCGTGGGGAGGTCACGCCGCCGGCGGACAAGTCGATCTCCCACCGCGCGGCGCTCCTCGGCGCCATGTCGGACGAGCCGGTGACCATCCGCAACTACCTCGAGGCCGAGGACACGCGCTCCACGCTCGAGGCCGTACGTGCCCTCGGCGCGGGGGTCGACGAGCGCGGCGGTGAGCTCGTGGTGCGCGGCGTGGGCCTCCACGAGGTGCAGTCGGCCACCAACAACCTGTTGAACGTGGGCAACTCGGGCACGCTCCTGCGCCTGCTGCCCGGCTGGTTGGCCGGGCAGCCGGGCGGCCTCTGGACCCTCGACGGCGACGCGTCGATCCGCCGGCGCCCGGTGGATCGGGTGGCCGTGCCGCTCCGGGCCATGGGCGCCCGCATCAAGGCGCGGGAGGGTCGCCTCGTGCCCCTCACCGTCCAGGGCACGCAGCTCACCGGGGTCGAGCACGAGCTCGAGGTGGCGAGCGCCCAGGTCAAGTCGTGCCTGATCCTCGCCGGGCTCCTCGCCGAGGGCACCACGAAGATCACCGAGCCTCATCGGAGTCGCGACCACACCGAGCGCCTGCTGGCCGGCGCGCGCATCCCCATCGAACGCAG
>JBPCRE010000289.1:0-7471 GCA_050997195.1 Thermoleophilaceae bacterium
CCACGTCGGTGTCCTCCTCCTCGCCGGTGTTCGGGTTCACGTGATCGCCGTGGGCCAGCTCGCCCCTCTCGAGGGCGAGCGCCTCGGGCACGGGCTCGCCCCAGAACACCCGGAAGACCATGCGGAACGCGTACAGAGCCGTGAGGAACGAGCCCACGTAGCCGATCACCGCGAGCACCGCGTAGGTGCCGCCCCGATGGAGGGCCACGGAGAGGATCTCGTCTTTCGAGAAGAACCCGGACATGAGGGGGAAGCCGGCGAGGGCGAGCGCGCCGATCCCAAAGGACACGTGGGTGAAGGGCATGGCGAAGCGGAAGCCGCCCATCCGGTCGATCGAGGCGTTGGTGAGGCCGACGGCGCTCACCACCGAGCCGGCGGCCATGAAGAGCAGCGCCTTGAAGAAGGCGTGGGTCATGAGGTGGAAGAGCCCCGCCCCGTAGGCGAAGGCCGACACCCCGAGCACCATGTAGCCGATCTGCGAGACCGTGGAGTAGGCGATGATCCTCTTCAGGTCGGTCTGCACCAGGGCCACGGTGGCCGCGAACACGAGCGTGAGCGTGCCCACGATCGCGCCTACGAGCGCGGCGGTGGGGGCCAGCTCGAAGAGCGGGTGCATGCGCGCGATGAGGTACACCCCCGCCGTGACCATGGTGGCCGCGTGGATGAGCGCCGACACCGGCGTGGGGCCCTCCATGGCGTCGGGCAGCCAGGTGTGCAGCGGCAGTTGACCCGACTTGGCGAAGGCGCCCACGAGCAGTAGCAGGCAGGCGGCCACGAGCGTGGGGTCGTCCGGGGAGAACACCCGCGGCGCCGCCGCGAACACCCCCGCGTAGTCGAGCGCCCCGGTCTGCGAGAAGAGCAGGAACGAGCCGATCACGAGGCCCACGTCCCCGATCACGTTGATCACGAAGGCCTTGATCCCCGCGGCCGTCGCGGTGTCGCGGCGGTACCAGAAGGAGATGAGCAGGTAGGAGGCGGCGCCCACGAAGGCCCAGCCCACGATGAGGAGCACGAAGTTCCCGGCCAGGACCAGGAGCAGCATCGAGAACACGAAGAAGTTCAGGTACGAGAAGAAGCGCGCGTAGCCGCGGTCCGAGCCCATGTAGGCCACCGCGTAGAGGTGGATCAGGAACGAGACCCCCGACACCACGAGGACCATGAACACCGAGAGGGGATCGATGAGGATCCCGAGGTCGGAGTCGAACCCGACCGTGCTCACGTAGGCGAACGCGCTCGACTCCACCTCGCGCTCGGCCGGTGGCCGCTCGACGAGGCCGAGGAGCATGAAGACCGCCGCGGCGAAGGAGCCGCCCACCGTGGCCGAGGCCAGCCAGCCCGCTGTGCGACCCGGAAGGGCGCGCCACCCGAGGGCGATCACCACGGTGCCGGCCAGCGGCAACGCCAGCACGAGCCACGCGAGCGCCGCGACGCTCATCCGCGGAGCTCGGCCATCTGGTCAACGTCGATCGGCACCTGGCGGCGGTACAGGGCCACGATGAGCCCGAGGCCCACCACCACCTCGCAGGCCGCCACGACCATGACCATCAGCGCGAAGATCGCGCCGTCGCCCGAGCCGTGCATGCGCCCGAAGGCCACGAGCGCCAGGTTGCCGGCGTTCAGCATGAGCTCGAGGCAGAGGAGGACCACGAGCGGGTTGCGCCGCGTGAGGATCCCGGCGGCGCCGATGGCGAAGATGAGCGCCGAGAGCACGACGAACCAGACGGCGTCCATCTGCCTCAGGCCCCCGATTCGGCTCGCGCGGGCTCACGGCGCTTGTCCGCGCGTTCGGCCGGGCCGGAGTCCGAGTCCGTGGCCTCCTCGAGCCCGCGCCGGCGCCCCGCGAGGATCACGGCGCCCACCGCGGCCACCAGCAGCAGGAAGGAGGCGGCCTCGAAGGGGATGAGGAACTTCGAGAGGAGCAGCTCGCCGATCTGGGCCGGGCCGCCGAAGGCTCCGGCGCCCGGCAGCGGCGGGCCCTCGGTGCGCAGTGCGGCGAGACTCGAGCCGAGGATGGCCAGGGAGAGCTCCACGAAGATCGCGAGGGCGAACAGCGGGCCGAGCCGCGCCACCGCGCCGGTGGCGGGGGCCATCTGCGCGGCCCCGCCGCCGATGTAGGCCACCACGAACACGTAGAGCACCATCACCGCGCCGGCGTAGACCACCACCTGGGCGGCGGCCACGAACGCCGACTCGAGCATGAGGAAGAGGGTGGCGAGCGCCACCAGGTGCCCCACCAGCGCGAGCACCGAGTAGAACGCGTTCTGGAGCAGCACGATGCCGAGGGCGCCTCCCACCGCGAGCGCCGCGGCCACGAAGAAGACGATCCCCTCGAACACCACCGCCGGCGCTATTCCCCCTCGCGCCGGAGCGGCGTGCGCTCGAGCGGATCGGCCAAGAGCATCTCCTTGGTGAAGATGAGGTCCGAGCGCGAGTAGTCGGCCAGCTCGTAGTCGTTGCCCATGGTGATGGCGTCGAAGGGGCACGCGATCTCGCAGTAGCCGCAGAAGATGCAGCGGGTCATGTTGATCTCGTACACGGCGGCGTAGCGCTCGCCGGCCGAGATCTGGTGCTCGGGGGTGTTCTCCGCCGCCACCACGCGGATGCACTCCGCGGGGCAGGCGGCCACGCACAGGGAGCAGCCCACACACTTCTCGAGCCCCGTGTCCTCGAAGCGGTGCAGCTTGTGGCGCCCGCGAAAACGCGGGTACACGGGTGTCTTCTGCTCGGGGTACTCCAGGGTCACCGGCCCCTCGACCACGCGCGCCAAGGTGGTCTTCAGCCCGCGCAGCGTCTCGCCGAACGTGCGGTAGGCGCCGCGCACCCCGCCGGGCTCGGGGCCGCGCTGCACCGCCACGACGTCGTCGGGGGGGACCCAGTTCATCTAGAAGACCACCACGAGCACGGCGGTGACCACCACGTTCAGCGTGGCCAGCGGCAGCAGAACCTTCCACCCGAAGGACATGAGCTGGTCGTAGCGCAGGCGCGGGAGGGTGGCACGGATCCAGACGAACAGGAACAGGAAGAGGAAGATCTTGGCGAGCACGATGAAGGGCTGCAGCCACCCCGGCTCGTTCACGAAGGGAAGCTGCCAGCCGCCGAGGAACATCGCGGTCGCGATCCCCGAGATCACGATCATGTTGATGTACTCGGCCATGAAGAACGATCCGAAGCGCATGCCCCCGAACTCGGTGTTGTAGCCGGCCACGAGCTCGGCGTCGGCCTCGGGCAGGTCGAAGGGCGGACGGTTGGTCTCGGCGAAGCCCGCCACCAGGAAGATGAGGAAGCCCACGAACTGCGGCACGATGTACCACACGGTCTCCTGGGAGTTGACGATGTCCACCAGCGAGAGCGAGCTGGCCATCATCACCACTCCGAGGAGGGAGAAGCCGAGGGCGATCTCGTAGGAGATGAGCTGCGCGGCCGCGCGCATGGAGCCGAGGAAGGAGTACTTCGAGCCCGACGCCCAGCCTCCGAGCATCAGCCCGTAGAAGGCGAGCGCCCCGAAGGCGAAGACGTAGAGGATGCCGATGGGCACGTCGAGCCCGTAGAGGCCGTACTCGCCCCACGGCGCGGTGGCGGCGTCCCCGAAGGGGATGATGGCCAGGGAGGCCACCGCGGTGAAGATCGCGATGGTGGGCGCCAGCGCCATCATCCACGGCACGGCGGTGACCGGCGTGGAGCTCTCCTTCGAGGCGAGCTTGAGCACGTCGGCCAGAGGCTGGAGCATGCCGAAGGGCCCCACCCGGTTGGGGCCGATGCGCGCCTGGAAGCGCCCGAGCAGCTTGCGCTCGATGAGAAGCACCACGGGCACGATCTGCAGGATCACCGCGAAGATCACGAGCGACTTGACGATCTGCACGAACACGCCCTCCACGAGCCCCACCTCGGCGATCGGGAGGCTCACCGCTTCGAGACCTCGACCACCCGCGGCGCGCCGTTCGTGAGCGCGGTGGCGTTCTCCTCGCTCGTTCCCTCGACGAGGAACACCGAGCCGGGGGGCATGCGGTCGCGCAGGCGGGCCTCGGCCCTCACCCGGGTGCCGTTCACCGCCACCTCGACCTCGTCACCGGGCCGCACGCCCAGGCGACGGGCGTCCTCGACCGAGAGCTCCGCCTGCTGCTTGGGGGCGAGGAAGCGGAGCACCGGGGTGTGCTCCACCGCTCGGCCCGACCACAGCGTTGGCCGGGTGCCGAGGCGCAGCCCGTCGCCGCGTTCGGGCGGGCTCTCGGGCTCGCCTTCCGGCAGCGGCGCCTCGCCGAGCGCCGACGCCGCCTCACGGAGCGGCCAGCGCACGCCCTGACCGCCGATCTCCTCGAGCGTCATACCCGCGTAGAAGGGCACCGCGCGGGCGATCTCGGTGGTCACCATCGGGGCGGTGAGGTACTCGGCCTCGGAGTCGAGGATCGCGGCCTCCAGCGCCAGCAGCACGCTCCAGGCGGCCCGGACCTCGCCGTGATGGCCCACCGACTGGCGCACGCGCTGCACGCGCCCGTCGGGGTGGGTCACCGTGCCCTCCTTCTCGGCGTAGGACTCGGCGGGGAAGATCACGTCGGCGTGCTCGGCCGCCGCGCCGTGGAGGAAGTCGGCGAAGGCCACCACCGAGGTCGCCGCGCCGAGAGCGGCCTCCCAGCGGAGGCGGTCGGGGTGGCTCTCGAGTGGGTCGGCGCCGAAGAGCAGCAGCGCGGAGAGCTCGCCGTCAGCCAGTCCCTCGGCGATGCCGGCGGCCGGGCGCCCCGGCGTTGCCGGCTCCGACAGGCCCGGGCCCATGTTCGGCACGCAGCCCACCTCGCGGAGGCCCCGCGCGTTGGTGGCGGCCGGGACCTCGATCAGCCCCGCGCCATCCGTCGCCCCCAGCGAGAGGAGCGTCGCGAGGTCGATGAGAGCGCGTGCCCCGTGGCGCCCGCGCTCTCCGTGGGAGACTCGCTCGCCCCAGAGCACCACCACCTCCCCGACGCCCTTCAGCAGCTCGGCCGCCAGCTCGACCGCCGAGGCGTCCGCCCCCGCACGGGCGGCGAGGCTCTCGAGCCCGCGATCGTCGGTCGAGCGCTCGCGGTCCTCGCCACGCGCCCCCGGGGGCGGCACGTCGGCCCGGATGCCGCCCGGGTCCACCGGCGCGCCCCGGGTGTAGGGATCGACGGGGTCCACCATGCCCACGGGCCCCACGTTCGGCGGCTCGCCCTCGTAGGCGTCCTCTTCGGGCACGGCGCGGATGGCGGCGGCGAGAGCTCCGAGGGTGGCCTCGGCCGCCCCGGGCGCGAAGCGCACCAGCGCGTCGGCCTCGGCGTCGAGCGTGCTCGGGCGGCTCGAGGCCACCACCACCTTCACGGCGTTTCGCCGTGCCGCCTTGCGCACGCGCAGGTCGAGGATGGGCGACTCCTCCACGAGCTCGGTGTCGAGCACGAGGATGACGCCCGCGAAGTCGAGGTCGGAGACGGTGGCCGCGAGGTCTGGCCGCGACAGCGCCCGCGCCTGGTCGCGGTCGAGGGGGCCGCCGGCGCGCGAGTCCACGTGCGGCGAGCCGAGCACGTCGCGCATGAGGTGCTGCACGAGGAAGCCCTCCTCGTTGGTGGCCTCTCCGCCCACCAGCGCCGCCGCGCTCTCGCCGCCCTTCTTCAGCCCGGCGGCCGCCGCGGCGAGGGCCTGGTCCCACGGCACCTCGCGGAGCGCCCCGCCCTCGCGGACCATCGGGCTGGTGATGCGCTCGGGCGCGTGGAAGGACTGGTAGGCGAAGCGGCCCTTGTCGCAGAGCCAACCGTCGTCGACCTCGTGGTTGTCGCGCGCTCGCACGCGGAGCACCTTCTCGTCGTCGCGCACGGTGACCTTCACGTTGCACTGGCTCGGGCAGAGGGTGCAGATCGTGCCGCCCTCCTCCACGTAGTCCCAGGGCCGCGCGCGAAAGCGGTAGGCCGTGGAGGTGAGCGCCCCCACCGGGCAGAGGTCGATGATGTTGCCGGAGAAGGGCCCCACGTAGGGGTGCCCGTGGTGGGTGCCCACGAAGGTCTGGTCGCCGCGCTCGACGAACACGAGCTGGTGATCCTCCGAGATCTCCTGCGAGAAGCGCACGCAGCGGAAGCAGATGATGCAGCGCTCGCGGTCGATGGCCACCATGGGCGAGAGCTCGAGCGGCTTCTTGAAGTGGCGCTTGGGCTCGATGAAGCGCGAGCGCCCCGCGCCCCACCCGTAGGAGATCTCCTGCAGTGGGCACTCACCGCCCTTGTCGCACACCGGGCAGTCGAGCGGGTGGTTGACGAGCAGGAACTCGACGATCGCGTTCTGGGCCTGCTTCACGCGGTCGGAGCCCGTGATCACCACCATGCCGTCCTTGACCGGCGTCGAGCAGGCGGTCTGGAGCTTCGGGATGCCCTCGATCTCGACGAGGCACATGCGGCAGGCACCCACCGGCGCGCCCAGCTTCGGCTCGTAGCAGAAGACCGGGATCTCCACGTCCCCGTACTTCGCGCCGTCCACGAGCATCGCGCCCTCGGGCGCGCGCACCTCGAGGCCGTCGATCTCGAGGGTGACGAAGTTGGGCTCTGGCCGGGGCATTGGGCGGGACCTCTCGGGCGGTCGGGGCGGGGGCTAGTACGGGCCGGCGGTGGCCACGGACGCCAGCTCGCCGGCGCCGATCTCGAGATCGGAGGCGTCGTTGCGCGCCCGGGCCTCTTCGATGTGGCGCTCGAACTCGTCGCGGAACTTCTCGAGCATGGAGCCGATCGGCATGGCCATCGAGTCACCGAGCACGCACAGGCAGTTGCCGATGATGTTGCTCTGCACCTGGGCCATGATCTCCACGTCCATGGGCGTGGCCTCGCCCCGGTCCATGCGCTCGAGCATCTTCACGGTCCAGTTGGTGCCCTCGCGGCAGGGGCTGCACTTGCCGCACGACTCGTGGCGGTAGAAGTGTGCGAGGCGGAGCGCCAGGGGCACGAGCGGCTGCTCGTCGTCGATCACGATGATCGCCCCCGAGCCGAGCATCGAGCCGGCCTGAGCCATCGACTCGAAGTCGTAGGGCAGGTCGAGGCCCTCCTCGGCGCTCAGCACCGGCGCGGAGGAGCCTCCGGGGAAGAAGCACTTCACGGTGCGACCCTCGGCGGGGCCCCCGGCCAGGCCGTAGACGATCTCGCGTATCGGCGTGCCGAGCGCCACCTCGTAGTTGCCGGGTCGCTGCACGTTCCCCGACACCGACACGACCTTCGTGCCCGCCGACTTCTCGGTGCCCACCTTCTTGTACTCCTCGACGCCCATCCCGATCACGTAGGGCACGTTGCACAGCGTCTCCACGTTGTTGATCAGCGTGGGGCCCTGGTACAGGCCGCGGTTGGCCGGGAACGGAGGCTTGAGCCGGGGGTTGCCGCGCTTGCCCTCGAGCGAGTCGAGCAGGGCCGACTCCTCGCCGCAGATGTAGGCGCCGGCGCCGCGGTGGACCACGAGGGAGAGGCCGAACTCCGAGTCGAGGATGCCCTCGCCGAGG
>JBPCRE010000061.1:0-2596 GCA_050997195.1 Thermoleophilaceae bacterium
GGGCGCCAGATGCCGGCGCAGGAAGTCGAGCTGGTCGGCCACCGCGCGCTCGAACGGCTCGCCGACGTAGACATCGAAGTGGCGGATGGGGTACCGGCGCACCTCGGCGCGGCCCTTCGCACGCCGCGCCGCGGCCGCGGCCGGCGCGGCCGGCACCACCATGTCGCGGTCGGCGATCTGGACGAGCCACGGGCAGGAAAGGTCCGCCGAGCGGGCGCCGGGTCGGTAGGTCCCGATCCGCAGCAGCACCCGGGCGGCGACCTCGTTGCGCCACGTCGGCCCGGCGATCGCGTGGTATCCCGGCACGGCCTCCTCGCTCGTCATCATCCCGAGCGCTCCGGGCGCGGCCACCGCGGGCACGGTGACCGGCTCGCGCCCGACCAGCGCGGCGGCACCGTCACGGAGGCCGGCCGCGGTCAGGCGGACGAGCTGGCCCACGCCCGCGTGGGCGGCGAGCATTCGCAGCGTGGCGAGGCCGTCCGTGAACGGCGTCTGCGAGATCGCCCCCGCCACGCGCCCGTCGTCGGCCGCTACCGCCACCACGTGGCCGCCCGAGAACGAGGTGCCCCATAGGACGATGCGCCCGGCGTCGACCCCACCGAGCGACCGCGCGCACGCGATCGCCGAGTGGTAGTCCTCGTGCTGGCGGCGGATCGAGAGGAGCTGGCGGGGAGCCCCATCCGAGGCGCCAAAGTGGCGGTAGTCGAACACCAGCGCGTCGAGGCCCGCCCCCGCGAAGCGCTCGACGTAGGGCAGAAGGCCCGAATCGCGCGTCCCGACGAAGCCGTGTGCTAGGACCACGCAAGGACGCCCCCGCTCGCTCGCGAACGCCTCGCCCTCCGCTCGCAGATGCCAGGCCGCGCAGCGCCCGCCGCCGCTCGGGAACGCGATCTCGCGCGGGGCGATTCGACCTCGCCAGCTCACGGCAGATCGACACGGTGCTTCGGGCGCCGGGATACACGTACGTACGTCGATGGCAACCCGCAACCTATTGGACTCATCCCGGCCCACCGGAACCACGACGTGTGATTCAGCCATCGACCGGCACTGGTCGATAGAGAGCCCACGATGAATCTGCGGGCGCTCACGAGAGACGCGTTCGAGGCGCCGTCGACACTTCCCGACCGGCGCGATAACGAGCTCACCCGGTCGATCCTCCAGTCCGCCCACGAGGCGTTCGTGTCGATCGACGCGACGGGCGTCATCCTCGCCTGGAACCGCGCCGCCGAGCAGACTTTCGGCTGGCCTCGGGAGGAGGCGTGCGGACGCTCGATGGCGGAGCTGATCATCCCCGAGCGCCACCGCGAAGCCCACTATTGCGGAGTGCAACGGTTTCTCGAGACCGGGGAGGCCGGCGTCTCCGGACGCCGCCTCGAGCTCGCCGCCCTTCACCGTGACGGCCGCGAGGTGCCGATCGAGCTGACGATCGCGCCGACGCGCCTAGACGGGGAGACGGTCTTCAACGCGTTCCTCCACGACATCAGCGACCGCCGCGCGGCCGAGGCCGAGGCACGGCGCCTCGCCGCGATCGTCGAGACCTCCGACGACGCGGTCATGTCCGGCGCGCTCGACGGAACGGTCACGAGCTGGAACCGCGGCGCAGAGCGTCTCTACGGGTACTCGTCCGACGAGATGGTCGGGGAGTCGATCTCGAGGGTCCGCCCCACGGGCGACCTCCGGGAGGTTCGTGACCTCCAGGCCCGGCTGGCGCGGGGCGAGCACATACGTGAGTACGAGACCCGGGAGATCCGCAAGGACGGAAGCTCGGTGGACGTCTTGGTGTCGATGTCCCCCCTGACCGACGAGTCGGGTCGGATCGTCGGCGTGGCCTCGATCGCGCGCGACGTGACCGCGAGGAAGGCGTCCGAGCGGGCCCTTCAAGAGGCCCACGCGCGCTTTCAGGGCGCCTTCGAGGCGGCTCCCATCGGGATGGCCCTCGTGGATCTCGACGGGAGGTTCCTCTCCGCCAATGCGGCCCTGTGCGACCTGGTCGGGCGGTCGGAGGAGGAGCTGACCCGGCTCGACGTTCGGGCGGTGACCCATCAGGACGACGTCCATCTCGACGTCGAGCAGGTGCAGCGCGTACTCGACGGAGAGATCGACCGCTTCGAGCTCGAGAAGCGCTACGTGCGCCCGGACGGCACGATCGCCTGGGGCCTCCTGTGTGCGTCGCTCGTGCGGGGGCCCGCCGGCGAGCCG
Organism: Thermoleophilaceae bacterium; assembly: GCA_050997195.1. Classification (GTDB taxonomy): domain Bacteria; phylum Actinomycetota; class Thermoleophilia; order Solirubrobacterales; family Thermoleophilaceae; genus JACCZP01. The sequence goes on from JBPCRE010000061.1 coordinate 2,200, forward strand.
GTCCACTTCGTCCGCCAGATGCAGGACATCACCGAGCGCAAGGAGACCGAGGAGCAGCTCCGGGAGCACCTCGTGCACCTCAACGAGCTCGCCCTCCGGGACCCTTTGACCGGGCTGCCCAACCAGCGCGACTTCGACACCGCCGTCGACCGCGAGACCAAGCGGGTGCGGCGCCACGGCGGTGGGTTCGGCGTCGTCGTCCTGGAGGTCGACGGATTCAGTCGTCTCAACGAGCGTCACGGGCGGATGGAGGGCGACCGGATACTGCGTAGGCTCGGCACCGCCCTGACCGCGGTCTCCCGCGGCTCCGACGTGGCCGCGCGCCTCCGTGACGACCAGTTCGCGCTCCTCCTTCCGGAGACCGCAGGAGAGGGCGCCGAGGCTACGGCCGAGCGCG
>JBPCRE010000086.1:0-21314 GCA_050997195.1 Thermoleophilaceae bacterium
GGTTGGCGCCCGCGCGCTGACCAACCGCCGCCCGAGCCGGCACCGGCGCGGCGTTGAGCCGGGCCTTTGTGACGCCCGTATCCTTGTTGACGTCCCGAGGCGAGAAGCGGGACACTTCCTCCCGAGCCATGGCATCCTCACCACCCCCTCGTAAGCCCAAGAAGTCGCCCTACGCGGGCGATCGCGGCATTCCCGGTGCCTACGACGGGGAGACCGTCACGCGCCGGCGCTTCATGGAGGGCAGCGCGCTGGCCGTGGGCGGAGTGGCCTCGGCCGCCTTCGGGCTCCCCGCGCTCGGCTTCGCCCTCGGTCCCGTCTTCGAGGACACCACGCCGCCTAGCTGGCAGGACATCGGCCCCGAGAGGGATTTCACCTCGCTCAGCTACACGCCCAAGATCATGTCCCTCGAGGCCGGAGTGGGCCCAGCCGGGAAGACCACGATCTACGTCCGCCGCTTCAACGAGGAGACCGACGGCGAGGCCCCGCCCGACACCCGGCAGGTGACGCCCTACATCGCCATCAGCACCCGCTGTGCCCACCTCGGCTGCCCCGTGCGATACATCCAGGCCTCCCAGCGCTTCATCTGCCCATGCCACGGCGGCCTCTACGACTCGCAGGGCACGGTCATCGGTGGCCCGCCGGTGCGCCCCCTCGACCGCTTCTACACCAAGGTCGAGGGCGGTCGCGTGTTCGTGGGCGACCGCTTCTCGATGAACTCCGAGCTCAAGCGCTTCTCTCCCCGCGACCCCTCCAACCACCTGGATGGCCCCTGGCAGATCCTCTACCCCAAGAGGCCCACGGCATGAGCTTCATGAAGAAGCGCAAGCAGACCGACGAGACCTCCTCCGACGGACGCCGGGAGAACGGCGCAGACGGCGCAGACCGCGCAGGCAACGGCCACGTCGACCTCAGCGAGCGCACCGGCCTCATGAGGCGAGGCGGGACCAACGGGCAAGCGACCGGCGCCGTGGACGGAGGCGTCCCGGCCCGGGAGGCGCTCAAGGAGCAGGTCGCGGAGCTTCCGGTGTCGGCCATCGGGTGGGTCGACGAGCGCACCGGGCTCTCCCCCTTCCTGCGCGGGATGCTCTACCGCAAGGTGCCGAAGGGCACCAACTGGTACTACACCCTGGGCTCGGCCACGATGTTCGCCTTCGTCTCCCAGGCGGTCACCGGCGTGGTCCTCGCCATGTACTACGACCCCTCGACGAGCAAGGCCTACGACTCTATCGCCTTCATCTCGAACGAGCTCTTCCTCGGGGAGCTCGTACGCGGCATGCACCGCTGGGGCGCCTCGGTGATGACGATCCTCATCTTCATGCACATGGCCCGTACCTTCTTCTTCGGGGCGTACAAGTATCCGCGCGAGCTGAACTGGGTGATCGGCGTGGTGCTGCTCGTCCTCACCATCGCCATGGGCTTCAGCGGCTACCTGCTGCCCTTCGACCAGCGCTCCTTCTGGGCCACGGTAGTGGGCGTGAACATCAACGCCTCGGGGCCGGTGATCGGTCCGTACCTGGCCGACTTCCTGCGCGGAGGGCCCGAGTTCGGCGCCACGACGCTGGCGCGGTTCTACTCGATCCACATGCTCCTCATCCCCGTGCTCATCGCGGCGCTGATCGGCGCCCACCTCTACCTCGTGGCCAAGCAGGGCACCACGGCGCCGCCGTGGATCAAGGCCGAGAAGAAGCGCGAGCTGGCCCGCGAGGAGATCTGAGGCTCCCGTGGACGCACGTCAGAAGGAGAAGTACCTCCGCGAGTACTACCAGCTGAAGAACCAGGGCAAGGCGTTCTTCCCCTACGCGATAGCCAAGGACGGGCTGATGGCGGTGATCGTCATGGCGGTGACCATCGTCATGGCGCTGTTTCTGGGCGCCGAGCTCGGCCCCAAGGCCGACCCCACGACTACCACGTACAACCCTCGGCCGGAGTGGTACTTCTTCTTCCTCTTCGAGCTGCTGCGGGTGATCAAGCCGCCGGCGCTCACGATAATGGCCACGGTGGGCATCCCCACCATCTGCCTGATCCTGCTCTTCCTACTGCCGTTCTTCGACCGCAGCCCCGAGCGCCACCCGCTCAGGCGGCCGGTGGCCACGCTCGCCGGCATGGCCACGATTGCCGTCATGGCCTATCTCACCATCGAGGGGGCGCTGGCCGGCGCTCCAACCGAGATCGAGCTGGCCACCCCCGTCCAGTACGCCCAGGGGCGCTCGGCGGTGGCCTCGGCCGGGTGCCTCGGCTGCCACAAGATCGGGGAGAACGGCAACCCCGGGCCGGGCCCCGAGCTGACGGCCATCGGAGAGCGCCTGCCCAAGCAGGCCATCGCGCGCACCCTCGTGAACCCGACCGCGCCCATGCCCTCGTACGCGCAGCTCCAGAAGGACGATCCGGAGAAGTTCCAGGAGCTCATCACCTACCTGGGCAGCCTCAAGAAGGAGCAGTAGCCCGCTCGTGAGCCCCGGGCTTGGGGCTCCAGCACCGCCGGCCGCACCGAGCGCCGCCGCCTCGGCCCGCTCGGCGGCCGCGCCCGGCGTGCTTCCGGAGCTTCGGGTCGAGGCCATGTTCGACCGCATCGCGGGCGTCTACGACCGCATGAACGCGGTGATGACCGCCGGCATGCACGAGCACTGGCGCGAGCGGGCCGCCGACCTGGCGGCGGTCGGGCCCGGCGACCGGGCTCTGGACGTGGCCACCGGCACCGGCGACCTCGCAGTGGCGCTCGCGCGCCGGGTGGGCCGGGGAGGCGAGGTGGTGGGAGCCGACTTCTCGGAGGGCATGCTGGCCGTGGCTCGTCGCAAGGCGCCTCACATCCGCTTCGAGACGGCCAACGCGCTCGCTCTGCCCTACCCGGACGGAGCCTTCGACGCCGCCACCGTGGGCTTCGGAGCGCGCAACTTCGCCGACCTCGACTCAGGTGTTGCGGAGATGGCCCGGGTCGTGCGTCCCGGTGGGCGCGTCGTGGTCCTCGAGATCACCACCCCCCGGCGCCCGCCGCTCTCGTGGTTCTTCCGCCTGTGGTTCGATGAGCTGGTCCCTCGTCTCGGCCGGCTGGCCGGCGACCCCGAGGCCTACGCCTATCTGCCGAGCTCGGTTCGGCGCTTCCCCGCCCCCGAGGGCCTGGCCGAGGTTCTCGCTCGTGCCGGGCTCCAGCGCATCGGCTGGATCCTCACGGCGGGGGGAATCATCGCGCTGCACGCAGGAACGGTGGCGCTCGCCCCGTCCCGGCCGGGCGCCGGTGCCGAGGGAGCTCGATGAGCCTCGAGCCCCTCTCCGCACGCCGGGGCGCGGCCACGGCCGTGACCGCGCCGTCGCTGCCCGAGCTCGCCGCCGTGCTGAACGCCGGAGGCCCCGTTCTCTCGCGACTGCTCACAGCCACCGAGGCCCGGCTCTTCGAGGTGGCCGAGGCCCACGGGGAGGCGCTCGCCGGTCACGCCGTGTCCACCCTCGGAGCCGGCGGCAAGCGCCTGCGCCCCATGCTCGTGTTCCTCTGCGCCGGATCCGGCGAGGAGGCACCGCTCGTGCGCGCGGGTGCGGCCGTGGAGCTCGTGCACATGGCCACCCTCGTGCACGACGACGTGCTCGACCGCGCGACGCTGCGACGCGGCCGCCCGACGGTGTTCGTCGAGGGCGGTCGGGGCGCGGCCACGGCCACCGGCGACCTTCTGTTCTCGCGTGCGTTCGCCGAGCTCGTGCCCACCGGCAGCGTCGAGGCGCTTCGCGTGCTCTCGAACGCGGGCTCCGCGCTCGTGCACGGCGAGCTCATGCAGCGCGCCGACGCGTGGACGGCGTCGGTCTCTCCCGAGCGCTATCTCGAACGCTGCGAGCTGAAGACGGCGCGGCTGTTCGAGGCCGCGTGCCGTCTGGGCGCGCTGCTGGGAGACCGGGCCGCGACGCAGGCCGAGGAGCCCCTCGCGCGCTTCGGGGCGCGCGTGGGCCTCGCCTTCCAGATCCTCGACGACGTGCTCGACGTCTCGGGCCCCCCCGAGCGCACCGGCAAGCAGCGAGGAGCCGACCTGCTCGACGGCACGGTCACGCTTCCGCTCATCCTCGCGCGGGCCCGCGACCCAGACATCCGCGACCTCGACCTCCGGACGAGCGTGACCGGCCCGGACGAGGCCGAGGCCCTCTGCGAGCGCATCGCCGCGACCGGCGCCCTCGGGGCGGCGCGGCGCCAGGCGCTGGCCTACGTGGCCGAGGCGAAGGAGGCGCTGTCGGGGGCCGGCCTCGACCCCGGACGCCGCCAAGCCCTCGACCTCGTGGCCGACGGCGTGGTGGCTCGCTACGCGTAGCGGCCGAGGCTCAGAAGTCGCTGGGGAGGATGGCGTCGGCGCCGAGCGCGAAAACGAAGCGCTCGATCTCCTCGGCCATGTTGGCGCTCGCCAGGCTCCGAAGGTCACGCACGAGATTCTCGACGCCGAGGTCGAGCTGCTCGTCGAAGGCATCGGCGAGGCCCTGAGCGAAGATGCCGGTATCGGTCCACTCGCATTCCGGGCAGCGGAGATCGATGCTCCAGTGACGCTCGCCCTGCTCACACCACGCCGTGGGGTAGACGAAGTGCGAGGCGCACACCGGACAGAGGTGAAGCTGACGATCCTGGCCGGCGCCGGGCGGGGTGTCGAGCCGCCCGGCTGCAGGGGTCACGCCGGGAGAGGCCCTCCGCGGGGCGGGCTCGCCGAACAGGAGGACCTCGATGGCCCGCCCGCCGGGAAGCACCAGGCGGCCCCGGCTCTGCTCGGGGGGGGTGGATTCTCCGTTCATGAGCGAGTCATCGGCAGCCTGGAGGGCAACTTGAGGGGCCCGGCCGCGGCCGTGGACGCTCATTCGACGCCCTGCGCTCCCTCACCTACACTCGGGCGCCCGTGGTGCTCAGCGACCGCACCATTCGCTCCGAGATCGAGCGAGGGCGGATCGTGATCGATCCATTCGAGCCGTCGCTCGTCCAGCCCTCGAGCGTGGACGTGCGGGTGGACCGCCGCTTCCGCGTGTTCCACAACGCCCGGCACCCCTACATCGACGTGCGCCGCCCCATGGACGACCTGACCGAGCTCGTGGAGACGAACGGCGACGAGCCCTTCATCCTCCACCCCGGGGAGTTCGTCCTCGGCCAGACCCTCGAGAGGGTGACGCTGCCCGACGACCTCGTGGCCCGGCTCGAGGGCAAGAGCTCCCTCGGCCGGCTCGGGCTGCTCATCCACTCCACCGCCGGCTTCGTGGACGCCGGGTTCTCCGGCACCCTCACCCTCGAGCTCTCGAACGTGGCCAACCTCCCGATCACCCTGTACCACGGGATGCCCATCGGGCAGATCTCGTTCATGCGCATGGACGGGCCCGTGGAGCATCCCTACGGCTCGAGCGCGAACGACTCGAAGTACCAGGGCCAGGACGAACCCACCGCCAGCCGCTTCTACCTCAACTTCGAGCCCGCCTCGACTCCCGAGGACGACGCCGGCGGGTGATCCGCGAGGCCGCCTCGGCCGCATGGTGTGCGGGGGCTATCATTGCCCCGTAACCCGACTCGCAAGGAGACCGTCATGGGCCCGTTCGGCGGCATCGGACCAACCGAGCTGATCATCGTCCTCGTCATCGCCCTGCTCATCCTGGGGCCGAAGAAGCTGCCCGGACTGGGCAAGTCGATCGGATCCGGGCTGCGAGAGTTCAAGGAGTCCGTCTCCGGCTCCAAGGGGGACTCGAGCGACGATCACGCGGAGATCCCTCCCCGCGCGGTCACGCCTCCGCCGCCCTCCGCGCCGGCGGAGCCCGAGGCCGCCCCGGTCGGCGGGGCCTCTGACTCCCCGCGCGGCGAGGCCGCCGCGCGCGACACGGCCTCCTAGGCCCAAGGCCTCCACCCGCGGTGGCCAAGCTCCGACCCGTCGGGCACGAGGATCAGATAAGCCTCGTCGACCACCTGGACGAGCTGCGCACGCGACTCGTGCTCTCGCTGGTGGTCCTCGGCGTGGCCTTCGGGCTCTGCCTCTGGCAGAACCACTACATCCTCCAGATCGTCAACGCGCCGCTCCGGGTGGCCGGCACGCCGCTCGGAGCCCAGGGCAAGCCGGTGACCCTCGGCGTGGCCGAGCAGTTCACCACCACGCTCACCCTGGCGGCGTACGCGGCCATCCTCCTCACGCTGCCGCTGCTCCTCTATCAGATGTACGCGTTCGTCCTGCCCGCCTTCAGCCCCACGGAGCGGCGGGTGGCCCTGCCGCTGCTGCTCATGGTGCCCTTCCTGTTCATAGGCGGGGTGGTGTTCGGCTACTTCGTGCTCGTGCCGAAGGCGCTGCAGTTCCTGCTCTCCTTCAACGCCGACGAGTACACCACCCTGGTGCGTGCGCGTGAGTACCACTCGTTCCTCGCGCAGACGCTCATCGCCATCGGGGTCCTCTTCCAGATCCCCGTGGGCATCCTGGCGGCCACCAAGCTCGGGCTCACCACTCCGGCCAAGCTGCGCAAGCACCGCCGCTACGCCATCCTCGGCATCGCCGTCGTGGCCATGCTCCTCCCTGGCCAGGATCCGGTGACCATGCTCATCGCCATGGTTCCCCTGGTCGTGCTCTACGAGGTGAGCATCCTGCTGGCCGTGTTCTTCGGGCGATCGAAGATCGAGCGAGGAGGAGAAGACGACGACGGCGGCGACGACTTCGGGGACCCGGACGATCCCGAGCCGCCCGACCCCGGCGGCGGAGGGCACGGCGCGGCCGGCAACGGCAACGAGCCGGAGCTACCCGAGCGCCTGCCCGCTCCCGCCGGCTCTTAGACCGTCCTAGAAAGCTCGGCCCGCCCGGGGCACGGCGCCTTCTGCCGGGGAAGCCGCCGTGTCTAAGCTGAGGCCCCATGCTGTTCGACCTACAGGGCCGGCGCCGGCGCGTCATTCAGGGTGTGTACCTCATGCTCGCCCTGCTCATGGGCGGCGGGCTCGTCCTCTTCGGCATCGGCTCCGACCAGGGGCAGGGAGGACTGGTGGACGCCTTCACGGGCAGCGGCAGCAACCAGAGCTCCGGCGACAGCCAGATCTCCGACCGCGTCGAGCAGGCGGAGGAGCGCCTTCGGGCCAATCCGAGGGACGAGGCCGCGCTCGCCGCAGTGGTGCGCGGCCGCTACCAGCTGGCTACGGCGAAGACGGGGGCCGACTCCACGAGCTTCCCGCCCGAGGCGCAGGCCGACCTCCAGGCCGCCTCCAGAGCCTGGGATCGCTACCTCGCGCTCAAGCCGGCCCGGCCCGATGACTCGCTGGCCGGACTCATGCTCCAGGCCTACAGCGAGTTCGGGCTGAGGCGCCCCGACAAGGCCACCGAGGCCGCCGAGATCGTGGCCATGGCCCGCCCGAGCTCCTCCTCGTGGCTCGGGGTGGCCCAGTACGCCACGCTGGCGGGCGACGAAGAAAAGGCCGACGCCGCCGGGCGCCGGGCCACGAGGCTGGCCTCGGGCGACCAACGCAAGGCCGTGCGCCAGCAGCTTGCGGCCCTCGAGGCCGCGGTCAAGGCTCAGGAGAGCGCGCAACGCAAGGCACAATCCGGAGGCGGCGCTCCGGGCGCGGGCGGAGGCCTCCCCGGCGCGGCACCCACGGCTCCGAGCCCGGGCGAGGCCCCTGCCCCTCCGGGTGGCGGAGCCGCGCCGCCCGCGGAGCGCTGATCACGCTCTCGGGCGTGGCGGCGTAGTCTTGGCCCAAGCGATGGAGTTCCACATCTCCGAAGAGGAGATCGACGGGCGGACCCAGCTCATAGAGCTCGGCGGAGAGGTCGACCTGCACACCGCACCTGAGTTCAAGGAGCTCATGACCGGGGTGATCGACGCCGGCAAGAAGCAGGTGGTGGTGGATCTCTCGACCGCCACCTTCATCGACTCGACGACGCTGGGCGTCCTCGTGGGCGGAGAGAAGCGCCTGCGCGGAGACGGCGGCTCGGTGACCGTCGTGTGCCCGGATCGCGACATCCGGAAGGTCTTCGAGATCACCGGCCTCGACCGAGTCTTCTCGATGCACGACTCGCGCGACGAGGCTCTGTCGCACGTGGGCACCGCGGAGAACCCATCGAAGTCGAACGAGCCGGGGGCGGACTCCTAGAATGTCCTGCCTCCCGGGCCGTTAGCTCAATTGGCAGAGCAGGGGACTCTTAATCCCAAGGTTGGAGGTTCGATTCCTCCACGGCCCACTGGCGTGACGTGAGCGTGTCCGCCGCCACCGTCCCGGAGCTCGCCTGCCTCGACGGCAGCATCGCCTCGGCGGACGAGACGCTTCTTCCCGTGACCGACGACGGGTTCATCCGCGGCGACGGCGTGTTCGAGGTCATCCGCGTCTACCGCGGCCGGGCCTTTGCCCTTGACGCCCACCTCGACCGCATGGAGCGCTCGGCGGCCAACCTCCGCCTCGGGTGGGAGGTGCCGCGCTCACGCCTCGAGGCCGAGGCCGCCGAGCTGCTCGAGGCCCGCGGGGCCGGCGCGTTCGACGGTTGCCTGCGGATCGTGCTCACGCGAGGCGGGCGCCGTCTGCTGCTCACCGAGCCCCTGGCCCAAGGGCCGACGCGCCCACGCCTCGGCTTGGTGACCTACGCCCCCACGCGGGTGCTCGACGGCGTGAAGTCCCTCTCCTACGCGGGCAACATGCTGTGCGGGCGCCTGGCGCGCGAGCGCGGCTTCGACGAGGCGCTCATGGTCACCCCCCACGGCCGCGTGCTAGAGGCCCCCACTTCCACGATCTTCTGGGTCGGGGCCGACGGCCGCCTGGCCACCCCGCCGCTTACGGACCACATCCTCGCCTCCATCACCCGTGAGCTCGTGCTTGACCTGGTGGGCGCCGACGAGCGCTCGCTCACGATCGACGAGCTGCTCGGCGCGGGCGAGGCCTTCCTCGCGTCGACCACTCGCGAGGTGCAGTCGCTCGCGGGGGTCGAGGGCACGGAGTGGCCCGAGCCCGGTCCCCGCACGGTGGAGGCGGCGGCCGCCGTGCGCGGCCACATCGCCGGCGCGCTCGGCTGAGCGCGCGGGGCGCCCCGTCGGCGAGCGCCGTGCGCATCGTCACCGTCGTGGGCAACCGGCCGCAGTTCGTGAAGGCCGCCGCGGTCTCCCGGCTCCTGCGCGAGCACCACGAGGAGCTCATCGTGCACACCGGCCAGCACTACGACGACGCCCTCTCGCGTGTGTTCTTCGACGAGCTGGGCATTCCCGCGCCCGATCGACAGCTCGAGGCGGGCACCGGGACCAACACCGCGCAGACGGCGCGCATCCTCGGCGAGCTCGAACGGGTGCTGGACGCGCTCGAGCCCGATCTCGTCCTCGTCTACGGCGACACCAACTCGACGCTCGCCGAGGCGCTGGACGCCACCCAATCACGCCGGGCGGTGGGACCCGTTGAAGCCGGGATGTGCTCGTTCGACCGCGCCATGCCCGAGGAGCTGAACCGGGTCCTCTGCGACCACGCGAGCGACCTCCTGCTGTGCTCCACGCCACGGGCGGTGGAGAACCTGGCGGCCGAGGGGCTTCGCGAGGGCGTGCACCTGGTGGGCGACGTGATGGCCGACGTGTCGATGTCCTTCGCCGAAGTCGCCGAGCAGCGCTCGCGCGCGCTCGAGGAACACGGCCTCACGGCCGCGGAGTACCTCCTGGTCACCGCCCATCGGGCGGGCAACGTCGACCCGCCGGAGCGGCTCGAGGCGCTCGTCGAGCTGCTCGAGAGCCTGCCCCTGCCGGCGGTCTTTCCCCTTCACCCACGCACGCACGCGCGGCTCACCGCCACCGGCCTGCTCGGGCGCCTCGAACGCGCCGAGCGACTCACCCTCGTACCCCCCCTCGGCTACCTCGACTTCCTCGTGCTGGCCCGGAGCGCCCGCGCGGTGCTCACCGACTCGGGAGGCGTGCAGAAGGAGGCCTACCTGCTCGGGGTGCCGTGCGTGACGCTTCGTCCGAGTACCGAGTGGGTCGAGACGGTGGACGCCGGGTGGAACGCGCTCGTGGACCTCGATCGAGAGGCCGCGCTCGCCGCCCTCGCCCACGTCGAGCGCGGCGAGGTGGCGGCCCATCCGCGCCCCGAGCTCTACGGCGCGGGACGCGCGGCGGAGCGCATCGTCGAGGTGATCGGCACTTACACTTCCGCGCCATGAGGATCGGCATCATCGGCCTCGGGTACGTCGGCCTTCCGCTCGCCGTGGCCTTCGCCGAGGCGGGCCACGAGGTGGTCGGCGTCGACAGCGACGCGCGCAAGGTCGCGGCCGTCGGGAGCGGCGAGTCCTACGTCGAGGACGTGCCCTCCGAGCGGCTGAGCGCCCTCGGTGAGCGGATCATGGCCACCACCCGCTACGCCGACCTCGCCGGAGTGGAGGCGGCGATCATCGCCGTGCCCACGCCGCTCTCCCCGAACCGCGAGCCGGACCTCGGCCCGCTCCTGGGCGCCGGCACGGCCCTCGCCGGCGTGCTCCAGCGAGGACAGCTCGTGGTGCTCGAGTCCACCACCTACCCGGGCACGACGCGCGAGCGCCTCCTGCCCCTGCTCGAGGAGTCGGGCCTGGCCGCCGGACGCGACTTCAACCTCGCCTTCTCTCCCGAGCGCGTGGACCCGGGCCGCACCGACCACACCATGCGCACCACGCCGAAGGTGCTCGGCGGGCTCACCTCCGCGTGCCTCGAGCGCACCAAGGCCCTCTACGCGGAGGTGTGCGACCACCTGGTGCCCGTGTCCACCCCCGAGGTGGCCGAGCTCTCGAAGCTCCTCGAGAACGTGTTCCGCTCGGTGAACATCGCCATGGTCAACGAGCTGGCCATGCTCTGCGACCGCATGGAGATCGACATCTGGGAGGTGGTGGACGCCGCCGCCACCAAGCCCTACGGGTTCATGCGCTTCGATCCGGGGCCCGGTCTCGGCGGTCACTGCCTGCCGGTGGACCCCTTCTATCTCGCCTGGAAGGCCCGGGAGTACGACGTGCCCACCGAGTTCATCGAGCTGGCCGGCGAGGTCAACCAGAACATGCCGTACTTCTGCGCGGACAAGGTGTCCCGCGCGCTGAACGAGCACTCGAAGGCCGTGCGCGGCTCGACGGTGACCGTGCTCGGCGTGTCCTACAAGGCCGGGGTCGGAGACCTGCGCGAATCCCCCGCGCTCAAGATCATGCGGCTGCTGCGCCAGCGCGGGGCCGAGCTCGTGTACCACGACGAGCACGTGCCCGAGCTGCCCGAGCTGTCGTTGAGCTCCGCGCCCCTCGAGGATGCGCTCCAGGGAACCGACGTGGCGGTGATCGTGACCGCGCACCCCGAGCTCGACGTGGACCTGGTGGTGACCTCCGCGCCGCTGGTGGTGGACTTCCGCGGGGTCACGCGCGGGCGGCAGGCCGAGCACCTCGTACGGCTGTGAGCGGCGCTGAGGCGCCAGTCGCCGTGGGCGTGGTCGGCCTCGGGTACTGGGGTCCGAACCTCGCGCGCAACTTCGACCGGCTGCCGGAGTCCACGCTGCGCTGGGTGTGCGACGCCTCCGAGGCGGCCCGCGCGCGGTGGTCCCCCGAGTTCGCCCGTGCCCGCGTGGCCACGGACCTCGACGAGCTGCTGGCCGACCCCGAGCTCGATGCCGTGGTGGTGGCCACGCATGTGCCGAGCCACGCCGACGTGGCCGAGCGCGTGCTCTCGGCCGGCAAGCACTGCTTCGTCGAGAAGCCCCTCGCCCAGTCGAGCGCCGAGGCCGAGCGGGTGGTGTCCGCGGCCCGAGAGGCCGGACGCGTGCTCATGGTCGGCCACCTGCTCGAGTACCACCCGGGCGTCGAGAAGCTGAAGGCGATCGCCCACGGCGGCGAGCTCGGCGACATCCACTACGTGTACTCCCACCGTCTCAACCTCGGCAAGATCCGCGCCGACGAGAACGCGCTGTGGAGCCTCGGCGCCCACGACGTCTCGGTGGTGCTGCGCCTCGTGGGCGAGGAGCCCACCGAGGCCGAGGCCTGGGGCGAGAGCTACATGCGCCCGGGGGTGGAGGACGTCGTGTTCTGCTACCTGCGCTTTCCCTCCGGGGTGGCCGCGCACCTTCACCTGTCGTGGCTCGACCCCCACAAGGAGCGTCGCCTGACGGTGGTGGGCTCGAAGCGCATGGCCACCTTCGACGACATGGCCATCGAGCGCAAGGTCGAGGTCTACGACAAGGGCTTCGACCAGGACTTCTCCTCCTACGGGGAGTACATCGCGCGGTCGGGCGACGTGTGGAGCCCGCACGTGTCCAACGAGGAGCCGCTGCGCATCGAGTGCCGCCACTTCGTGGAGCGCGTGCGCGACGGGGCAGAGCCCCGCTCGGGCGGAGAGAGCGGCCTGCGCGTGGTGCGGGTGCTCGAGGCGCTCCAGCACTCGCTCGAGGGATCGGCGCGTGCGGCGGCCCGCTGAGGCGGAGCGCTTCTCCCCCGGGGACCGGGGCGGGCCGTTCCTGGCCGCCTCGGATCGCGCACCCGGCCTGCTCGTGGGCGAGGGCGTCGAGCTGCCCGACTCGCTGGAGATCGGCGGCCACGTGGTCATCCACGCGGGCACGGTGCTCGGGGAGGGGGTGCGCCTCCAGGACGGGGTCGTGCTCGGCAAGCCGGTGGCTCTGGGGCCGCGCTCACGGGCGGCGGCGGGCCGGCGTGGGGAGGGGCTCGTGATCGAGGCGGGCGCCACCGTGTGCGCCGGCGCGGTGGTGCTGGCCGGCGCTCACCTCGGCGCGGGCTGCGTGGTGGGCGACCAGGCCCATGTGCGCGAGCGGGCTCGGATCGGCGAGGGCTCGGTGGTGGGCCGGGGATCCGCGGTGGACAACGACGTGTGGATCGGGGCGCGGGTGCGCATCCAGACCGGGTGCTACCTGACGGCCACCTCGGTGGTGGAGGACGACGTGTTCGTAGCTCCCGGCGTGACCACGACCAACGACCACTCGATGGGCCGCCACGGCCCGGGGCTCCCGCTCACGGGCGCCACCCTGCGCCGGGCCTGCCGGGTGGGCGGCGCGGCCGTGATCCTCCCGGGGATAGAGGTGGGCGAGGAGGCCTTCGTGGCCGCAGGCTCTCTCGTGACCCGTGACGTGCCCGCCCGCACCCTGGTCATGGGATCGCCGGCCCGGCCGGTGGGAGAGGTCCCCGAAGAGGACCTGCTCGAGCGGTGGGCCTGAACACGATCCTCCTTCGCCTCAGGCTCCGGCGCAGCCGGCGCTGGGGCCCCGCCGAGCGGCGCACGCTCGGCATCGGCGTGGTGGCCGGGGCGACCACCACCGCGGTGTTCGCCACGGAGCTCGCGCGTGTGTGGCGCCGGGGCTCCGCGCCGCTGCCCGCGGACGCCGACGACCTGCTCGAGGCCGCCGAGGAGGCGGTGGCCGAGACGGCGCTCGTGGCCCGCTCGGGCTATCGGGGCACCTCCTCGCGCGAGAACGCCCTCTTCAACCTCCTGGCCTCCTTCGTACTCTCGTTCGCGCTGATCCGCGGGGTCACCTACTCCCTGCGCGGGCGCGACCGGTGGGGCCCGTTTCGCAACGTCCGCGTCGGGCGCCGCCACATCCATCACTTCGTGCCGGGCATCGTCATGGCCTTTGCCTCCGGGGCGGTGGCCGTGGCCACCCGCGACGAGTCGCTGCCGCCCAAGCTCGCAGTGCCTATGGGCGTGGGCATGGGCCTCACCCTCGACGAGTCCGCGCTGCTGCTCGAGCTCGAGGACGTGTACTGGACCCGCGAGGGCCTCGTGTCGGTGCAGATCACCCTCGCCACCGCGGCGCTCATGGCCGCTCTGGCCCTCGGGCTGCGGGTGCTGCGGCGCGGCGAGCGCCTCGTGCTCGGGCCGGAGGCCGAGGGGGCCGCGCGAGCGGAGCCGGCGGAGGCTCCGAGCTCGACGGCGTGAGCTCCTCCCGGGCGTTGGCTTTGAGAGACATCAGGACGCAGGATGTATCTTTGGCACTCCGTTCCCCGCCGAGGAGACCCATGGACTTCCAACTCACCGACGAGCAGCTCGAGTGGCGGCGCCTCTGCCGCGCCTTCGCCCGCGACGTGATCCGCCCCGTGGCCGAGCACCACGACCGCGACCAGTCCGTGCCGTGGGAGGTCATCCGGGCGGCGAGGGAGTGGGGCCTGCACGGCACGGAGTACCGCGAGCGCATGGGCTCGGATCCGGGCGGGCTCTTCGGCGTGATCTACGCCGAAGAGCTTCACTGGGGCTGCGCGGGCATCGCGCTCTCGGTGTCGGCGTCGGGGCTGGCGGCCGCGGGGATCGCCTCCTCGGGCACGCCCGAGCAGATCGGTCGCTGGCTGCCCGAGTGCTACGGAACTGGGGACGAGATCAAGCTCGGTGCCTACGCGGTCACCGAGGCGGGCGCCGGCTCCGATGTGAAGAGCCTGCGCACCACCGCGCGGCTCGACGGTGACGGATGGGTGCTGAACGGCACCAAGGTCTTCATCACCAACGGCGGGATCGCCGACGTGACGCTCGTGGTGGCCACGGTGGATCCGGCGCTCGGCCATCGGGGGCAGGCCTCCTTCGTGGTGCCGAAGGGCACGCCGGGGATCCGGCAGGGCAAGAAGGAGGACAAGCTCGGCATCAGAGCCTCCCACACCGCCGAGGTGGTGCTCGAGGATTGCCGCGTGCCTCTGGATCACCTGCTCGGAGGGATGGAGAAGCTCGAGCGCAAGCTCGAGCGGGCGCGCAGCGGAGAGCGATCGGGCGGAGGCTCGAACGCGCTCGCCACCTTCGAGCTGACGCGACCGTTCGTGGCCGCCTCGGCGCTCGGCATCGCCCAGGCCGCCTACGAGTGGACGCTCGGCTACCTCGAGGACCGCTCCGAGGACGGCGAGCCGGTGCTCGAGCAGCAGCGCGTCCAGCAGGTCCTCGCCGACGTGGCCACCGAGATCGAGGCGGCGCGGCTGCTCACCTGGCGGGCGGCGTGGATGGGTCGCAACGGGGCGACCATGACCGGCGGCCAGGGCTCGATGTCGAAGCTTAAGGCCGGTGACGTGACCATGTGGGCGGTGCCCGCGCTCATGGACCTCGTGGGTCCCTACGCGAGCACCACCGACTGCCCGCTCGAGAAGTGGTTCCGGGACGCGAAGATCTACCAGCTCTTCGAGGGCACGTCCCAGGTCCAGCGCCTCGTGATCTCGCGGATGCAGCGGGCGGAGTACCGCGGACTCCACTCCGGAGACGGGGGCACCGTGCTCGACCAGGCGCCGGGCACCTCGACCGGGAGCCCAGTCCCCGCGGCGTGAGCGTCATCATGTCGGGCGTGCAGCTTCGCGACGTCATCGAGACGGGGGGCGACGCCGACGTGGACGAGGTGAGCGAGCGCATCCTCGACGGGGCGCTCGGTCACTTCGAGGAGTTCGGGCTGAGGCGCACGACGATGGAGGATGTGGCCCGGCGGGTGGGCGTCTCGCGGGTCACCGTCTACCGGCGCTTCGCGGGCAAGGAGGCCCTCGTGGAGGCGGTCATCCTCCGCGAGCTGCAGCGCTTCTTCACCGCGCTCGACGCTGCCGTGGGGGCCCCGGGCCACGCGGAGGAGC
This sequence comes from Thermoleophilaceae bacterium, assembly GCA_050997195.1. Classification (GTDB taxonomy): domain Bacteria; phylum Actinomycetota; class Thermoleophilia; order Solirubrobacterales; family Thermoleophilaceae; genus JACCZP01. The sequence goes on from JBPCRE010000086.1 coordinate 15,465, forward strand.
AACTCGCCGAGGGCTTCGCCTTCGCGCTCGAGCACCTGCGCAGGCACCCCCTCGTCACCCGGCTGCTCACCACCGAGCCCGAGTCGCTTCTCCCGCACCTCACCCTCGACGGGGCACCGGCCGTGACCGCGGCCCGACGTCTGATCGCCGAGCGGATCGGACCGAGCGCGCGTCGGCGCGGGATGAGCGAGGCCGACGCCGAGGTGGCCGCGGAGCTCCTGGCTCGGCTCGTGCTCTCCTTCCTGCTCACGCCGGACACCGCCGCCCACCTCGATACCACCGATGACGCCCGGCGCTTCGCCCGGCGCTATCTCGCGCCCGCCATGCGGTCGGTCGGCGAGGCCCACTGACGGCGGCGACGGACGCCGCGCCGATGCCGCCATCGCCCACCAAGGAGACCCACCCATGACCTCGTCCCTCCCGTCTCTCTCAGGCTCCGTGGTCGCCGTGACCGGCGGAGCTCGGGGCATCGGCCGCGCCACGGCGGAGGCCTTCGTGCGCGAGGGGGCGCGCGTGGCCATCGGAGACCTGGACGTGGCCCTCGCTCAACGCACCGCCGAGGAGCTCGACCCGAACGTGGTGGCCTTCGAGCTCGACGTGACCGATCGTGCCTCCTTCGAGTCCTTCCTCGACCGCGCGTCGCGCGAGCTCGGCCCCGTCGACGTGCTCGTCAACAACGCGGGCATCATGGCGCTCGGACGCTTTGTCGAGGAGTCGGACGAGACGGCCGCGCGGCAGATCGACATCAACCTGCACGGGGTGCTGCTCGGCATGAAGGTGGCCCTTCCGGCCATGGAGGCGCGGCGACGCGGCCACGTCGTGAACATCGCGTCGACCGCGGGCAAGGCGGGCTTCGCCGGCGGCGCGACCTACTGCGCGACCAAGCACGCGGTGATCGGGGTGAGCGAAGCCGTGCTCGCGGAGCTTCGAGGGACCGGGGTGGGCATCTCGGTGGTCATGCCGGCCATCGTGAACACCGAGCTCGCGTCAGGACTCTCCTCCACCCGAGGGGTCAAGACCCAGCAGCCCGAGGACGTGGCCGCCGCGGTGGTGGCAGCGGTCAAGGCGGGCACCTTCGACGTGTTCGTGCCACGGTCGGTCGGGCCCATCTCCAAGCTGCTCGCCGTGCTCCCGCGGCCGGCGCGCGAGGCCGTGACCCGAGCGCTCGGAGCCGACCAGGTGCTCATGCGGGTCGACGCCGCGCGGCGAGCTTCCTACGAGGAGCGGGCCGCGGCGAGCGCCCCGCGCGAGCCCGTCGAGGCCTCGCGCTGATGGCCTCCGGCGGCGGCGCGCAGAGGCCCGGCTCCCTGGAGGGCATGGGCGCCCTTGTCACGGGCGGTGCCTCGGGGCTCGGCGAGGCCACGACCCGCGCGCTCGCGGCCCGCGGCGCGCGGGTCGCCGTGGTGGACCTGAACACCGAGCGCGCGGAGTCCCTGGTCGAGGAGCTGGGAGACGAGGCCGTGGCCCTCACAGCCGACGTGTCGGACGAGGAGCAGATCACCGAGGCCGTGGCGGGGGCGCGCGAGGCCCTGGGCGAGCTGCGGGTGTGCGTGTCCTGCGCCGGGGTGGGGTGGGCCGAACGAGTGGTGGGCCGCGAGGGCCCGGCCAAGCTCGAGTACTTCGGCAACGTGATTCGGGTCAACGTGATCGGCACCTACAACGCTCTGCGCCTGAGCGCGGCGGCCATGGCCCATAACGAGCCCGACGCCGAGGGTCAGCGTGGGGTCGTGGTGATGACCGCGTCGGTGGCCGCCTTCGACGGGCAGATCGGGCAGACCGCGTACGCGGCCTCGAAGGGCGCCATCGTGTCGCTCACCCTGCCGGCCGCACGCGACCTCTCGCGCGTCGGGGTCCGGGTGTGCACCATCGCCCCGGGCGTGTTCGACACCCCCCTGCTCGCCGCCCTCCCGCAGGAGAACCGCGATGCTCTCGGCGCGAGGGTGCCGTTTCCGCCGCGGCTCGGGCGGCCAGCCGGCCTTTCCCTGCTTGCCTGCCAGATCGCCGAGAACCCGTATCTGAACGGTGAGACCATCCGCCTCGACGGCGCGCTGAGGATGGCGCCGAGGTAGGGCGCGGCTCGAGCGCGGTCGGGCCCTACCGAGTCGCGGGGTCGGCGATGTCGAGCGGGCCGCCGAATCGCTCGGCCGTGTCTGTCCAGATCACCTCGTCGCGCCCCGGCCCCACCCCGATCAGGACGATGGGCACGCCCACGAAGTCCTCGATGTAGGTCAGGTACTCGCGCGCCTCGGCGGGGAGGTCCTCGAGGCGGCGCACGGCGCGAAGATCCTCCCCCCAGCCGGGGAGCTCCACGTAGTCGGGGATGACCTTGTGCACGATCGACTGGTGGTAGGGGAACTCGGTGAAGCTCGCCCCCTCGGGGCCGAGGTAGCTCGTGGCCAGCAGCAGGGAGTCGATCCCCGTGAGCACGTCGAGCTTGGTGATGGCGAGACCGGTGAGGCCGTTCAGGCGGGCCGCGTAGCGCATGGCCACGAGGTCCATCCAGCCGATGCGGCGCGGGCGGCCGGTGGTGGTGCCGAACTCAGCGCCGACTTCGCGGATGCCCTTCGCCAGCGGCTCCTCGAGCTCGGTGGGAAACGGCCCGGCGCCGACGCGGGTGGCGTAGGCCTTGGCCACCCCCCACACCTCGTCGATGTCCTTGGGCCCCACGCCCGCGCCCACGCACGCCGCGCCGGCGACCGGGTTGGAGGAGGTCACGAAGGGATAGGTGCCGTGGTCGATGTCGAGCAGCGTGCCCTGCGCGCCCTCGTAGACCACGAGGCGGTCGCGGTCGAGCGCATCCCAGACGAGCCTCGCCGTGTCGGCGATGAAGGGCTCGAGGCGGTGGCCGAGGGTGCGGTAGTCCTCGGTCATGGTGTGCAGGTCGAGCGCCGGGTCCTTGGCGAAGGGGCGAAGAGACTGGCGCTTGGGCTCCATGGCCGCGTAGATCTTCTGGCGCAGGATCTTCTCGTCGAGGAGGTCCTGGACGCGGATGCCGAGGCGCGCCGCCTTGTCGGCGTAGCACGGGCCGATGCCCCGGCGGGTGGTGCCGATCTGCAGCTTGCCGAGCTTGGTCTCCCCCGCGTGGTCGAGGAGCATGTGGTACGGCATGATCAGGTGGGCGTTGGCCGAGATTCTGAGCCCGGACACGTCGACGCGACGGCGCCGCAGGCCGTCGATCTCGTCGGTGATCACCTTCGGGTCCACCACCACGCCGTTGCCGATGGCGCAGGTCTTCCCCGGGTAGAGGATGCCCGAGGGGATGAGGTGAAACTTGTAGGACTCGCTCCCGCGCACGATCGTGTGGCCCGCGTTGTTGCCGCCCTGGAAGCGGATGACCACGTCGGCGTGCTCGGCCACGAGGTCGGTGACCTTGCCCTTGCCCTCGTCGCCCCACTGGGCGCCCACGATCGCGAGTCCCGGCACGGTGGAGAGGTTACGACGCTCGAGAGCCGGCGGCGCGGGGGGGCGCCGGGGCGAGCCCGTTCCCGAGCGGTTCGGCGGACGGAGCATTCACCCCCGAGAAGGCCATGCGCAGATCGGCACCCATGATGGGGATGGCCTCCCCACACACCTCGGTGAGCCGCGAGACCGTTCGCGCCCCCACCTGCTCACGCAGCTCGTCGAGGTCGAGGAGGTTGGTGGTCACGAGGATGGAGCGCTCGTCCTGCCAGCGCTCGTTGACGATCGAGTAGAGCTGCTCGAGCACCCAGTCGGTGCGCTTCTCGGCCCCCACGTCGTCGAGGTGGAGGAGCTCGACCTCGCAGAGCTGGCGAAAGAGCTGCTGGTAGGAGGGGCCCGAGCCGTCCTCGTAGGTGGCCTTGATCTCGGCCAGCAGGCGCGGCACGGAGTAGATGGCCACCGAGTGGCCGGACTCGAGCGCGGCCTGGGAGATGAGCATGGCAAGCGACGTCTTGCCCGTGCCCACGTCGCCGTAGAACCAGCGCCCGCGCCCGGCGGCGAGGTTGTCGTCGATGTTGCGCACGAAGCCCTGGACGTCCCGGAGCACGACGGGATCGAGGTCGCACACCGGCCGGCGATCGAAGGACACCCCGCGAAAGCGCCGGGGAATGCCCGTACCCATGCGGCGTGAGGTGGCGCGGTTGATACGGACCTCGCGACAGGGGCAGGGGCGAGCCACGTTGCCCTCCTCGAGGATGAATCCGCTTCCGTCGCAGAGCCCTCGAGGGCAGAACTCGGCGGCGGAGCTCACAGGCCGAGCGGTCCGTCGGGGGCGCCGCCGTTGCCGGCCGGCAGCCCGCCGTTCCCGCCGCCCGGAAGGCCGGGATGGCCGCTCTCGCCCCGCTCGCGGAAGGTGTTCGCGAACTTCGGGTAGCGCGACAGGAAGGTGAGCGTGACCTCGCCCACCGGCCCGTTGCGGTGCTTGGAGATGATGATGTCCGCCTCCCCGGGGCGCTCGGAGTCACGGTTGTAGTACTCGTCACGGTAGATGAACATCACGAGGTCGGCGTCCTGCTCGATCTGCCCCGACTCGCGGAGGTCGGAGAGCAGCGGGCGCTTGTCGGGCCGAGCCTCCACCGCGCGCGAGAGCTGGGACACGGCGATGACCGGGATCTCGAGCTCTCGGGCGAGGATCTTCAGCCCGCGGGAGATCTGCCCGATCTGCTCGACCCGGGAGTCCGCCGAGGTGTCCGGGCGCATGAGCTGGAGGTAGTCGACGATGACCAGGCCGAGCGGGGTGCGCGAGTGCAGGCGGCGCACCTTGGCCCGGAGCTCGTGGATGCCGATGTCGCTCGAGTCGTCCACGAACAGCGGCGCCGCGGCGAGCTTCTGCACGCCCTTCAGGACCTTTGGCCAGCGGTCTCGGGCCACCCGACCCTTGCGCAGCGCGTCGCCGGACTCCTTGGCCTGCGAGGCGATGAAGCGCTGGGCCAGCTCGGTCTCGGCCATCTCGAGGGAGAAGAGGGCCACCGCGCGGCCGTAGTCCACGGCGGCGTTCTCGGCCATGTTGGTCACGAGGGCGGACTTGCCCATCGAAGGGCGAGCGGCGAGGACCACGAGGTTGCCCGGCTGGAAGCCACCGGTGAGCTCGTCGAGATCGGTGAAGCCGGAGGGTGTGCCGGTCATGTGCACCGAGTCGCGCGAGAGGCGCTCGAGCTTGTCGAGCTCGTCGTGGAGGACGGCCTCGATGGAGCGAAGCCCTCCGCTCGAGTCCTCGTGGCCGATGCGGAAGAGCGCGGCCTCGGCCTGTTCGAGGAGATCGCGCGGAGCCCCTGCGAAGGTGTGCACCTGCTCGGAGATCTCCCGGGTGGTGGTGAGCACCCGCCGCAGCGTCGCGTTGTCCTTGACGATCTGGGCGTAGTGGCCCACGTTGCCGAGGGCGGCGACGATGCTCGGCAGCGAGTGCACGTAGTCGATGCCCCCGGCCTGCTCGAGCTCCCCGGAGCGACGCAGCTCCTCGCCGACCGTGACCCAGTCGACGGCCTCGGGCTCCGGCTTCTCCTTCAGGCGGAGCATGGCCGCGAAGATCACACCGTGACGACCGCGGTAGAAGTCCTCCGGCCGCAGCCGGACGTCGATCAGGACCTTGTCGAGCGCCTGCTCCTCGAGCAGGATGGTGCCGAGCACCGAAGCCTCGGCGTCGAGGTTCTGGGGAGGGAGGTAGCCCGCCTCAGGCGGAGCGGAGACGGCCACGGGAACTCAACTCCGGAGGAGGTCGCAAGCTCTGAGGCTGGAGCAACACGCGGATGGCGAGCCCTCGACGAGCGCTCCGTTGAGCGCGGAGAGCAAGCTAGGCGGGGGCAGCAGGGAGCGACGCCTGCGGAAGCAGACGAGCGACCGATGACCCCGCCTAGCGCAGCTATCCGCGCTCAACGGACGCTCGCGCGTCGG
>JBPCRE010000142.1:0-18127 GCA_050997195.1 Thermoleophilaceae bacterium
GCACGTTCACGGCCCGAAAGAGCAGGTCGTCGAAGTCCATGGCGTTCATGGCGTGGCTGCGCTTCTCGTAGAGCTCGTACACGTCGGCCACGGTCTGCTCGAAGAAGGAGGAGATGCGCTCGCGGTACGCGTCGGCGCCGACGAGCGTGTTCTTGGCGTCGGAGATCTGGCGCTGGATGGCCCGCGGCGGGAAGCGCTTGGGGTCCACCTCGAGCTCGTCGAGGCACTGCTTGATCAGGCGCAGCGAGTCGGCGGCGTCGTAGATCGTGAAGGCCTTCGTGTAGCCGAGCCGCGGGGCCTCCGCGCGCAGCATGCGCGCGCACGCGGAATGGAAGGTCATGACCCACATGGCCCGCGCGCGGCGGCCCACGAGCCCCTCCACGCGCTCGCGCATCTCCTGCGCGGCCTTGTTGGTGAAGGTGATGGCGAGGATCTCGCCCGGCTGGGCGTAGCCGTTCTCGACCAGGTGGGCGATGCGCCGGGTGAGCACGGCCGTCTTCCCCGAGCCGGCGCCCGCGAGGATGAGCAGCGGACCGTCGCCGTAGAGCACGGCCTCGCGCTGGGGCTCGTTCAGGCCCTTAAGGAGGGGGTCAGCTGCCTCTGCGGTGGCCACCCGACGAGCATACGGTCCGCTTCGGCTGCCCTACTCCGCCGACCGGAGCCGAGTCCTACGCTGGCCGCGTGAGGCTCACCGACGACGTCCGCTCGTACTGCGCGGAGGTGGCGGCCGCCGCCCGGTGGGTGACCATCGACCCGGAGGCCATGGGCGCCGTCGAGCCCGGTCCTCCGCCTGCGCTCGATCCCGAGCGTCACTTCCTGGAGGGCACGCGCGAGGAAGTGAGCGCCTACCTGCTGACCCTGGACGCCGTGAACTTCGGTTCCGGATGGTTTCCCACGCTGCGGAAGCGACCGGGCCTCTCCGGCTACTTCACGGTGGCCTCGGCGCTCACCGAGCGCTTCCGCGCCGACGGGCCCTGGCCGGCCGCCGAGCTCCGGGGCCTCGACGCGACCGCCGTGGCCGGAGTGCTCGGGCAGGACTCGGGGCACGAGCTCATGGCCCTCTACGCCCGCGCCCTGCGCGACCTCGGCACCTTCCTGAGCGAGCGGACGGCCGCCGAGGTGATCGACGCGGCCGAGGGCTCGGGCGAGCGGCTCGCCACCTCCCTCGCCGAGGGCATGCCCTTCTTCGACGACCGGGGGTTCTACAAGCGCGCCCAGATCGTTCCCAGCGACCTGGCCCTGGCCGGGGTGGCTTCGTTCCGCGATCTCGACCGCCTCACGATCTTCGCGGACAACCTGGTGCCCCACGTCCTGCGCACCGACGGCGCGCTCTCCTACCACCCCGACCTCGCCGCGCCGATCGACGCCGAGGAGCTGCTGCCGGCCGGGCCGGCCGAGCGCGAGATCCGCGCGTGCGCCGTGCACGCGGGCGAGATCATCGCTCGGCGGATCGGCGTCCCGCCGGCCACGCTGGATCACTGGCTGTGGAACCGCGGCCAGGCGCCTCGCTACAAGGAGCGGCCGAGGCACCGGACGCGCAGCGTGTTCTACTGACGTGGGGATGGACGAGATCGAAGTCGGCATCGTGCGGGCGCTCACCCGCTACCCGGTCAAGGCCATGCCCGGCGAGGACGTGGAGGAGGCGTGGCTCGCCTGGCACGGGCTCGAGGGCGACCGCCGCTACGCGTTCGTGCGCGCGGACACGCGGTCGGACTTCCCCTGGCTCACCATCCGCGAGCTGCCGGCGCTGCTCGGCTACCGCCCCGAGTTCGCCGAACCCGGCGCGCCCGAGGGCTCGGGGGTGGTGGTCCGGACGCCGACCGGCCGCATCCTCGATGCGACCGATCCCGAGCTCACGGCCGAGCTGGCCGGCCTCCACGGCGGCCCGCTCCACGTGCTGCGCAGCAAGCGCGGCCTGTTCGACGCCCTGCCGGTCTCCGTCATCACCACCGCCACCATCGGCGGGGTGGGCAGGGGCGTCGGGCTTACGCTCGACCCGCGCCGCTTCCGGCCCAACGTGCTCGTCGAGCCGGTCGAGACGGGCGACGCGCCCGAGCAGGGCTGGATCGGTAGCCGGCTGACCTTCGGTGACCGCCCCGACTCGGCCCGGGTGCGCATCGACAAGGCGAACGGACGCTGCGTCGTCGTGAGCACCGACCCCGACGACGGCTCCCGGGACCCCGCCGTGCTCCGGGAGATCGCGCGGCGCCGGAGCAACCTGGCGGGGGTCTACGCCTCGACGGAGCGGCCCGGCACGATCACGCTGGGCGACGTGCTGCGCCTCGCGCGGTAGCGGCGCGCTCTACCCCCCCGCCGGGCTCGGCCCGCGCGCCTTGCGCAGCGGGCGCACCTCGGCGGTGGGCTCCGGACGGCGCCCCGTCTCCTCGGCGAGCAGCGTCTCGAGCTCCTCGACCCGGGCGGCGAGGGCCTTGATGGCGTCGGCAACAGGATCGGGAAGGTGGGCCCAGTCGGCGTCGGGCCCTTCCGGTCGGCGGCCCTCGACGCGCACCGGATGACCGGGATTGCCCACCACCGTGGTGTTGGCCGGCACGTCGTGGATCACCACCGAGTTGGCTCCCACCTTTGACCCATGGCCGATGCGGATGGGCCCGAGCAGCTTGGCGCCCGAGCCCACCACCACGTCGCTCTCCACCGAGGGATGGCGCTTGCCGCGGGTAAAGCCCGTTCCTCCGAGCGTGACCCCCTGGTAGAGGGTCACGTTGTCGCCGATCTCCGCGGTCTCCCCGATCACCACACCCTGCCCGTGGTCGATGAACAGCGCGTCGCCGATGCGGGCCGCGGGGTGGATCTCCACCCCGGTGAGCGTGCGCGCGGCGCCGGCTATCACGAGGGGGACCACGGGCACTCCCGACCCGTGCAGGCCGTGCGCCACGCGGTGGGCGAGCAGGGCGTGCACCCCTCCGTAGGTGAGCAGGATGTCGAGGCCCCCGAGGGTTCGGGCGGCGGGATCGCGATCACGGGCGGCGGCCACGTCGTGGCGGAGCTCGCGAGCCACGCGGGCGAGCATGCGCAGGCCGAGCATCAGGCCAGCACGTGCGCCGTGGCGGAAACCGACGCGCAGGAGGGGCACCCGGCCCGGCGCCGCACCGACACGAGCGTCTGAGTCATGTCGCGGCCGTCGATCTGCAGGATGCGGTCGAGCAGCGGCTCTCCCACTCCCGTGAGCAGCTTGAGCGCCTCGAGGGCCTGCGCCGAACCCACCAGGCCCGCCATGGGGCCGAGCACGCCCGCCTCGCGGCAGCTCGGCACCGAGCCGGGCGGCGGCTCGACCGGAAAGGCGCAGCGGTAGCAGGCCGACTCCCCGGGACGCACCGACAGCACGAGGCCGTCGAGACCGAGCACGCCCGCCTCCACGAGCGCCACTCCGCGGGCGCAGCAGGCGTCGTTCACGGCGTAGCGGGTGGCGAAGGAGTCCGAGCAGTCCACGACGAGGGAGGCGCCCTCCACGAGCTCGGCGGCGTTGTCCTCCTCCACGCGTACGCGCCGGCCCTCCACTCCGATCTCTGGATTGCCGGCCGCGAGGCGCCCGGCCGCCACCTCGGCCTTGGGCATGCCGACCTCGCCTGAGACGAACAGGGGCTGGCGGGGAAGATTTGAGAGCTCAACGCGGTCGGAGTCGAGGATCTCGAGCGATCCGACCCCGGCTCCCGCGAGGTAGGCGCCCACGGGTGCGCCGAGCGCGCCCGCTCCGACGACCACCACGCGGGCTTCGCGCAGGCGCTCCTGCGCGGCACCGCTCCACTCCCGCATCACGAGCTGACGCGAGTAGCGCTCGATCTCGGTTTCGGAGAGGGTCATCGCTTGACGATGGTCACGGTGGTGCCGCTCTCGCTGACCGCGTGTCCCTCTTCCCGCGCGGAGCGCGGAACGCTCTGGACGGGCTCGCCCGGATCGAGACGCAGCGTGATGCTCTGCCCCGGCTCGAGGCCCTCGAGGGCGAGTCGCGCGCGCACCCAGTTGAGCGGGCAGAGCACCCCCCTGAGGTCCAGCAGGGCGGCGTCGTTCACGGCGCGAAGAAGGGCGTCGAGACGTAGCGCTCGCCGGAGTCGGGCAGCACCATCACGATCCGCCGGCTCCCCCACTCCGGACGCGAGCCCACTTCGACCGCAGCGTGCAGGGCCGCCCCGCACGAGATCCCCACGAGCAGGCCCTCGCGACTCGCGGCCAACCGAGCCATCTCGAGCGCGTCCTCGTCGTCGACGGCCACCACCTCGTCGATGACCTCACGGTTCAGCACGGACGGCACGAAGCCAGGACCTATGCCCTGGATCTTGTGTGGGCCGGGCCGCCCCCCGGAGAGCACGTTCGAGGACAGCGGCTCGACGGCCACGACGTGAAGGTTTGGATTGAGCTCCTTCAGGCGCTCTCCGGCGCCGGTGATGGTCCCTCCCGTGCCGACCCCCGCGACGAGCACGTCCACGATGCCCCCCGTGTCGCGCCAGATCTCCTCGGCGGTGGTGCGCCTGTGCACCTCGGGGTTGGCGGGGTTCGAGAACTGGTCGGGGCGAAAGCAGTCGGGGCGCTCGGCCGCGAGGCGGCATGCGGCGCCCACGGCTTCGTCCATGCCCCCGAGCGAGGCGATCATCGTGACCTCCGCGCCGAACAGCCGCAGCAGGCCCTGGCGCTCGCGGCTCATGCCCTCGGGCATGGCGAGCACCAGGTCGTAGCCCTTCGCAGCGCACACGAAGGCGAGCGCGATGCCCGTGTTGCCCGACGTGGCCTCGACGATGGTGGTGCGAGCCGGGTCGATCCGGCCGGCGGCCTCGGCGGCCTCGATCATCGCCACGCCGATGCGGTCCTTGACCGATCCTCCGGGGTTCATCGACTCGAGCTTGCCGAGCAGCTCGGCCCCACACCCCGGCGCAACCCGGTCCATCCGCACCAAGGGCGTGGCGCCCACCAGCTCGGCCGGGTTGCGCGCGACGCCGGAGCCCGCCGCGCGGAGCATCGAGGAAGGCGACGGAACCGATGTCGGGGCCACGAAAAGGACGGTAGACGCTTTACGCCTCGCGGCCCGGCTATGCGTCAGGCGGCGCAGGGAGCGGCGCAGGCGCAGGGCGTACAGCCACTACCGGGGCGAAGGCTCCGATCAGTCGTCGTCGCCCTTGCCGTCGCCCTTGCCCTTGCCCTCGCCGTTGCCCTCGCCGTTGCCCTTGGACGGCTTGTCCTTGGCCGGAGGCTTTGCCTTCTCCTCGTCCTTGCCCTTGTCGCCGGCGTCCTTGCCGTCCTCATCGTCGTCGGAGTCACTCGAGCCGCCACTTCCTCCTCCACCGCTCGGGGAGCTCTCGCCCTCGGGTCGGGCGTTGGCTCCGCCGTTGCCCTTCCCTCCGCCGCCGCCGCCCTTGCCTCCACCGTTGCCGTTCCCGTTCGGTCCACGGGGCTGCCCGCTGCCACCGCTCGACGGCCGGTCCCCGCCCCCTGCGGGGCCTGGGCTCGAGTCACCGCCGGAGCCACCGCCACCGGAGCCACCGGAGCCACCGCCATCAGAGCCGCTTCCTCCGGAGCCACCGCCGCCGGAGCCACCGCCATCAGAGCCGCCGCCTCCGGAGCCACCGCCACCGTCGCCTCCCGCGGACGGCACGTCGGCCGGTCCGCCCCCCAGCCCGCCGTTCGTGGAGCCGGGCCGGCGCCCACCTCGATCAAGAGTCCCGTCGCCCCCCGGCGAGCCGGCGCCGGGCCCACCAGGACCGCCTCCGGTCCCGCCGCCTCCGGCAAAGAGGCCGGGTCCGACGCCCGGAAAGATCGCGCCCGGCGCACCGAGTGCCGGCGCGAGAGCATCGGCCAAGGCGGTGAGCGCCTCGGGAGCGCCCCCGCCCGGCGCTCCCCCGGGGGCCGCGCCGCCCGCGGGCGCGCCACCGGGCCCGGAGGCGCCGGGTTCCGAGCCGCCCGGGAGCAGCAGGCGCTCGACCGCGTCGGGAAGAGGCGACGGGGGCCACGGATCGCTCGTCAGCAGGGAGCCGACGAGCATGGTTCCCGCGACCATGAGCGTGGTCATCAGCGCCGATAGGGCATAGACACGACGGCGCGCAGACATCGCGGAATCATACCTCTGGTCACGGCTCGACGGAACCGCGTGGAGCTTCACCCTCCACGTCCGCGGCAATCACCGCTTCCGACATAACCCAGTGACCGAGCGAGCTCCAGCCTCTCAGCTCAGATGTAGTACATGCGCGACTTTCCGCTCTAGCAAGCCGAATCGGCGGGTCATGCGCCAGTAGATGCGCCAGTCGGCCGCGTTTCTACAGACGCTCAACCACTGGAGGTGTCGGCCCTGCGTAGACCTTTATCGCCACCGGTCCGGGGCTTCGCAGCTCCGCGTCGAGCGCCTCCCAATGGCGGGTGATGGCGCGCATCTGGTCCCATCCGGTGTACTCGCCGTCGGCGAATCCAACGATACGCAAGGCAGACCGTCGGACGATCTCGCGCTCGGTCTTGACCGCGAGAATGGACAGATCGCAAGTGAGGACGGCGTAGCCGAGGTTGCCGATCTCCTCCAGCCACCACTCGTCTCCCCTCTGCGCTCGTTGCATTCCGGGGTGGACGTCATGCTGATAGACGGCACCCCAACAATGGGTGCTGGCGAACTCGTTGAACGCGCGGACGAAGGCTCTACCGACGTTGTTCTCGACGTAGATGACCGGCTGGATGTCGACCCCGATCTAAGCTGCGCTCTCGAGCGCGACTGCGGCTCGTATCTCCTCTACGGTCGTCGTCACGTCCTCCGCGATCGCCTCGGCGCTCCATCCTCGAGATACCCGCGCCGCGATGATCCCGGTTCGCACGCCTGTGGTTGCGGTCGAGGGATGCCCAGCGTTCAGTCGCGTATCCAGCATGACCGGCGCATCCTTGCCCAGGGGCCACCAGCGGAAGGCCGCACGTTCATCGCCGTCGTAGTCCAGCGACTCTAGGAACGCCGTCGCGTCCTCCGGCCACGCCACTTGCCCCTGCCGGCTCGCGTTCAGGTAGGCCTTGTCGCTCCCTTCCGCGAAACTGAGGAACAGCTCTCGGCCACGCGCCGCAAAGTCGGAGCGGAGAAGCGGCCTCTCAACGCCGAGCTGCTCGCCCGCGTAGTCGAGGGCGCGACGAATCGCTGGCAGTGGAACACTCGATCGGTAGCTACTCAGAAAGCGGAGCTCCAAGAGGTTCAAGAAGGACAGTGGTAGTCCATCCGCCAGCGAACCGTCGATCGCAATCAAGGGATCGTCGGTTCTGTGGTGATCGAGGTACCTCCGCCGATTGCCGAGCGCCCACCGGCGGAGCGTCTGAGCGGGTCGCCGAGTCAAAGACGCGGCCTCAGCGAACCCATAGCGGGGCTCGACCGCGCGCTCGGCGAAGCGGGGGTGGATGGTGGGTTGTTCTCGCATTGACTGTCAGCTTCGCACCGAAGCTGCTCGCTCCTCCGTGGTCCCAAGGTACCTGTCGAGCATCCCCGCCGCCTCCACTTCGTTACCCGGCATCAGATGCCCGTAGCGGTCGAGCGTGATCGAGATGTTCGCGTGGCCCATGTAGGTCGAGAGGGCCTTGGCGTTCACCCCGGCGGCGATCATCAGGCTGGCGAAGGTGTGCCGGCTCTCGTGGAGGGTGATCGGGGTCATCTCGGCCTGCTTCCACGCCCCCTTCGACCGCTCCCGAACCGCCGTGGGACTGAAGGGCTCGCCGGCCGTCTTCCCGAAGACGAGGCCCTCGATGTGAACCGACGCTAGGCGGTGCTCCACGAGGTAGCGCCTGAGCACCGCCGCGATTGGCACCGTGCGCCGGCCCACCGCCGACTTCGGCTCGATGAACCCCTCTTTGGCGTCCCAGGAGCGTTCCACGCGCACGAGGCCGGCGCCGAGGTCCACGTCCGCCCAACGGAGCGCCATCAACTCTCCCCGGCGCAGACCGGCGTACATCGCCGTAGCCCACAGGCCTCGATCCTGTCGCGGCAGAGCGGCGATGAGGGCGGCCGCCTCCTCGGGTGAGGCGATGCGGTCGCGCTTGCTCCGCACGGCCGGTAGCTCGAGCCCCGTGGTCGGGTTGACCTCCACGAGGCCCTGGGCGATGGCACGGCGGTAGATCGCCCGCAAGGGCATGAGCGTGACCTGGATGGTGCTCGGGTCGTGCCCGAAGGCCACCAGGCGCTCCACGAAAGCCTGTAGGTCCGTCCGGCGCACATCGGACAGGCGGGCATGGCCCATCTCAGGCTTGACCCGTAGCCGCAGAGCGGCCTCGTAGCCACGGATCGCGCTCGGCTTGTAGGCGTCGCCCGAGCGGTTGCGGATCGCTCCCTTCCGGGCTTCCTTGACCCAGGTATCCCCGGCCTCGGCTAGCGTCGTCTTAGCGGGTGCTCGGAGCGTTCGGCGGCGCAAGGCTCCCTCCGCGTCGGAGCGCCACCCCTTGGCTTCGGCCAGATCGGAGAAGGTCTTGCGAATCTTCCGCTCGTCCCGCTTCGAGAAGACCCATGCCTCGTAGGACGGCGAGCAGTTGCATCGACCTCCGCCTCCCTGTGAGCGGCAGCGGCGAGCGTGGCGAGTGCGGATGCCGGCGGCCATCACTCGCCCCTCTCGAGGCGAGCGAGCGCTTCGAGGAGGTCCGGCGGCTCTGGCGCTTCCTCTGCATCGGGGGCTTGCTCCGGCGGCCCGACGTGGAAGTGAAGCTCAGGGTGCCGTCTTTCGAGGATGCGGGCTAGCTCCGCACAGAACGCCCGCTCTACCTCGGGGGGGAGTCGCCCGGACATCACTCGCCCCTCCGGCGCAGGGGGACGTCGGACGCGCGGGACACCCCAAATAGGACCTCATCCGCACGCTGCCGCTCGTCAGTCGTGAGGCAAGCGGGACAGATCATCCCGTCGCCTCCGTCCGAACAGATCGTCCCGTCGCCTCCGTCCGATTGCCAGAAGGGGTACTCGTCGGACTCATGGGCGGGCGCCGAGCGGCTGCACCGGACGCAGTGCTCCTCGCCCCCGTGGAGCAGCCTTAGCTCTCGATTGAGGGCCTTGCCAGCCTCCGTGATCGCGTTTCCTCGCCGGATGATCTCCGAGACGGTGCCTTTCCAGGCCGCTATCGCCTCCGCGTCCTCGGCCTCGCACGGCCAACGGTGTCCATGATCGTTTCCAAGCACCGCGTCTTCGAGGTTCGCAGCCTCCAAGATCGCCTCTAGCTGCCGTTCAAGCTCCCGCATGCTCTCCTCCTCGGTAGGGGCACCGAGGGGCGGGCCAGCTTGCGCGCAGAGTGCAGGTAAGATCGAGCGCGCATCGGAGGTTCGCCCCTTCGATGCCATGGCCCCGGCCGTCCTTGCGGCGCGGGGCCGCTAACCGTACCACGATGTGGCTAGGAGAACAGCGGGTCGGCGTTCTCCCGCGCCCACCGCTCAAGCTCCACGACGGGGAACAGGCGCATCCGGCCACAGCGGACGATGCGGAGCTGCGGTTGCACGTACCGCTCGAACGAATCGACGCTCATGTCGAGCATGGCCGCAGCGTTGGTGCGGGAGACGGTGATCGGTGCTGCATTCAGAGTGAGACGAGGGGCGCCATGTGGCGCCGCCTCCGGGGCCGAGACGGCCTCCGGGCTCATTGGCTAGCGCCCCGGTCCTCGGCGTACTGGTTCGGGCATCGTTGGTCCCTCCTACGCCCTGAGAGGCGCTGTAAGCCCTCCTAAGGGCATGAACAGTGGAATGTGGGTAAAGGGTAGGGTGAGGAAATCCTACGCACACGAGGAATTTTTGGACACGGACCTAGCGGGATGTACGGTGAATCCAACTCTCTAGGGGGGATGCCCCCCTCACCCCTCTTACCGGCCAACGGGGTAAGTTCCGCAAGGTCCGACCACCTGGCGCTACCGTGCGCGATGTGGAGGTCAAGGTCATGGTCGCCGTGCTGCTGGCCGGCGGCGTGCTCGCCGGATGTAGCAGTGGACAGACGGGTCCACCGCCATCGACCAAGAGCGTGCTCTCGAAGCTGAAGGCGAGCGGCCTCCCCATCGGGAAGGTGGACAACTACACCGCCTCGTCCGATCCGAACAAGCTCCTCGGGCGACCTGACCAATACGTGGGTAAGGCCAACTTCCGGGATCGCCGGCTCAAAGACGACACCCTCCCAGGCATCGACACGACGGAGGGCGGGTCCGTCGAGGTCTTCGCTGACGAGGACACCGCTAAGACGCGAGAGGAGTACGTCAAGGCGATTGGGGAGACTCCAGCGTTCGCAGAGTACGGCTATCGGGAGGGCCGGGTTCTCCTGCGGCTCGGCAACGAGCTGACTCCTAATCAGGCCGCGAAGTACGAGGACGCTTTGCGTAAGGCCGGCGGATAGGAGCCGGGCCGCAATGAGGTAGCCACTGCGTCGGGTGAGCGGAGTCGACAGCAAGGTGCTCGCCCTCCGCCGTCGTGAGCGCGTACTCACCGTGCCCCTTGCATCTCGTCATCACGGGGGTCCCACCGTGGGGCTCGCGCCCGCACCGTGGCACTTCCGCCGGGGGGCGCCGGTCGAACGCTACGGGCACGGCACCAGCAGCACGTAAGGGGTGATAGTTGGGAGGGTGCCGATGGGCGCGAGACGTTCGTGCTGGCCGCACCGTTGGGCTCGGCTCGACCTGCTCCACCGTGGACTTGGCTCCAAACGGTGGAAGCACCCTTCCTTTCCTTACGTGCTCGCCGTTCCGAAGTGCGCGTAGCGTCGAGTGAAGCCGCAGTGCGCTCCACCGTGACGTCGTGGGCCTCACCTCTCTGCGACCCGCCCGTCGTCCATCCACCGCCCCGCGACCGGGCTTTCAGTGGGCTTTCGGTGGCCCTTCGTTGGTAGATTCCGCTCTACGACCGGGATTAGGCGGGTTTCCCCGTTGGGCTTTCGGTGGGCTTTCGTTGGGCCGCCGGCACCCGAGCCGGTCCCCCGCGCCACAGGGCTCTAGCCGCTTCGCTAGAGCCGTGGCTGGGGGGGCGGATGCCCATCTCGATCTGAAAGCCCAAAGCCCAAACACATATAGGGGGTGGGCTTTGGGCTTTCATCAGAACCCGAGTTCCTCCGGGGGCCCGTAGACCCCACGCCGCACCTTGGTGAGAAGCCCGAGTTCGGTCGCCTGATCGAGTCCCCGCCGGAAGGTCGTCGACTGCGAGTCCTCCCCAACGGCCCCGGCGAGGGCGGCCGTGGTCATCTCGCCCTCCTCGATGACCGTGCCGAGGGCGCGGGCTAGTCCGTCGGGCCGGGTCTGGGGGGCCTCGATGCGCCCCTCGGATTCGACCCTCATCCACCGCAGCTGGCCGTCGGCCGCCTTCTCGGAGGTGACCACCACGCGCTCCGGGTAGTTGGTCTCGCCCTCCCGGGCCTTCTCGGCCGGCCTCATGATGAAACTACGCCGTAGCAGCCGGGCCCCGTCTGGGCCCTCCTCCTCGGTTAGATCCGACTCCACCGCCACGGTGACGTGCGCGTCGGCCTGGCCGGCCCACTGGCGGGCCCCCATCATGGCCTGGCCGGGGTTGCGCGATTGGCCGGGCTGATGCTTCCTCTCGTGGTGGAGGACCACGATCGCGAGGTCGAGTTCGGTGGCCACCGGGCGCAGGGCCTCGGTGAAGAGCCGCACCACCTCGTCGTTATCGTTGACATCGGCCGAGGTAGCGGCCATCGCGGTATCAACGATCAGGAGGTCCGCCGCGTGGGCGGCCCCCTCTCGCCGGAGCCACTTCGTCCACCGCTCCTCCCCGATCCGGACCCCGCCCCGGTTGAAGTACCGGAGCCCCCCACGGTCGGCGTTGGTGAGCCCGAGGGCCCTCAGCCGGGACCTGACCGTCCGGGCGGGGTTCTCCTCGTCAACCACCAACACGCGGCCGCCGTAGACCGTCCGCCCGAGCCAATCGCCCCCGGTGAGCGCGGCCGCCGTCAGGGCCGCCCCGATGATCGACTTCGCCGCCCCGGTGTCCCCAGACAGCACGTTCACGGTCTGGCGCTCGAATACCCGGTCCACCACGTAGCGCGGGGCCTCTGGCTCCGCCTCAAAGTCGATCTCTAGCGGTGCCGGGTCGGGGCGCTCCCCGTGGAGCTTCCCCACCATCTCACGGACGTGTCGGGGGTCCGGGGGTGAGTCAGACACGGGCCGGCCGAGCCGCCCACCTTGGCGAACCCCGCGCCGAGGACATTGCCGAGCGCGTTGCCGCCGCGACCGAAGATGCCGACACGGTTACCGGAATCGTCGGTGGCGCTGCCGACCCCGGAGAAGGCGCGGGAGAGGAGCCGAGGGCGCGCTTGAGCGAGGACGTATCGCCTACCACTTCCACTTCGAGAACTCGTCTAGCCACGGTCGGCCTCTCAGTAAGTTCGGTACGGAACGAATATGAACACCCGGAACCGCACTCCCCACGCCTCATACAAGCGCGCGAGGAGTACGGCTGACCTCGTGAGTACGACGCCCTTGCGGGGGGCGCCCCACACTCACGCTCCGGGGTTGGGTTGGGAGACGGCGAACCGTCATGCTCCAACCCGTCCTCGAGGGGCGCCGCTAAGAACCCCCCGAAGGTGTTACCTACCTAGATCAAAAGGTAGGTTGAGTACATCCGGTGCCCGAGATGACACTGATGCTCTTCGGGTAGCGAGCGTGAGTGATCCCGAGATAGTTGAACACCTGAACACGAATGGAGAGAGTGCCGGACAGCACTTCCTCGTACACCCGGGTCTGCAACGGCTCGTTTTCCATGAGCCACGAGTCCTGTACCCGTTGCACTATGATCGCGTCCTCGTTGGCACCGACCCCTCGATTGATCGGAATGTTCGGATCAACGAGCACCGGCAGGCCGAGCATGGTGCCGACCACCGCCTGCGCCTCGACGTTCTCGAGCACCCCCATGACTGAAGCCGCGCCCGCCACGGGCACGATGAGCGGCCGGTTGGTCGTGTCAAGTTGCGCCAGCGCCCATCCCCACCTGCGGGGGTGCATGACGATGACGCTCGGGGCGAGAAAGCGGTTGGAGTGAACCTGTTGTATCGCGTCTGCGATCTTCCCGTACAGCTCCGGCAGGGTCGGAGAGGCATCGGTATATGAGATGGAGTTGACACCTGTCAGGTTGAGCACACCCAGCGCGTTCGGAGCAGCGCCCGAACCCGAGAGGGCCTGTACGTCTACCTTCGTGTTGTAGTCCGCGATCAAATCCGCGAACAGGACTTCATCCATTCCGGGGACGCTGCGGTCGAAGAGCTGCCGCGCCATATCGACCTGTCCCGCCTGGGTGATGACCGGCACGTCCACGGAGCCCGTGGTGGGGTCCGTGGCCTGCACCGCGCCGAGGTCCGCCTGAGCCGCTACAGCGGTCCCGGTGGCAAGGCGAGGCAGGGTTACCCTGTTCGTGTCCGGGGGCAATGGCATCCGCGACAAGGAGTCGATGTAGGGCCGACCCGCTCGCTGTAGGGCGAGATGCTGCTGATTCAAGTATGCGGGGGTCACATATTCCCCACCCGCACCGGCCGTCTCCGCGATGGCCCGCTCGGAGGCGAACCCTTCCTTGACCATCTCAGTCGTGTGCGAAGCTAGGCGAGCAACCGCCTCGCGGTCGCCCTTATTGGCGGTGTACTGGTCACGAAGAAAGGAATGCGGCCCCCCACGCTCGTAGGTCAGGCTCTCTCCGGTAACTCGAATCCCCCGGCCGGCTCGTCCGCCAGTCTCCTCGGAGTCATCGTAAAACGGGTTAATGGGCATGTTCCTTTTGGCCTCCACTAGTTCGCGTTCACGGGTAAGTCGTTTGTGTGCCGCCGAAGCGTTGTCACTGGCGGCCTGGTATTCGTCGTCCAACTGCTTTCCGTCGTACTTGGGTGAGAGAGGGTCAGCGTGCTCGATGGCCCTGAGTGCCTCAAGGTGGCGCGCCGCACCCTTCTCCGCTGCGATCTGCGCAGCCCGAAGCCTGTCCTCGTCAAAGTTCAAGGAGGCTCCTTTCCGCCCCGTGAGAGGGCGCGTTGCGCCAGGGGACCATTTCCCCCGGCCATTCAAGATGTGCCTGCCGCGCGCCAGCGCCCCAAGTCCTCGTCGGATGCCGAGGACCTAGCGGCCGGTCCCATGAGGACAGCTCCGACGGCCCCCACGACGATGAGGCCAACGGCCGGTCTTCTAGGGACAGCTCCGCGCGCGGAGGCGCGGCGTCAGCGGCAGGCGGCTACGACGTCGCCCGCACTCCCTCGTAAGCAGGAGGGGCAAACGTCGCAGTCAAGCAATTCTACGGGTTCCGGTACCATCTAGGCTCAAACCTGCATCCTTTGCAGCCTTGACCAGCTCCCAATACGAGTCGCGCCCCGAGTCGCGCCCTACCCAATAGCTCCGCACGCCGATCTTCTTCTTCACCGCTCGCAGCGTCCGCTCCGAGAACCCTTCGGCCTCAGCCGTTAGCTCACGCGCGAGGCGAGGGCCGTCTGCAAGCTCGCGTCGTAGGAAACGTTCGGCGTTGCCTGCGGGCGTGGCGGGGGTGCCGAGTTCACGTTCGTCTGACCGGCCCTCCTCGTATCCCTCTCGATACCCAACCTCACGCCCCTTGTCGTACCCCTGTTCGTATGCGTGCTGGCGCAGTCGCACAAGGGCGCGACGATCAAGGACTACCTCACCGTTCACTGGACTAGGTGGCCGAGGGCAGGATCACGACCCTTAGCGGAGCGCAGTTGGCGAACGTGACGCTCACCGACGCCCTCGAAGATCGCGGCCTCGGTGGCGTCGAGGCCGGCGTACTCGCTCAGAATCCTCGCGTCGCGTTCCTCCTTGCCCTCGAGCGTCCTCCGGTTCCCTCTGACGTGGTGGTCGAGGTCGCGCTCGGCCAGCCAGCACAGGAGCCGCTTCTTGCGCGTGGTGTCAGCTCGGGCGAAGCGGAAGGCGTAGTGGTCGTACAAGCTGCGGTTCTTCTCGGGCGGGGCGTCGGGGTTGTCCGAGCGGTCGTGGCGTGCGCCGGACGGGGGGGTGCCCTCCTTCTTCGGCGCGCGCTTCTGGGTGGTCACGAACGACGCGCCGGGGCTCTCGGACAGGAACTGCATCTCGGCGAGCACACTGCGCTGCCGTATCTCAAGGACTACCTCACCGTTCACTGGCCGTGTTCCTCTCGTTGGGGGTGGGCGTCTTCCGTTCCAACGGTCTCTAGCAGCCCACACCGACGCCAACCCCTCTTCAGCGGGCCGTGTGCGCCAGTTGCGCGCCAGTAAACCCCCCTTTCAGGCGGTTCCGAGCGGTCCCGAGCGGAGCACTTTCCGCTCTAGCGAGCCGAAAACGGCTCTAGCTAGGGGGCACCTCTAGATGTAGTACATCGGCGCGCCGGCGTCCTGCTCCTCGCGCTCGGCCACGTCCGCGAGGGTCGAGCCGCCGAGGACCGCACGCACCGAGGCCACCGCCTCGCTCCAGATCGCCCCGGCGCGCTCGGCGTCGGCACCGAGGTCTCCTTCGAGGAGCTCCACCACCTCGAGCACCGTGACCTCCTCGGGGGCGCGGGCGAACGAGGGGCCGCCCTTCACGCTGCGCTGGGAGTGCAGGATCCCGGCGCGGCGCAGCGTGGCGAAGAGGCCCTCGAGGAACTGCACCGGGATGTCCCGGCGGCGGGCGATCTCTCCGATGGCCACCGGCGCCGATCCTCCAGCCCGAACGAGCTCGGTGAGCGCCCGCACGGCGTAGGGAGAGCGCGACGTGATGGCGAGCACGGACCGATTGTAGGTCTCGGTCCCGGTCTGCTCGCCTCTGCTCCAGGCGCCGAGCGCACCTCTACCTTGGAGCGGTGCGCTGGCTCCGAGCGGTCGACCCCTGGCTCTGGCCCGTCCTGCTCATGGCGCTCATCTTCGTCCTCTCGGCCCAGCCCGATCTCTCTTCGGGACTGGGCATCCTCGACCTCGTGGGCCGCAAGATCGTGCACGCGGCGCTCTACGGCCTGCTCTGCTGGCTCTGGGCCCGGGCGCTGGCCACCCGGCTCTCCGGCGCGCGGGCGGTAGCGTGCGCGCTCGCGGTCTCGGTCCTCTACGCGGTCTCCGACGAGTACCACCAGACCTTCGTCGCGGGGCGCGCTGGCTCGTCACTCGACGTGGCCATCGACACGGCCGGAGCGCTGGTGGTCGCCTCTCTGCTTCGTCGGCCGACTCGTGAGCGTGGTCGCTCTCGGTCACGAAGGGAGCCCCGCTCGCACCGAAGGGCGTAAGCATGGTCCTGGAAGCCGTTCGAGACGGCAAAGCTCGAGGTCGCCTTCGCCGCGGGCCTGCGGCGCACTAGAGCCAGCCGCGCGAGGTGGCCAGCAGCACGGCCTGCGCGCGGTCTACGGCACCGAGCTTCCCGTAGGTGTTGTGCAGGTGCGTGCGCACGGTGCTCGTCGAGAGAGACAGCTCCAGGGCGATCTGCTTGTACACCTTGCCCTCGGCCAGGCGGCGCAGCACCTCCTCTTCCCGAGCCGAGAGGGGCGATGGCTCGGCCCGCCGCGGCTCCGATCGTGAGGAGTAGGGCAGCTCGTACATGACAGTCCGCAGCTCGGAGGTCTCGAGGCCGACCATGCGGGTGACCCGCAGAAGCTGGCTCGGGTCCACGTACGAGCCCTGCACGTAGTGGGCGAGCATGTCGGCGAGGCGGATGTAGGCGGCCTCGATGGGCGGCTCGTCGGAGTGATGAGCCTCGATGCTCCCGGCCAGGCGGCTCGGTAGGCCCCAGCGGCGGGCGAGCACGCCGCCCACCAGCGCGTGGTCCACGCCGAGCTCCCGGCGCTCGCGCTGCACGCGCTCCTCCGCCGTGCGGGCGTCGCCGTGCATCTGATCCGGGTACCCGGGGTAGGCGTGCAAGAGCACGAGCTTTCCGACGTCGTGGAGCAGCGTGGAGGCCAGAAGCTCGTCGCGGTCTCCGTAGCCCTGCGTCTGAGCCAGGCGGTCGGCGGCGCGCTGGGTGGCCACGGCGTGGAGGCGGAAGCGCTCCGGTGCCGCGTCCCACACAGGCGTGCGCTCGAAGAAGTCGAACGTGGTCGATCGCGACACGAGCGCGTCCACCCCACTCGGGGTGAGCATCTCGACGGCGGCGGGCAGCGTGGCGATCCGCCCGGCGCGATCCCCGGCCATCCGGTTGGCGATCCGAAGGACGGTGATCACCAGAGCCACGTCGGACTCGACGGCGGCCGCGACGTCCCCGACGCTCGGGCGCTCGGTGCGCACCACCTCGAGCACCCGGTCTCGAGAGGCCGCCAGAGCGGGAAAGGCCTCGAGCGCTTCGAAGGCCCGGGTCAGGCGACGCCCGTGGCCCTCGTTGTGCCGACGCGACCCGTCGGCCACACTCGGAGCACGGTCGAGGCGGGTGACCTTGGCCGCGGCCGGCTCGAGAGATGACGCGATCTCCCCGTCCTCGATGCGCGGCACGGCCCCAAGGGCGACCGCCCCTTCCGGTGAGGGCTGATTCATGCTGCGGGCGGCGCTCCGCGCCGGCCTTGTGGTGAGGGGAGTTGGTGCATGGGCTGGGTCGGGACCAAAGCGACTTCGCTCTCATCGGCACCCACGCCCTATGAGTTGAGGGGCGGATCCGGTCTCAGGCCCGGGCGAGCGCGAGGTCGATGCGCGCGAGGGTCTCCTCCCGGCCGAGCAGCGCCACCGACTCGAAGATCCCTGGCGAGACCGAGGTGCCCGAGATGGCCACCCTCACGGGCTGGAAGACCACACCGGGCTTGACCTCGAGCTCCTCCACCAGGCCGCGCAGCGCCCGCTCGATCTCGGGCTCGGCGAAGGGCTCGGCCTCTGCGAGCGCCGTGCGGGCGCGGCCGAGCCGATCGCCGGCGCCGTCGCGCATGACCTTCCTCCAGGCCCGCTCGTCGTAGTCCTTGCGCTCGAAGAGGAAGCCGGCGAGCGGCCAGAACTCATCGAGGGTCTGCATCTTCTCGCGCGCGATGCGCACGGCCGGCGAGAGGCCCCCGCGCCCGAGGCGCTCCTCGAGCCGCCGCGTGAGCTCTGCCTCCTCCATGTCTCGCACGTAGCGACCGTTCATCCAGCGCAGCTTCTTCTCGTCGAAAACGGCGGGCGAGCGCGAGACGCGCTCGAGGGAGAAGCGCTCCACCAGCTCCTCGGTGCTGAAGAACGTCGTGGAGTCGTCGTAGCCCCAGCCGAGCAGGGCGAGGTAGTTGCGCACGGCCTCCGGCAGGTAGCCGGCGTCGCGGAGCTCCTGCACGG
>JBPCRE010000181.1:0-8825 GCA_050997195.1 Thermoleophilaceae bacterium
TCGCACACGAACGCGGCGTCCTCCGGCGAGAGCGCCATGTTCTTCGGGGATAGAGGGTCGATCGCCGGCGGGCAGATGTAGACGTTCGGCACCCCGAAGCCCGCCGGAACGTACTGCTCGAGGTGGAACAGCGACGCGTCGTACTCGCGGAGCACGGGGGTCAGCCGGTCGATGGTCGGAGGGTGGGGAGTGGAGAGGTCGATGTGGCAGCGCCACACCCACCTCCTCGCCTTCTCGGGCACGAGGGAGTGCATCAGAGCCGGCTGCGGATCGTGGACGATGGCCACGTCCCAGCCCGACTCGAGCTGGCGGGCGTTCATCTCTTTGTACTCCTCGAAAACGCGCCACTCGTGCGGCGAGAGGTCGAGCGGATTGCCCTGGAGCGCGTTGTGCATCAGCTTCGTGGCGTTGTAGAACTCCTCGCGGCCGATGATCACCTGCCACTGGACGTCGATGCCGATGTCGCGCATCAGGGGGATGAGGGTGTAGAGGATCTCCGAGACCCCGCCCCCGAAGGCGGTGGCCGAGAGGTGGAGCACCCTGAGCCCCTTCAGCGGCTCGGCGAGCTCGCGCACCTCCTCGATGAGCTCGCGCCCCACCAGATGCGTGTAGTCCGCCAGCGTCTTGTGTCCCACCCCAACCGGTTGCAGCACGTCGTCGGTCTCCTTCGCGTCGCGGCGGCTCCTGGGCCGCCTCGTGGCAGCGGCAGACCCGGAGGCCTGTCGCTCGCGCGCCACCCTACTGAGCGGTGAGGTGAGGGGGGCGCGGGGGGCGCGCCGAAGGGGACTCGCCGTAGGGGGCCCACACGAAACGTAGGCCGGCCCAGGCCCTGAAGATGGGCCGTTGGGCCCTGGTGCTTCGGTTGCGGGCGTGGCAAGCTCGCCTTCGTGGGTCCGGGGTCCTTCTTCGCCCTCGCGCGCCGCCTGCGCGCCGAGCGGGGCCAGACCTCGGCGGAGTACATCGGCGCCCTCGTCATCGTCGCCGTGCTGGGGAGCGCGGGCATCGGCGAGCTCGTGGCCGCGAAGATCGATGCGCAGATCGCGTGAGATCCGATGTCTCTCGCTAATTGGTTGGCTGCTGTGATGCGCTTCCAACTTCCAAGAGGGCTGTCGAGGGCGGCGATCCTCGGGATCGCCATCCCCC
Source organism: Thermoleophilaceae bacterium (assembly GCA_050997195.1). GTDB lineage: Bacteria > Actinomycetota > Thermoleophilia > Solirubrobacterales > Thermoleophilaceae > JACCZP01. Next base: position 1,144 of record JBPCRE010000181.1, read on the forward strand.
TCACCCTTGTTCTTCAGGGCTGCGGCGAGCCCGAGTACCGCTACCCGGACGCCTCGGTCTTCGCCTTCCTGTCCTCCTGCACCTCTGCCCCGGGCGCTACCCGCTCCGAGTGTGAATGCAGCATCGAGACGCTCCAGGAGGAAGTGCCGTTCGAAGAGTTCGAGCGGGAGGACCGAGAGCTCGCTCGTAGTGGGCGGGCGACGCGCATCCTGTCCACGGTCGCGGAGTGCCGCGAGGACTGACTAGCGCGGCGGGACCGGGGGCGGCGCGCGGTTGGGCCGCTCGGCCAGCGTGACCGAGACCTCGCGGCGCTTGGCGCCCCTCAGCACCCCGAAGCGCACTCGCTGTCCCGGCCGCCGGGTGGCCACGTAGTCCGCGAGGTCTCCGGGCGAGGAGAGGGGCCGCCCGTCCGCGGACACGAGCACGTCCCCGTCGGTGGGTATGTCGCGGGCGCCCTGGAAGGCGATGCGGCGGCGTCCGGCCACGAGGCCGGCCCTCTCGGCCGGGCTGCCGCGCTCGACCTCGGCCACTATCGCTCCCGACTCGGCGGGCAGGCCGAGACGATCGGCGAGCTGCGGGTACAGCGGCTGGGAGGCCACGCCGAGGAAGGCGTAGGCCACCCGTCCTCTCCGGCGGAGCTCGTCGAGGGAGCGACGCACGGTGTCGGCGGGCACGGCGAAGCCCACGCCCTCGCCACCGCCGCTCGAGGACTTGATCTGGGAGTTGATGCCGATCACCCGACCCCGCGCGTCGAGCAGGGGGCCGCCCGAGTTGCCCTGGTTGATGGCCGCGTCGGTCTGGATGGCGTCGCCGATGCGGAAGGCGGTCAGCGACTCGATCTCGCGGTCGACCGCCGAGATCACCCCGATCGAGAGCGACTGGCGCTCGCCGAAGGGCGACCCGATGGCCGCCACCGGGTCTCCCACCGTGAGCCCGGCCGAGCGCCCGACCGAAAGTGGCGTGAGCCTCAGACCGCGCGGATCGATCTTCAGCAGCGCGACGTCGGAGTTCGGGTCGTCGCCGACGATGCGCGCGGGCACCCGGTTCTCGTCGGCCAGCTCGACGTAGACCTCGCGGGCGCGCTGGAGCCGCGGGGCCTCTCCGGTGGTGACCACGTGGGCGTTGGTGGCCACGTAGCCGTCCCCGTCGAGCACGAAGCCGGAGCCGAGGCCCGACTCCCCTCCCCCGCCGCCGGGCAGGGCGCCGGGCGTGGCCCCGAAGGAGGAGACCACGGTGACCACCCCGGGCGAGAGCCGCCGATAGATGGCCGCGGGGTCGAACGCGCCCTTCGCTCCGAGGCCCTCCACCACGTCGACGCGCGTGGTCGCGGTTCGCGGCGGGCTGGGGTCCTCAGCCGGCCGTGGGCCCGCTGCCGCGCCGCGTTCGCGGTCGGCGCACCCGGTGAGGAGCGCCACGAGGGCCACCAGGAGGATTCCGGCGGGTCTCACCTCGAGGCGGGTCGCGCCGCGGTCACCGGCTCGGAGCCGGACCGGGGCTCGGCCGCCACGAGCTGCTCGGGTTCGCCCTCGACAAGCCGATCGGCCTCGTGGGTAGCCGGCAGCGAGAGCACGAAGGCGGTGCTGCCCGTCTCGGCCCGGAGGCGAATGTCACCGTCCATGCGATCGGCCAGCTCGCGGCCGATGGCCAGGCCGAGCCCCGAGCCGCTCACGGCGTCGCCTGTGTAGAAGCGCTCGAAGAGCTGCTCGCCGACGTCCGGCTGGACGCCCGGCCCCGCGTCGGTCACGGTTACCGAGGCCAACCCGTCCTCCGCGGCCACCGAGACCACCGTGGGCGTGCCCTCGGGCGTGTGGCGTAGGGCGTTGTCGAGGAAGATGCGCACGATCTGGCTCACGCGGACACGGTCGCACAACGCGTACACCGGCTCCGCGCGCGGGGCCAACTCGAGCCGGGAGCCGTGGCGCGCCGCGGCCGGCCCGAACTCTCCGGACACCTCGCGCACGAGTCGGGTCAGGTCCACGGACTCGGTACGCAGGTTGAGCGACCCCGCGTCGAGGCGAGAGAGGTCGAGTAGGTCCACCGAGAGCTTCTGAAGGCGCTCCACCTGCCCGCGCATGGCCGTGAGGAACTCGTCGCGCACCTCCGGGTCGAGATCCTCGTCGAGCAGCAGCTCGACGAAGCCCCCGAGGGAGAAGATGGGCGTGCGCAGCTCGTGGGAGGCGTTGGCGATGAACTCACGTCGCGCGCGGTCCACCCGCGAGAGCTGCTCCTGCATCTCGTTGAACGTGCGCGTGAGGCGCCCGAGCTCGTCCTCGCGATCCACCGGAAGGGGCTCGACGGAGCCTCCGGCGGCCACCGTGCGCGCCGCCTCCTCGAGGCGCCTCACCCGCCGCGTCACGGGCCCGGCGATCAGGTAGGAGCCGATCATGGCCACCACCAGGGCGAGCGCAAAGGCCACAAGGATGCGCCGGCTCATGAGGCTCACCGCCTGGGCCACGTCCTCGAGGTCCCGGGAGTAGAGCGCCACCCAGTTGGGACGGCCGAAGTAGGAGAGCTGCCGCGCCGCCTGCGCGCTGTCGACTCCCTCCTGGCGGCCGAGCCCCGACACCACGCGACCTCCGCCGGCCAAGACCGCGCGCTCGGCCTGCGCCCAGTCGGTCACCACCCGCCGGTCCACCGAGGAGTCGGAGATCGCGTAGAAGCGCGGGCGGGCCCCCGGCGGCTCCGACTTCTGGACCCCGAGCACCGTGACCTTCGCGTCGGCTGCGTCGGCCACCCCGCGCACCACCTCGTCGAGCTCGCCCGCCGGCACCCCGCGGCGCATCGCGCCCTCGAGCGTGCCCGAGGAGGTGGCGGTCGCCCGCTCGAGGTCGCGCAGCTGCTGAGCTTCCAGGCGAGACTGGAGCTGAGGCACCACGTAGAAGAACACCACGGCAAACGAGAGGGCCACGATGACCACGAAGAGCAGCGCCAGCTCGTTGCGCAGGGAGCGCCGGGCGGAGGAGAGCAGCCTCATCGGTCCCGGAAGTGGTAGCCCACCCCGCGCACGGTGAACAGGTACTCGGGCGTGCGCGCATCGCTTTCGAGCTTCTCGCGCAGATGGCGGATGTGCACGTCCACGGTGCGCGGGTCCCGGTACGACGCGTCGCCCCACAGTCGCTCCAGCAGCATGCTCCGGCTGTAGACCCGTCCCGGGGCGCGGGCCAGCGTGGCGAGGATCTCGAACTCAACGTAGGTGAGCCGCACGGGCTCGCCGCGGAGGGCCACGATGCGCTTCGAGAAGTCGATGCGCAGATCGCCCTGCTCGAACGGCGCCTCCGCGCGCCGGTCGGCTCCGATGAGCTCGACCCGACGCAGCATCGCCTTCACCCGGGAGCGGAACTCGCGCATGGAGAACGGCTTGGTGATGTAGTCATCGGCGCCGAGCTCGAGGCCGAGGACCTTGTCGATCTCCTCGTCCTTGGCCGTGAGCATGATGATCGGCACGCTCGAGCGCGCACGCAGGTGGCGACACACCTCGAAGCCGTCGAGCTTGGGCAGCATCACGTCGAGCACCACGAGGTCGAAGCTCGACTCGCCGAAGCGCTCGAGCGCCTCCTGGCCATCGAGGGCGCGGATCACCTCGTAGCCCTCGGACCGCAGGGGGTAGGACAGGAGCGTCTGTACGGACTGCTCGTCGTCCACGAGGAGGATGCGTGGGGGCTGGGTCGGGACCACTGGGCAACGGCGGGACGGGATGACGACCGGCAGGGGATTGTAGGTTGGTCTCGTGGAGGCGCCGGCACCGTGATCGAGCCGCGGGTCTACCGCGCCGCCTTCCTCCCGGCGCTGCTCGCCGCCGTGCTCGTGATGTTCTCCTTCGAGGAGCGTCCCTCGCCCCTCCCACAGGGTCTGAGCGCCGACATCCTCTTCGACGGGCGTCTCGCCGGCGCCGCCCTCCGGGACTTCGTCCGCGAGCATCCCGGTCGCCGGCCGGGTTCTCCGGGCGGCGCCGGCGCCGCCAGGGAGGTCGCGACGACTCTTCGGAGGCAGGGCTTCGACACGGGTCAGGATCGGTTCTCGGCCGAGGAGCGCCAACTCGTGAACGTTGTGGGCACCCGACCGGGCGCCTCGGAGCGACGCGTCGTGCTGCTCGCCGCGCGAGACGCGGCACGGGGCGCCGATGCGGTCGGGAGCGGCGCCGACACGGCGGCGCTGCTCGAGATGGCCCGGGTGTTCTCGGGCCGCGCCACGCAGAAGACGATCGTGCTCGCCTCGGTGGACGGCTCGAGCCTCGGCGATGCGGGCGCGCGGCGCTTCGCCAAGACCCTCGCCGACCCGGCCGGCGTCGACGCGGTGCTCGTGGTCTCGGGGCTCGGGGCCGAGCGCTCGCGGGGCCCGACCGTGGTCGAGTGGTCCAACGACGCCTCGCGCGCCTCCATCGGCCTGCAGCGCACGGTGGCCGCCTCGGTGCGCGAGGAGCTCGGGAGCCTGCCCGGCCAGGAGGGCGGGGTCGGCCAGCTCATTCGCCTCGCGCTGCCCCTGGGGCTGGGGGCGCAGGGCACCCTGCTCGAGCAGGGCCTCCCGGCCGTGCGCCTCTCGGGCAGCGGCGAGCTGCCGCCACCGGACCCGCAGGGCTCGCAACGGAGGGCGGGCGGGCCCACCTCGGCGGCCGCGCAGGGCGGCGGAGGCGCCGGAGAGGCACCCGGCGGCGAGCGCTTCGGCGAGCTCGGTCGCGCGGCGCTCCGGGTCGTCTCGGCGGTGGACGCCGCTCCGAGAGCTCCCGCTCCCGGCCCACCCACCTACGCCACCGTTGCCCGCCAGGTGCTGCCGGGCTGGGTCATCTCCGTGCTCTCGCTCAGCCTCGTGCTGCCCGCTCTCGTGGCCAGCGTCGACGCCTTCGCGCGAGCGCGCCGCCGGCGCGAGCCGGTGGCTCGATGGCTCGCGTGGACGCTGGCCGGCACGGCGCCCTTCCTGGCCGCGCTGGTGGCCGCGGAGGTGCTCGGGCTCACGCCCGCGGCGCCCGAGGGTCAGGCTCCCCCGTCACCCGGCTCGGACGGCCCCGACGGTGCTGCGCTCGCGCTGCTCGGAGCGGTGGCGCTGATCGCGGCACTCTCGTGGGTGCTGGGGCGGCGCCGGCTCCTCGGCCTGGCGGAGCGGCCTTTCGATCCGGCGGCTCCCGGGGCCGCGTGCGCCATCGCCCTCTCGGCGTCCGTCCTCGCCGCGCTCACCTGGCTGGCCAACCCGTTCGCCGCGCTGCTGCTCGCTCCCTCCGTGCACCTGTGGATGCTCGCCACCGCCTCGTCGCGGGAGGCACACTCGCGCGCGTCGTCGTGGGACGGAGGGCGGCCGAGGTCTCGGCGCGCGCGGGTGCTACTCGCTCTCGCCGGCCTGGTGGTCCCCGTCGGGGTGGCGCTCTTCTACCTCCAGCGCCTCGCGCTTGGTCCGGTGGAGGGCCTCTGGTACGGCTTCGAGCTCGTGATCGGGGGTCATGTGGGCATCTTCGGCGCCCTGCTCGGCTGCCTCTTCTTCGGGCTGATGGCGTCGGTCACGGCCGTGCTGGCCGCCACGCTGCGCCGGCCGCCGCCGGCGCCCCCCTCGGAGCCCACGAGGATCACCGTGCGCGGGCCGGTGTCCTACGCCGGCCCCGGGTCGCTCGGAGGCACGGAATCCGCGCTCCGCCAGTGACCCGAACGGACCCGTGCTCCACCGCCGTGGCTCCTTGCTTGATCGAGGGGATCGGATCACCGACTGGACTCACGTACGATCGCGCCTCCGCCGGGAGGTGCCGATACCCCGGCGTGAACGGGGAGCGGCAAACCGCCCGGTCGTCTCTCGCCTCCCGCAACGAAAAGCAGGGACTCCATGGCCGGTCCAACTGAGCTGAACGATCTCCGCCACGTCGTGGCCCGCGGCGCCTACGTCGTGGATCCCCTCGCGGTGGCCGACGCGATGCTGAGCCGCGACGCGGTGATGCTCCGCCCCGATTCCGGGAGCCTCGGCGACGGACACCGCTCACGCGTGCTCGTAGCCGGCCAGGCTCACCGCCCGACCGCTGCCGTCCAGCAGACGGGCGCCGTTGCCTCGCTCGACGCGACCTAGCCAGGACACCGGCGCGCCCACCCTCGCCCCGGCCTCCTCGAGGGCCCCGCGGCGCTCGGGGGGCGCGGTGAACAGCAGCTCGTAGTCCTCGCCACCCGTCGCCGCCAGCTCGCTCGGATCGCGGCCCGTCGCCTCGGCCACCTCGTCGATCCCCGCGGCTCGGGGCAGGGCGGGCAGATGCAGCACGAGGGCCACGCCGCTCTCGCGACTCAGATGCTCGGCGTCGGTGGCCACGCCATCGCTCAAGTCGATCAGGGCGCTGGCTCCCGCCTCGGCGAGGGCGCGGCCCGCGGCCAGCCGCGGCTCGGGGCGGCGGTGCCGCGCGAGCAGGCCCTCGCGCACCTCCTCGTCCAGCCCGACGCTCGCACCGCTGAGAAGGAGAAGGCCGGCCGCGGCTCCGCCGAGCCGGCCGGTCACGCCCACGAGGTGCCCGGCGCGGGCGCCGCCTCGGGTGACCAGGCGCTTCGCTGCCTCCGCCCATCCGGTGACCGTCACGGAGATCACAAGCGCGGAGGCGCTCACCACGTCGCCTCCCGCCACGGCCACGCCGGTCCGCCGGGCCAGCGCCTCGATGCCGTCCACGAGCTCGAGCGCCCAGGCCTCGGGCGTGCCGGGGGGCAGGGCGAGCCCCACGTACGCCTCGCCGGGCTCCGCCCCCATGGCGGCGACGTCCGAGAGCGCGGATCCGAGGGCCTTGTGGCCCACGTCTGCCGCCGAGTGGGTCGTGCGCTCGAAGTGCACGCCCTCGGCCACCATGTCCACCGATACCACCTCGACCCCGCCGGGGCGAACCACCGCCGCGTCGTCTCCGGGGCCGTGCAGCAGTCGCCCACCGCCCGGCACCCCGAGGCGCTCGGTCACGGCGGCGATCAGCGCGCGCTCGCCGATGCCCGTCACAGCGGCAGGACGATGGGAGGCATCCACACCGAGATGCCGAGGGTGGCGACTCCGAGCCGGCGGTCCGCGGCGAGGGCGGCCAGAGGAACGAGCCAGAGGACCGAGGACCCCGCCGGCCACGCCCTTCGGCCGGCTACTCGCCGATCACGGTGGCGCCGCCCGTGCCGCCGCCCGCCTCGCCACCGGAGTCGGTGCCGCCCCCCGAGGGCGCGCCGCCGCCGGTGTCGCCCGTGTCCCCACCGCTCGGCGCGGACGGAGCCACGGCGCCTCCGCCTCCGCCGCCTCCCACGCCCTGGGGGGGCGCGGAGTTGTAGCCCGGGTTCGTGCCCGTGCCCGTTCCCGTACCCGTAGCCGACTGGCCGGGGGACTCCGACTGCGCGGGGCCCTGGGACGCGTACTTGCCGGAGAAGGGGGTGAAGCTCACCGGGTTGCTCGGACCCGAGAAGCCGCGGCAGCCGGGATGGCCCTCGCGCATGAAGTTACCACAGATCGAGGCGGGGAAGGTCCCGCCCGCCACGTCGATCCCGTGCACCCCGCGCATCTCCTTGAGAGCGGCGGGGTAGCCCACCCACACCGAGGCCGCCAGCTTGGGCGTGTAGCCCACGAACCAGGCGTCGTTGAAGTTGTCGGTGGTGCCCGTCTTGCCCGCCGACGGACAGCCGGTGCTCGCCTTGGTGCCGGTGCCCTTCTCCACGTTGGCCTTCAGGATCTTCGTGACCTCCCAGGCCACGCCGTCGGGGAACACG
>JBPCRE010000199.1:0-4460 GCA_050997195.1 Thermoleophilaceae bacterium
GTGTGACCCGGGTCATCCCCCTCACGGGCGTGACGCTTCCGTTCGTGTCCTACGGAGGGTCCTCGGTGCTCGCCAACTTCGTGCTGCTCGGCCTCCTGCTCATCGTGTCCGACCACGCGCGGCGCGACCGCGAGGCCCTCCGCGGAGGCCTCGTGTGAACCGCGAGATCACTCAGCTCTTCGGACTCGTGCTCCTGCTCTTCGGACTGCTGGTGGGCTTCACCTCGTGGTGGGCGGTGTTCCAGGCCGACGCGCTCGAGGAGAACACGGCCAACCGCCGGCCGCTGCTCGAGCAGCAGCGCATACCGCGTGGGCTCATCCTGGCCCGTGACGGCACCCGTCTGGCCCAGAGCCGCGGAACCGGCCGTGGGCAGAACCGCCGCTACACCCGCCGCTATCCGCAGGGCGAGCTCTTCGCCCACGCCGTTGGCTACTCGTTCGTCGACCGTGGCAGCGCCGGACTCGAGCAGTCGCGCAACAGCGAGCTGGCGGGCCTCGACGACGAGTTCGGCTCGATCATGGAGACCCTTCTCGGCGCCGCCGGCGAGGGCGACGACCTGCGCACCTCCCTCGACCCCGCCGGCCAGCGGGCGGCCATCGCCGCGCTCGCCGGGCGCAACGGCTCGATCGTGGCCATGGAGCCCGACACCGGTCGCATCCGGGTGATGGCCTCGATGCCCACCTACGACCCGAACCAGATCCCCGATCGCTTCTCGGAGTACAATTCCCAGAAGGACTCGCCGATCTTCAACCGGGCCACCCAGGCGCGCTACCCCCCGGGCTCGACCATGAAGGTGGTGACCGCGGCGGCGGCGCTCGACTCGGGACGCTTCACCCCCGAGTCGGTGGTCAACGGAGACTCCAACCGGCGGGTGGGCGGCGTGCCGCTGCAGAACTTCGGCAACCAGGACTACGGCCCGATCGACCTCACCGAGGCGCTCACCAACTCGGTGAACACGGTGTGGGCACAGGTGGCCGAGCGCCTCGGAGCCGAGCGTTACTACGACTACATGAAGCGGTTCGGGTTCAACGTGGAGCCGCCGATGGACTACCCCGAGCAGCAGCTCACCCCGAGCGGCGTGTACGGATCCCGGGGTCGGCTGCTCGACGAGGAGGATCCGTTGGACATCGGGCGGGTGGCCATCGGCCATGAGCGCCTGCAGGTCACACCGCTGCAGATGGCCACGGTGGCGGCCACGGTGGCCAACGGCGGAGAGCGCATGGAGCCGCGGCTCGGCGAGCGCATCATCGCCCGTGACGGCCGGCTCAAGGAGCGGGTGAAAACGGACGAGGCAGCGCAGGTGATGTCGCAGGGCGCCGCGCGAGACCTCACGCGCATGATGGCGAACGTGGTCAAGGAGGGCTCGGGCACCCAGGCCGCACTCGACGGCATCCCGGTGGCCGGCAAGACGGGCACCGCCGAGGTGGACGGAGGATCGGCCAACCAGGCCTGGTTCGTGGGCTTCGCCCCGGTCAACAATCCGAAGATGGCGGTGGCCGTGACCGTCGAGCGCACCCAGGGGCAGGGGGGAACGGTGGCCGCCCCCCTGGCCAAGCGAGTGCTCCAGGCCCTCCTCCCGCGGTGAGCCGCGGAGGCTCGCTCGGAGGGCGAGGCGATGCCTGAGGTCGCCGAGGACGCGGTCGTCGACGGCCGCTACCGGATCCTCGGGCAGCTCGGGGCGGGCGGCATGGCCGACGTATACCTGGCCGAGGACGCCCACCTCGGCCGGCAACTCGCGCTCAAGGTGCTCCACCCGCGCTTCGCCCAAGACCAGCAGTTCGTCGAGCGCTTTCGTCGCGAAGCCTCCGCGGCGGCCGGCCTCCAGCACCCGAACATCGTGGCCGTCTACGACCGCGGCTCCCACGAGGACACCTACTACATCGCCATGGAGCTGCTCCAGGGGCGCCAGATCAAGGAGCTGCTCGCCGAGGAGGCGCCGCTCTCGCTCGAGCGGACCATCGACCTCATCCTCCAGGTGCTCGAGGCCGCCGGCTTCGCCCACCGCCACGGCGTGATCCACCGGGACTTCAAGCCTCAGAACGTGATGGTCGACGACCGCGATCGGGTGAAGGTCACCGACTTCGGCATCGCCCGGGCCGGGGTCTCGGAGATGACCGAGGCGGGATCGATCCTCGGCACCGCGCAGTACCTCTCCCCCGAGCAGGCTCAGGGCCAGTCGGTGGGGCTCGCCTCGGATCTCTACTCGATCGGGGTCATGCTCTTCGAGATGCTCACCGAGCGGCTGCCCTTCGGCGGGGACTCCGCGGTGGCCATCGCGGGCAAGCACTTGAGCGAGCCGCCGCTGTCTCCGCGCTCGCTGCGAGCCGACCTGCCTCCGGCACTCGAGGCCGTGGTCCTCCGGGCGCTCGCCAAGGATCCCGGGCAGCGCTTCGCGAGCGCGGAGGAGTTCGCCTCCGCGCTCACCGGCGTGCGCGCGAGCCTCGACGACGGCGGTGCCTCCGCGGCGGTGCTTCCGCCGCTCCCGCTGCCCGTCCCCCTTCCCTCGCCGGTGCCTCCCGCGGAGATCGAGGAGATGGAGGGAGAGGAGCGAGGCCGCCGCCGCGCGGCGTGGATCGCGCTCGGCGGGCTGCTGCTCGTGGTGGTGGCGCTGCTGGGGTTCTTCCTCCTCCGTGGAGAGTCGGTGACCCTGCCGAACCTTGGCGGCCGACCGGTGGCCGAGGCCACGGCCACGCTCGAGCGCGCCGGCCTTCGGGTTCAGGCCATCCGCGTGACCTCCGGCGCCCCGGTGGACAGCGTGGTCGAGCAGAACCCGGGCCCCGGAGTGGAGGTGGACGAGGGCGCGCAGGTGATCCTCCGCGTATCGAGCGGGCCAGGCGCCGCCGCCGTGCCCTCCGTACGCGACCTACCGAAGCGCCGGGCCGTGCAGAAGCTCAACGACGCGGGCTTCAACGTGGAGGAGCGGCCTCAGGCCTCGACCAGCGTGCCCCGAGGCTCGGCGGTGCGCACCTCGCCGCGGGAGGGCGAGCGCATCGAGAAGGGCGCGCGCGTTCGCCTGTTCATCTCGACCGGCCCCCGGGTGGTCGTCGTGCCGAGCGTGGTCGGCCTCTCACGCGACGCGGCCGAGGCCCGCCTGCGAGATCGCGGCCTCGAGGCGGTGTTCGACGAGCAGCCCTCCGACGGCCCGCCCGACCGCGCGCTCTCCCAGGATCCGGTGGGCGGATCGAGGGCGAAGGAGGGCTCGACGGTGACCGTCGCGGTGGCCGAGAAGTCGGTGGCAAGTGACGACGCGCCGAGCGCGGACGACCCCGCCGGCGCGCCGGCCCCCGGCCCCTCGGCTCCCGCCGAGGTGCCGGAGGTGGAGGGCCTGGTCGAGTCCGACGCCCGGGCGAGGCTCGAGGCGCAGGGCCTCTCCGTGCAGGTGCGCGACCGCTCGGTGAGCGATCCCGAGGACGAGGGCACGGTGCTCAGCCAGCGCCCCGCGCCGGGGCGCCGGCTCCCTCGGGGCCGCACGGTGGTGATCTACGTGGGTCGCGCCGAGAGCGACGTCGGCGCCCCGGCGCCGCAGCTGTGAGGATCGTCGTGCTCGCGGGCGGGCGCTCTGGCGAGCACGAGGTGTCCCTGGCCTCGGGCGCCGCAGTGCGCGACGGGCTCACGCGCGCGGGGCACGAGCTGGTGATGGTCGAGCTCGCGCGCGACGGCGGGTGGAGCCATGACGGCGCGCCCGTCGTCCTCGAGCCGGGCGGCGGCCTGCTCGGCGCCGAGGTGGTCTTTCCCGTGCTCCACGGGCCGTTCGGCGAGGACGGCACCGTGCAGGGCCTGCTCGAGATCCTCGACGTGCCCTACGTGGGCGCCGGGGTGCTGGCCTCGGCGCTGTCGATGGACAAGGTGCTGTTCAAGCAGGTGATGGCCCACGCGGGCGTACCCCAGGTGGACTTCCGCGCGGTGAGGGCCGGCGCGGTCCACGCGGCGGCGCGCGAGGTGAGCGCGCTCGGGCTGCCGGTGTTCGTCAAGCCCGCGCGGCTCGGCTCGTCGGTGGGCATCTCGAAGGTGACCGCCGCCGCCGAGCTCTCCGCGGCCCTCGAGGCGGCCTTCGCCCACGACCCCCTGGTGATCGTGGAGACCATGGCCGTGGGCCGGGAGGTCGAGTGCTCGGTGATGGGCAACGGCGATCCCGTGGCCTCCGAGCCCGGGGAGATCGTGCTCCAGGGCGACTGGTACGACTACGAGGCGAAGTACACGCCCGGGGGCATGGAGCTCCGCGTGCCCGCCCCGCTCGAGCCCGCTGTCCGCGACCGGGTGCGCACCCTGGCGGTGGAGGTCTTCCGTGAGGTGGGCTGCGCCGGCCTGGCGCGCGTGGACTTCTTCGTGACCGACGCCGGCGAGGTGCTGGTCAACGAGCTGAACACCATGCCCGGCTTCACCGAGACGAGCGTGTTCGCAAAGCTCTTCGGGGCCTCGGGGCTCGAGTACGCCAAGCTCCTCGACGCTCTGGTGGAGCT
>JBPCRE010000257.1:0-11615 GCA_050997195.1 Thermoleophilaceae bacterium
GCTCGGGGGTGGCCGCCGCCCGGGTCCTGCGGGCGCACGGCGAGGTGATCGGCTGCGACACCGGCCGCCCCGATGGGCTCGCGGAGCTCGAGGGGGAGGGGGTCGAGGTCCACGTGGGCACCGCCGGAGTGGATCTGCTCGATCGCGCACGCACCGGGGTCAAGAGCCCGGGAGTGCCGCGGGCCGCGGCGGTGATCCGCACCGCCCACGAGCGCGAGGTCCGGGTGGTCGGAGAGCTCGAGGTGGCCTGGCGGCTCCTGCCCAACGAGTTCCTCGCGGTGACCGGCACGAACGGGAAGACGACGACGGTCGAGCTCCTCGGGGCCATGCACCGCGCCGCCGGCCTCGACGCCCATGTAGCGGGCAACGTGGGCACCGCGGCCGCGTCGCTTGTGGGGGCGATCGCGCCCGAGGCCACCGTGGTGTGCGAGGCCTCCTCCTTCCAGCTCGAGGACGCCGAGGCCTTCGCCCCCGACTGCGCCGTGCTGCTCAACGTGACTCCCGACCACCTCGACCGCCACGGGAGCCTCGAGGCCTACCGTGCCGCAAAGGAGCGGATCTTCGCCCGGCAGGGCCCGGGCGACATCTCCGTGACCACCCCGGCGCTCAAGCCGTCGGGCCGGGCCCGGTGGGTGTCCTTCGGGAGCCCGGACGCCGACCTCGCGCTCGAGGACGGGCGCCTCTCCTGGGAGGGCGAGCCGCTCATGGCCGCCGCCGAGGTGCGCCTGCGCGGCGCGCACAACCTCGAGAACGCGATGGCCGCCGCGGCCGCGGCGCTCTCCCGCGGCGTTTCGCCCGATCCCGTGCGCGAGGCGCTCTCGACCTTCGCCGGCGTGCCCCACCGCCTGGAGGAGGTGGCGCGCACCGGCGGCGTGCTCTGGGTCAACGACTCGAAGGCCACCAACCCCGACTCCGCCCGGGTGGGGATCGAGTCGTTTTCCGGCGGCGGCGTGCACGTGATCCTCGGCGGCCAGCTGAAGGGCGGCGATTTCGGCTCACTGCGCGCGCCGCTTCAGGCGCACTGCCGGGCGGCGTACCTCATCGGGGACGCGGCGGAGCGGCTCGAGATCGATCTCGAGGGCGCCGGCGTGCCCCTCGAGCGCTGCGGAGACCTCGAGGCCGCGGTGCGCGGCGCGGCGAGGGCGGCCCGTGCGGAGGAGATCGTGCTCCTCTCGCCGGCCTGCGCCTCCTGGGACCAGTACGGAAGCTACGAGGAGCGCGGCGCCCACTTCCGGAGCCTCGTGGCCGAGCTCGGCGAGGACGAGAGATGATCCCGCCCGCCGGCGTCGAACAGAGGCTCGATGCCTCGCGCGCCCGCCACCGCGCCCCCGCGCTCGAAGCCGCCGCTCGAGTACTCGATCCTCTACACGGCCACGCTCTGCCTGCTGGCCTTCGGGGCGGTGATGGTGTACTCGGCCAGCTCCGCGGAGTCGCTGCTGAAGGGTACGGGCGACCCCTCGTACTTCCTCAAGCGCTTCCTGGTGTACGCGGTCCTCGGCCTCGCCGTGCTGCACCTGGCCTCACGCTCGGGCCTCGAGCTGGCGCGGCGGGCCACCCCGCGGTTGCTGGTCGCGGCCTTTGCCCTCACCGCGGCCGTGATGGTGCCCGGCGTGGGGATCACCGTGAACGGTGCCACGCGCTGGCTCGGTGCCGGCCCGGTGCAGTTCCAGCCCTCCGAGCTCCTGAAGATCGCGCTCGTGCTCTACGCGGCGCGGGTGCTGGCCGCGCGCCCGAGGCGGCTGCGCACCTTCGGCGGGCTCGTGGCCCCGTTGCTCATCGTGGTGGGCGCGGCGTGCGCCCTGCTCATGGCTCAGCCCGACATGGGCACGGCGATCGTGGTCACGATGTCGGTGGGCACCGTGATGGTGGCCGCGGGCGCGCGGGTGCGCCACCTCACGGCCATCCTCGGTGCGCTCACGCTGATCGGCTTCGTGCTCGCCGTGATCGAGCCCTACCGGCGCGAGCGCCTGACCTCGTTCCTGGACCCCTGGCAGGACGCCGGGGATACGGGCTTTCAGGCCGTGCAGGCCATGATCGCCATCGGCTCGGGGGGGATCTTCGGGGTGGGCCTCGGCGAGTCCGTGCAGAAGATCTTCTACCTGCCCGAGGCCCACACGGACATGATCCTCGCGATCATCGGCGAGGAGATGGGCCTCGTGGGGATCCTCGGCGTGGCGGGGCTGTACGGCCTCATCGCCTACGCGGGCCTGCGCACGGCCAAGGCGGCCCGCGACCGCCACGCCAAGCTCGTGGCCGCCGGCGTGACCGCGCTGATCCTCTGCCAGGCGGTGCTCAACCTCTTCGCGGTGATGGGCCTCGCGCCGCTCACCGGAGTGCCACTGCCCTTCGTCTCGTTCGGCAACTCGAACATGATCGTGCTGCTCGGATCGATGGGGGTGCTGCTGAACGTGGCGGCCACCGGCGGCGCGCGAGCCGGCGCGCGGAGCCCGGCGCGGCCGCGCCTGGTGCCCGGAGAAGGAGGCGGCGATGCCGCGGGTGCTGATCGCCGCCGGAGGCACGGCGGGACACGTGGTGCCGGCGCTGGCCATCGCCGGCGCGCTGCGGGCTAGGGGCGCCGAGGTCGAGTGGGCGGGCGGGGAGCGGGCCGAGGCCGAGCTCGTGCCCCGGGCCGGCTACCCCTTCCACCCGATGGCCATGGCGGGGATCGACCGGAAGAACCCCGTGCGCGCCGCCCGCGCGGTGGGCCTCGCCGCGGCGGCGGCCCTGCGGGCACGGGGTCTCGTGCGCCGCGGGCGCTTCGACGCCGTGCTCGGCGGCGGGGGCTATGCGGCCGGGCCGGTGGGCCTCGCCGCCGCCACGCTTCGGGTCCCCCTCTTCCTGACCGAGGCCGACAGCCACCTCGGCGTGACCAACCGGCTGCTCGCGCCATTGGCCCGCCGGCTCTTCCTGGCCTTTCCCGTCGAGGGACGCACCGGCGAGCGCTACGAGCTGACCGGCCGGCCCGTGCCCCCGGGCACCGGCGCGGCCGATCGCGCCGCCGCGCGCGAGCGCTTCGGCCTCGATCCCGACGAGCGCTGCCTGCTCGTGTTCGGGGGATCGCTCGGCGCGCGGACGCTGAACGGGGCCGCGATCGAGGCGTTCGGCGCGGAGGCCCCGTGCGCGGTGCTGCACGTGTGCGGGCGGCGCGACTTCGAAGCGCTTCGTGGGCGGGTGGACCCAGGGGCCTCGCACTACCGCCTCGAGCCCTACGTGGAGCCCTTCGCCGAGGCCCTGGCCGCCGCCGACCTGTGCGCCGCGCGCTCGGGCGGCTCGGTGTGGGAGGTGGCCGCCGCGGGGCTCCCGTCCATCCTCGTGCCCTACCCGCACGCCACCGCCGACCACCAGACGAAGAACGCGCGCTTCATGGCGGCGGCGGGGGCGGCGGTGATCGTCCCGGACCGACAGCTCGACGGAGCGCGTCTCTCCCGGGAGGTGAGCGCGCTCCTTCAGGCGCCGGAGCGGCTGGCCGCTCTGGCCGAGGGTGCGCGAGAGGTGGCGCGCCCCCACGCCGCGGAGGACATCGCCGAGCGCGTGCTCGCCCTCTCGGCTGGAGGTTGAGGGCCCCTGGACGAATGTTCGAGGAGGGCCGCCGGGGCGGAGCGCCCGGGGGAGCGCTCCGCCGCCGACTTCGAACCCGTCCGGGGGCTAGGAGTCGGCCTCCTTGCCCGCCGCCTGCGCCGCCCCGCGAGCGGCCTCGGCCTGGGCCACCTGGCGGTTGACGTGGTCCCAGTCGAGGTTGCGGAAGAACGCCTCGACGTACTCCTTGCGGCCGTCCGGCGTGGCACCGAAGTCACGCGCGTAGGCGTGCTCGTACACGTCGAGGGCGAGGACGGGCACCATGTTGTAGACGGCCCAGAGGTTCTGGGTGTCCATGATGTAGTTGAAGATCGACCCGTCGTTTAAGTCGTAGCCCACCATGACCCAGCCGCGCGCCGCCGAGGCGGACTTGCGGACGGCGTCCTTCCAGACATCGATCCCGAGCTCCTCGTCGACCAGCTCGGCGAAGCGCCCGGTGGGCTCGCCGCCCGAGCCGCCGAGATGCCCGAAGTAGAGCTCGTGATTCTTGAAGCCGAGGAGCGCGAAGGTGTAGTCCACCGCCGTCGCGCGCAGCGCCGAGTACACCTGGTTCCCCTCGATCTCCGAGTAGTCGAAGTCCTTGAGGATCTTGCGCGTCTCGTTGGTCTTCTTGCAGTAGCCCTCGTAGAGCTTGTAGTGGTCCTGCATCGTCTGCTTGGAGATCCCGTCGAGCTCCTTCTCCATCGAGGCGAACTGGCGGGGTGTGATCTCGCTCCAGGGCATGCCACTTCCTTCCGTGCGGTTTTTGCGGTCTTCCGTCGACCCTTCCCGATTCATCCTCTCTCAAACGGGGTGCGGGGGTAATCTCGCTTGGTGACGGGAGCGGCGGCCGTGATCTACGACTCCCCGTTCGCCGGGCGGGCACTGCACTTCATCGGGATCGGCGGGGCGGGGATGAGCGGCCTTGCGCTCGTGACCCGGGCCCTGGGCGCGGAGGTCACGGGCTCCGATCGCGCGGAGTCCGCCCACTTCGCCCGCCTGCGCGAGGTGGGCGTGCGCCCCGCGGTGGGCCACGAGCCGGGGGCCGTGCCGGGCGGAGCCGAGGTCGTCGTCTCCACGGCGATCGACGAGGGCAACCCGGAGCTCGTGTCGGCCCGCGCGCAGGGGGCGCACGTACGCCACCGCGGAGATGTGCTGGCCGAGGTGGCCCGCCTGCGCCGGACCATCGCGGTCTCGGGCACCCACGGGAAGACCACGACGGCCAGCATGACGGCGCACGCGCTGCTCGCGAGCGGCCGATCGCCGAGCTACCTGATCGGCGGAGAGCTTCGCTCCACGGGCACGAACGCCGCCTGGGGCATCGGGGAGTGGATCGTGGTGGAGGCCGACGAGTCGGACCGCTCGTTCCTCGCGATCGTCCCGGAGGTGGCGGTGGTGACCAACGTCGAGCTCGACCATCACGGCACGTATCGCGGCCTCGGGGAGCTCGAGGCCGCCTTCACGGAGTGGATCGCCGGCGCCGGACGGGCGCTCGTGTGGAAGGGGCTCGAGTTGGGGGCCGCGGCCGAGACCTTCGGCATCGACTCCGGAGACATGGCGGCCGAGGGCGTCACGCTTCTCCCGGGTGGGTCGACCTTCTCGGTCGCGGGGGTCGACGTGCGGCTGCGAGTGCCGGGGCGCCACAACGTGCTGAACGCCCTCGCCGCCCTTGCCGCCTGCCGCGCGGCGGGACTCCCGCTGGAGGAGGCGGCGGGTGCCCTCGAGAGCTTCCTCGGAGCGGGCCGGCGCTTCGAGCCCGTCGGACGAACCGCCGCCGGCGCGGAGGTCTACGACGACTACGCCCACCACCCGACCGAGGTGCGGGCCACGCTCGAGGCCGCCCGCACTCTCTCGCCCGAGCGGCTGGTGGCCTGCTTCCAGCCCCACCTCTACTCGCGCACACGGCGCCTGGCGCGCGAGTTCGGCGCGGCCCTCGCCCTGGCCGACCTCGTGATGGTGCTCGAGGTCTACCCCTCGCGGGAGGACGCCGCCGATCATCCCGGGGTCTCGGGCTGGCTGGTGGCCGCCGCTGCGGCCGATGCGGCCGGGGGGCGACCAGTCTTCTTCGCTCCCACCCGCCGGGACGCGGGGCGCATCCTCGAAGAGGAGCTCCGAGCGGGCGACCTCCTGCTCACCCTCGGGGCCGGCGACGTGGACGCGGTGGCCCGCGAGGTCGTGGAGACCCTCCGGGCGGACACGGCGACGGCCCCGCCGCGGTAGGAGGAGCCGAGGGCCTCGGGGCTCGCGGAGGAGGCCGAGGCCGGAAGCCGAATCCCTCAAGGGTGAAGAGGGCTCCCGAGGACCAGAGGGGCGGCCGTCTCCGGAGCGCGCGCGCCGGCGCCCGGCCCGGGCCGCCCGTCGCCCCCCGGCTGCGGCGTCGCGCCGCGCTCCTCGGGGCCGTCCTGCTCTGCCTGCTCGCGGTCTACGGCCTGTGGCTGCGGGACTCGTCGCTCGTGCGTGTCGAGCGGGTCACGGTGACCGGCCTCACCGGGCCCGACGCGCCCCGCTATCGAGCCGCCCTCACCCGGAGAGCCCGCTCGATGACCACCCTGAACCTCCGGCGCCCCGAGCTCGAGCGAGCGGTGGGCGCCCACCCGGCCTACCGGGCCCTCGAGGTGGACCCCCGGCTCCCGCACGAGGTCGAGATCCACGTGATCGAGCACCGCCCCGTGGCCCGCCTCGCGGGCGCCCGGGGGAGGGGGGCGCTCGTGGCCGAGGACGGCACCGTGCTCGCCGGCGCATCGACCGGGCGCCCCCTGCCGTCGCTCGACCTGCCGTCCGGAGCAGCGCGCGCGCGCCCTCGGTCGCGGATCGCGGATCCCCGAGCCATGCGCTCGGTCCGGGCCCTCGCGGCGGCCCCACCGCTGCTCGTGCCCGAGATCGCCGGCGCTCTGGAGGGACGCGAGCGCGGCATGGTGGTGCGCCTGCGCGCGGGCCCCGAGGTGGTGCTCGGGGATGGTCGCGCGCTGGCCGCGAAGTGGGCCTCGGCCACCCGGGTCCTGGCCGACGGCGCGGCCCGCGGCGCGAGCTACGTCGACGTCCGGCTTCCGGACCGGCCGGCGGCCGGCGGACTCGACGAGCCGACGGAGGAGACCAAGGTGGCCGACCCCCCTTCAGAGGCCGAGACCGCTTCCGGAGCTCTACAGCCAGAACCTCAACCGCCACTCGAGCCTTGAGCACCAACCAGACCCTCTACTTGAGAGTGAGACACGCCATGCGGGTCCGGACGGGCGTTGACAGGGCAACCGGAAACCCCCTAGAGTCCCGATTTGCAGCGCACTTTGGAGGCTCAGCGCAAACCTTCAATGATGACTTGAGCGTCGGACGTCATGCGGATCACGGCGTTGCGACGGGGACCCGACAGCGAGGCGAGGACCGAGGCAATGGAAAGCGGTAGCTACCTGGCCGTCATCAAGGTGGTCGGAGTCGGAGGCGGCGGAACCAACGCCGTGAACCGCATGGTCGACGCCGGCCTGAAGGGCGTCGAGTTCATCGCCGTGAACACCGACGCCCAGGCGCTGGCCATGTGCGACGCCGACATCAAGCTGCAGGTGGGAGGCAACCTCACGCGCGGGCTCGGCGCGGGCGCCGACCCCGAGGTGGGCTACGGCGCCGCCAACGAGAGCCGCGACGACATCAAGGAGTCCCTGAAGGGCGCGGACATGGTCTTCGTGACCGCCGGGGAGGGCGGCGGCACGGGCACCGGGGCCGCCCCCGTGATCGCCGAGATCGCCAAGCAGGAGATCGGCGCGCTCACCGTGGGCGTGGTCACCCGTCCCTTCTCCTTCGAGGGCTCCCAGCGCTCGCGCCAGGCCCAGGAGGGCGTCGACCGCCTCCGCGAGCAGGTGGACACGCTCATCGTCATCCCCAACGAGAAGCTGCTCTCCATCGTCGAGCGGCGCACGAGCATCCTCGACGCCTTCCGCGAGGCCGACAACGTCCTGCGCCAGGGCGTGCAGGGCATCACCGACCTCATCACCATCCCCGGCCTGATCAACCTCGACTTCGCCGACGTGCGCACGATCATGGCCAACGCCGGGTCGGCGCTCATGGGCATCGGCGAGGCCGCGGGCGAGAACCGCGCCGCCGAGGCCTCGCGCAACGCGATCTCGAGCCCGCTGCTCGAGCAGTCGGTGGAGGGCGCCACCGGCATCCTCCTCAACATCACCGGGGGAGAGGAGCTCGGCCTCTTCGAGGTCAACGAGGCGGCCGAGATCATCCAGTCGGCGGCCGATCAGAGCTCGAACATCATCTTCGGCGCGGTGATCGACCCCTCGCTCGGAGACGAGGTCCGGGTCGTGGTCATCGCCACCGGCTTCGATCGCTCGACGACCGGGGGCGGACGCTCGGCGGCCGGGCGGCCCCCGCGCCCGGCGTGGGAGGACGCCGCGCCCCGCCGCTCCGAGCCCGCCGGGAGAGCCCCTCACGACCGCGACCTCGTCATGGACGACTCCCAGCGCTCATCCCTCGAGGTCCCCGACGAGGAGATCGACATCCCCTCGTTCCTGCGCGACCGGGAGTAAGACGGGGAGGCCCTCGGCCGCCGGGCCCCGGGCGCGACCAACCGCGATCCTTGTCCCCGATGAGCGCATGGCCCAGCTAACCGCCCGGATGGAGGGCGAGCTCGTCGTGGTCGAGCCGCTCGTCCCCGAGCATGAGGATGGGCTCTTCGCCGCGGGCCACGACCGGGAGATGTGGACCTACCTCTCGGCGTCTCCGGACGCCTACGAGACGCGCGAGCGCTTTCACCGCTGGATGGAGGAGGCGCTCGCCGCGACGGCGGCCGGCGACGAGGGCGCCTTTACGATCATCGATCGCGCGAGCGGGCGACCGATCGGGAGCACCCGCTACATGGCCCTTCGGCCCGAGCACCGTTCGCTCGAGATCGGCTGGAGCTGGCTCGGACGACCGTGGTGGCGCACCGGCAGGAACGTCGAGACCAAGCTGCTTCTCTTCGGCCGGGCGTTCGAGCAACTCGGCTGCGAACGGGTCGAGCTGAAGTGCGACGCGCGCAACGCGCGCTCGCGCGTTTCGATGGAGGCGCTGCCCGCGCGGTTCGAGGGCATCCACCGCCGGCACATGGCGCTTCCGGATGGAGGCTGGCGCGACACGGCCTGGTACAGCGTGATCGCCCCCGAGTGGCCGAAGGTCGGCGCCGCGCTACGCGAGCGCCTGGCTCGCCACGGCGTCCGGAGATATCCGGAGCCGGGCACGGCCGCGGTGGTCGAGCGCGGAGCGGCTGACCGCCCGGACGCGGTAGCGATCGTCCGGGCTGGCCGCGAGCGGATCGACGACCTCGAGCGCCTGTGGCGGACCCTTCACGAGCATCACGCGAGCCTTGCCCCGACCCTTGGCGGGCTCTCGGCCCGGTCCGTGGAGGACTCGTGGACGCGACGGCGCGCGCGCTACGAGGTCTGGCTCGAGGACCCCGAGGCGTTCGTGCTGGTCGCCGAGCGCGTCGGGGAGCCGGTGGGCTACGCGCTCGTCACCATCGGCGAGGGCTACCTGGGGTGGGGCGAGGCGGACCGCCTGGCGAACGTCGAGACGCTCTCGGTTCTCGCCGACGAGCGCGGGCAGGGCATCGGCTCGAGGCTCATGGACGCCGTGGAGGACGAACTCGCTCGAGCAGGGATCGGTGAGTACCGGCTCGTCGTCGTGGCGCCCAACGTCGAGGCGCTGTCCTTCTACGAGCGTCGCGGGCTCGAGCCAGTTGCCAAGACGATGCTGGGACGCGTTCGCCCCCACCGCGGAAAGGAGGGCGACGACCGTTAGCCAGAGGTGCCCGGGCGAACCTGAACCAAGGCTGCCGCATACAGTGCCGTACATGGCAGGCGCCACGAGGACGCAGATCCATCTCACCGTCGAGCAGCGCGAGAAGCTCGACGCCCTGAGCGCGAAGAACGGCAGGAGCCTCGCCGATCTCGTGCGTGAGGCGCTCGACGCCTATCTCGCCGGGGTCGATCCGCAGTCGGGCGCCGATGTCCTCGACGAGACCTTCGGGTCTCTTCCCGAGCTCGAGGTGCCCTCGCGCGACGAATTGGACCGTGGCTGAAGACCTGCTCGTGGACACCGACGGCGCCTCCGCCGAGGGCCCGCCCCCCTTGGTAGCCTCGCGCGGCTTGCCCCCCGCCACCCAGACCCCCCGCCGCACCGCCCTCTTCGATCGCCACCAGGCGGCCGGGGCGCGCCTCGTGCCCTTCGCCGGCTGGGAGATGCCCGTGCAGTATGAGGGCATCCGTACCGAGCATCTCGCTGTGCGCACCGGCGCCGGGGTCTTCGACGTCTCGCATATGGGCCAGATCGAGACGAGCGGCCCGGACGCCGAGGCCTTCCTCCAGCACATCCTCTCCAACGACGTGACGAAGATCGCTCCCGCCGGGGCGCAGTACTCGGTGCTCTGCCGCCCGGACGGCGGCGTGCTCGACGATCTCTTCACCTACCGGCTGACCGACCGCTTCCTCACCGTGACCAACGCCGCCGGCCACGAGCGCGACATGGCGTGGTTCACCGAGCACGCGGAGGGCTACGACGTGACCCTCAGGGACTCGGCGTGCGACTACGCCATGCTCGCCCTTCAGGGACCCGGCGCGCGCACCGTGCTGCACCAGCTCATCGAGGGCGAGCCGCCCGCACGCATGCGGGTCACCAGGGCCGCGGTGGCCGGGGTGGAGTGCATGGTCTGCGGCACGGGCTACACCGGCGAGGACGGCGTCGAACTGCTCATGCGCCCGGAGGGCGCGCCGCAGATCTGGGACGCGCTCGTGGCCGAGGGCGTGTCGCCGATCGGGCTGGGGGCGCGGGACACGCTGCGGCTCGAGGTGTGCTTTCACCTCTACGGCAACGATCTCTCCGAGGAGCGCAACCCGATCGAGGCGGGGCTCGGATGGGCCTGCAAGCCCGACACTGGGTTCGTCGGCGCCGAGGCCCTGCAGGGCCTCGACCCCCCCGAGCGGCTCGCGCCCTTCGCGTTCACCGGCGACGGCATCCCCCGGCCGGGCAATCCCGTGCTGCTCGACGGCGCTCCGGCCGGCGTGGTCACCAGCGGCACCCTCTCCCCGTCGCTCGGCATCGGCATCGGGATGGCCTACGTGGGCAGGGACGCGGCGAGCGCACCGGGCACGCCCATCACCGTGGACGTGCGCGGCAAGCTCCGCGACGCCGAGATTCGAGCGAAGCCGCTCTTCCAGAAGGAGGACTGACCCGTGGCCGACGCGAGCTACCCCGAGGACCTCAAGTACCACCCCGAGCACGATTGGGCCCGCATCGAGGGCGAGGAGGCCACCTTCGGGATCACCTGGTACGCGCAGGACACCCTCGGCGAGGTGGTGTTCTTCGATCCGCCCGAGGTGGGCACCACGGTGACCAAGGACCAGTCCTACGCCGAGGTGGAGTCGGTCAAGGCCGTCTCCGACGTGTTCGCTCCCCTCTCCGGGGAGATCACCGCGGTCAACGAGGCGCTCTCCGACAGCCCCGACAAGATCAACCGGGACGCCTACGGAGAGGGATGGATGGTGCGCGTGAGCCTCTCGGACCCGGGCGAGGTGGACGACCTGCTCGACGTGGGGGCCTACCGCGAGCTGCTCGCAGGCGCTTGAGGCCGTTCTTGCTCGAGGAGGAGGAGCGGGGCAAGAAGTCGATCGAGGCGGAGCCCTTCGGCGGAGGCCTGCTCGTGGCGGACACCTCGGCCTGGGCCACTACGATCGTCACTTCGACCGCTTGGCGCGCGTGCTCGACTTCGAGAGCCGCTGGATCGCCCCGGCAGGGTCGCTGTAGGCGATCGCCGCTCGCCGCGCCGCGCGTACTCATAGAGATCAAGCCGAGAAGGAGCCCTCCCTGAGCCGCTACACCTCCGCCACCGACCAGGACCGCCGCGAGATGCTCGCGGCCATCGGGGTGTCCTCGATCGAGGAGCTCTTCGCCGACATCCCGGAGGCCATGCGCATGCGGGGCGCTCTCGACATCGCCCCGGGCATGGCCGAGCAGGAGGTGACCGACCACCTCGCGGCGCTGGCCGCGCGCAACCGCCACGCCGACTCCGAGGTCACCTTCGCCGGCGCCGG
>JBPCRE010000276.1:0-3717 GCA_050997195.1 Thermoleophilaceae bacterium
CGGAAGTAGGAGCGCAGCTCGTCGGGCACGATCTGGTAGCGGCCCTCCGCGAGTGCCCGCACCGGCTCCACCAGCGGCGAGGTGGCGCGGTGGAAGTCGAGGAGCTCGCGCTTGAGGCGGTAGATCCGCTCGACGTCGGTGCGCACGGGCGAGAACACGTCGGCCTCGATCTCCTGGATGTCCACGTCGAGGCCCTCGAGGACGGGCACGTAGTCGTCGACCACGCGATCGACGATTGCGTGCACCACCGAGATCGGCCCGCAACGGGCGAACTCGCGGTGCTCCTCGAACTCGCGGCGCACGTCACTCAACGCGCTTGTCTCACCGTGGCGAACCGACACCACGAAGCCCTCGCCCACGAAGAGGAGTATCTCGCCGGTCTCCACCAGCTCCTCGCGGTCCTTGTAGCGGGCGGGCTGGAGCACTATGAACAGCGATTCTCCGTAGGTCTCGACCTTCGGGCGCTGGTGGGCCTTGACGGCGTCCTCGACGGCGAGCTGGTGCAGGTCGAACTCCCGGGCCACCGACTCGAACTCCTCCTGGGTCGGCTCGTGCAACCCGATCCACACGAAGGCGTTCTCCTCGCGCCCCGCCTCGTAGGCGTCCTCGAGCGGGACCTGGCCCAGGCGCCGGCGGCCATCCTCGTACACGGCGCAGTCGACGATCACGACGCGCCGTTCTCGCGCAGCCGGCGGGCGAGCTCAACGGCCTCTGGAGCGGTGGCCACCTCGCCGGCGAAGCGCGCCTCTCGAAGGCGGGCGAGGAGTGCGCCGAGCTCGGGGCCCGGCTCGAGGTCGAGGGCCCGAGCCAGCTCGTCGCCGCGGATCGGCGCCGCGGGCGGGCCCTTCGCGCGCCACTCGAGCCCCTCGGCGAGGAGCTCCCGCGCGAGCTCGAGGTGCGCGCCGATGGCTCCCTCGGCGTTCTTGCCGCGCGTGGCCAGGCGATCGGCGCAGGTGAGGACCGTGACCTCGACCTCCACCGGCTCGCAGGCCGAGAGGTAGGCGTACACCGCCCGCCGGGAGAGGGGACGCTCGCGGACTAGGAACCCAAGGCGCAGGTGATGGCGGGTCACGCCGGCCACGAAGGATCGCACGCGCTCCCCGGCGCGGAGGCGGCGGAGGATGGCGCTCACGAGCTCAGCACCCACGCTGTCGTGGCCGACGAAGGCCACGCGGCCACCACCGAGCACGGTGCGCGTGGCCGGCTTCGCGATGTCGTGCAGGAGCGCGGCGAAGCGCAGCGCCTGGCGACGGGTCAGCTCGTCGCCGAGCGGCTGGTCGAGCAGGGCACGGAGCGGGCCGGCGAGGTCACCGAAGACGCCCTCGGGGTCCTCCTCGAGGTACATGGCCTGGGCCAGGACCTCGAGCGTGTGGCCGTGCACGTCGAGGTGGTGGAAGTGGCTCTGCTCGACGCCCCGGAGCTCCTCGAGCTCGGGGAGGACGACGGCCGTGAGGCCGAGGCGCGATGCCAGCTCGAGGCCCTCGATGACCGCCGGTGCACTCACCAGCCGGCGAAGCTCGGCCCAGATCCGCTCGGGGGATGCCCGGCGCACGCGCTCGGCGGCGGCTCGGGTGAGCGCCTCGGTCTCGGGATCGGGGGCCATCCCGAGCTCTGTGGCCAGGCGGGCGAGGCGCAGGGGACGCAGCGGATCCTCCGCGTAGGCGTCGGGCCCGAGCACGCGGAGCACCCGCTCGTCGAGGTCTCGGCGCCCGCCGCGCGGGTCCCGCAGCTCTCCTCCCTCGAGCGGCATGGCCATGGCGTTCACCGTGAAGTCGCGCCGGAGGAGGTCTTCCTCGATGGCCCCACCCCGAAGCGGCGAGACGTCGCACATCCACCGCCGCTGCCCGTCGAGGGCGCGCCAGGCTCCGAAGGACTCCGACAGCGGGAACGCCGGCCCTCCCGCCGCGCGCGCCACGGCGCGGGCCGTCTCGGCCGGGTCGCCGTCCACCGCGAGGTCGAGGTCGGCCACCCGGCGGCCGAGCAGCACGTCGCGCAGGGTGCCTCCCACGAGCCACACCGCGTCCGAGCGCCCGCCGAGCGCCGCGCGAGCCACACGCACCGGCTCCTCGCCGGCGAGGCGATGCTCCAGAGCGGTCACTCGTAGCGGCGGCGCACGCGAGGGGCGAGGCCGCAGGTGACCTCGTAGTTGATGGTGCCAAGCCGCCGCGCCACCTCCTCGCAGAGGATGCGCTCGTCCCCCTGAACGCCGATGAGCACGGCGCGATCGCCCACGGCCACATCGGTCTCCGCGCCCAGATCGACGGCCACGTTATCCATGCTCACCGTTCCCACGAGCGGATGACGCGCCCCGCCGATGAGCGCCTCGGCGTTGTTGGAGAGCGCGCGCCGCCACCCGTCGCCGTAGCCGATGGGCAACACGCCGACCCACGTCGGTCCCTCGGCGCGCCAGCTCCGGCCGTAGCCGGCGCTCTGACCGGGCTCGAAGCGCTTGACCGCGGCCACGTAGGACTCGAGGGCGAGCGTCGGCTCGAGGCCGATCGTCTCGGGATCGCCCTGGAAGGGGTCGAGGCCGTAGACGGCCACGCCGCAGCGCACGAGGTCGAAGTGGGCCGCGGGCTCCCGGAACGTGGCGGCGCTGTTGGCGGCGTGAGCGATCACCCCGGGGTGACGGGCCCTCGCCTCCTCCACGAACGCAGTGAAGCGCTCGAGCTGAAGCGGGAAGTGGTCGTCGCCCGGCTCGTCCGCGGTGGCGAAGTGGGTCATGACCGCGACGAGCTCGAGATGGGGATGCCCGGCGGCCGTCTCGGCCACGCGAAGTGCCTCGGCCGGGTCGGAGGTGCCGAGGCGCCCCATCCCGGTGTCGAGCTTCACGTGCACGCGGGCGCTGCGGCCGCGGGCGGCAGCCAGCGCGGCCACCGCGCGCGCGAAGCCCTCACGCCAGGCCACCACGTCGGCGCCCGCGCCGAGGGCCGTCTCCGCCTCCTCCGTGGTGAGGGCCCCCTGCACGAGGATCGGCCCCGCGAGCCCCTGGGCGCGGAGCTCCGCGGCCTCGGCGGCGGTGGCGGTCGCCAGCCACGTGGCGCCGCCCGCCTGCGCGGCGCGCGCGCACTCCACCGCGCCGTGCCCGTAGCCCTCGGCCTTGACCACCGCGCAGAGCTCTGCCGCTCCGGCCAGCTCGGCCCGTAGGCGGCCACAGTTGCGCTCCACCGCGCCAAGGTCGACCCGCGCCACCGCGCGCTCCGCAGCTTGAGTCAGGGCCATGGCTCGACCCTACTCGGCGCGGAGCGGGTGCCTCCGGAAAGCGTCCTCAGCGCGCGAAGGCGCCGGGCAGCGCGCCGATCACGTCGCTCGCGATCGTGTGGTCGGCCCCCATTCTCTCGGCCGCCAGCACCCCCGCCCGCGCGTGGGCGAACACCCCGGTAGCCGCCGCCGAGAACGGATCGAGCCCCTTGGCCATCAACGTGGCGATGACTCCCGAGAGCACGTCCCCGGTGCCCGCGGTGGCGAGCGCCGCCGTGGCCCCGCGGGAGACCGCCACCGGACCCCCCGGGGCGGCGACGACCGTGTCGTCGCCCTTCAGCACCACCACCGCGCCGCTCCGCTCGGCGCCCTCTCGGGCCGAGGCCAGGCGGTGGGCGGACACCTCGCTCGAGCCTCTCACGAGCAGGCGCCCGAGCTCCCCGGCGTGGGGGGTGATGACCGTTTGCGCCGAGCGGCCGGCCAGATCCTCGAGGCGGCCGGCGTGGGCGTTCAGCC
>JBPCRE010000033.1:0-3068 GCA_050997195.1 Thermoleophilaceae bacterium
CGGGTCGTGCGCCGTACCAGCAGCCTCAGGACCGGGAGCCCCATAGTCAGCCAGAGCGCCCCGAGATCGAGCAGGCGCCACCCGACCGAGGTCACGTCGGCCATGGCGAGCGTGCGCGGCCACTCCCGCCACGCCTCGGGTGCCGAGGCGTACATCTCGACGGTCAGGAGGTCGGCGCCGTCGAGGAAGGACACGCGCCACCCATCTCCGGCCAGCAACCGCAGGAAGGCGATGTCGTCGGTCATGTGGTCGCGCGTGCGGCGCAGGGCATCGGCTCGCAACAGCGGCTCGCGCCGGGCGGCGACGCACTGGCCGTTGCCCACCACGCGGTGCGGCGGCGGCCCGGACCCCTCGGCCCCGAGGGCGCCGAAGCGGTAGGTCAGGGTGGCGAGAAAGGACGGATGGAGCGCCCGCTGAGCGGCACTCGGGCAGAGAAAGCGGGGCGCCGCACTCACCACGTCGGCCGAGCCGAGCTCGGCCGCGAGCGCCCCCAAGAGCCCCGGCCGCGGACGCGTATCGGCGTCGAGGAAGGCGACGATCGAGCCCTCGGCCGCCTCGAGCCCCTGCTGGAGGGCCCACTGCTTGCCCACCCAGCCCTCCGGCAACGGAGCCCCGGCCACCACCCGGGCCCCGAACGACCGAGCCACCTCCGCCGTCCCGTCCCCCGAGCGATCGTCGACGACCACCACCTCCCCCACCCCCGGATCCGAGAACAACCCCTCAAGGCAAGGCCCGATCCGCCCCGCCTCGTCCCGAGCCGGCACCACGACACTCGCCCGTTCCGCCACCGGACCAAGAGCAGCCGCGAGCGGCGCCCGCCGCCGCCGCCCCCGAGCGAGCCGACCCAAGACCAGCAGGGAGAACCCTCCCTGCAAGACGAGGATCAGGCGATTCACTCCCGGCGGCCGTTCGGGCGGGTGGCGACGGTGGGCACCCCGCCGTTTACCGGCGGGGGGCTCACCGGAGACGGGCCCCGCCCGGGGAGCGGCCCGACCCTAAGAGGAATCACCTTCAGCCGAAGGAGCCGCCGCCTCGGCCGCCTCGGCCCTCCCCCGCCCGCGCCCGCCCCGACGCCCGCGCCGCCGGCCGCCCGAGGCAGAGCCGTCCCCGTCGGAGGGGGAATCGGCCGCCCCCTCCGGCTCGTCCACCATCACCGCCGAGGCGCTCGAGCGCTCGACGGCCTCGATGCGCACGAGCTTCTTCTCTCCGATCGACCCCACGGCCCGGGCCACCGACACCACGTAGCCGTCGATCTTCGCCACCGCGGCGTTCTCGTCGTACATGTGCGGCTCCTCCAGGGTGACGAGCACCTCCTCTCCCACCCGGAAGGGCAATGCCCGCTCCTCCACCTCGCGCCGCTCGCCCTCGAGGGTCACGGCGAAGTGGTCGAGGGGCAGGGCCTCCGATCCCTCGAAGTGGAAGTGCTTGCCCACCTCGGCCTCGAGCTCGAGCAGCCGCCGCACCGGGCCGCCCATGAGGCTCGTGGCCACGCGCGGGTGGACCTGCACCAAGAACGCCTCCACGTTCGGGCGCTCGGCGGCCAGGTCGCGGAGCTTGCGCTCCACCGAGATGGCCACCGTCTGCTCGGAGACGATGACGCCCTCGCCGTCGCAGGTCGGGCAGGTCTTGGTGAGGATCTCGCGCACGCCCTCGGTCACGTTCTGGCGGGTCATCTCCACGAGCCCGATCGGCGAGATCTCGACCACGTAGGACTTCGTCCGGTCGAGCTCGAGCGCGGAGCGCAGCGTCTTCAGCACCGCCTCGCGGTTGCGCGCCCGCGCCATGTCGATGAAGTCGATGACGATGATGCCCCCGATGTCGCGCAGGCGCACCTGCCGCACGGCCTCCTCGGCCGCCTCGAGGTTGGTCTTGATGATCACGTCCTCGAGCCGTGCGCCGCGGCCACGGCCGGTGAAGGAGCCCGAGTTCACGTCGATCACGGTCAGCGCCTCGGCGTAGTCGATCACGAGGGAGCCGCCGGAGGGCAGGGGCACCTGTCGGGTCAGCGTCGACTCGATCTCGCGCTCGACGCCGTAGCGGTCGAAGAGCGGGGTCTCGGGATCCTCGTAGAGGTCTGTGCGGTCCACGAGCTCGGGTGCCGTGCGGGTGAAGAAGGACGTGAGCCGCTGGACCTGCTGGGGGTCGTCCACCACCGCCCGCTCGAAGTGGGCGGAGAAGATGTCGCGCACCACGCGCACCGAGAGGTCGGCCTCCTGGAAGACCATGGCTGGGGCCACGGTCTCCTTCACCCGCTCACCGAGGATCTCGTTGAGCTTGAACAGGTACTTGATCTCGCGCTCGAAGTCCTCGCGGTTCGCGCCGTCGGCGGCGGTCCGGATGATGGCCCCGCCGTTCGAGAGGTCGAGCCTGGAGGCCTGGCGGCGAAGCCGCTCGCGCTCCTTGTCGGGCAGGCGCTTGGACACGCCGAGCCCCTCGCCGTCGGGCACGTACACGAGGTAGCGGCCGGCGATCGAGACCTGCATGGTAAGGCGCGGGCCCTTGCTCTTCAGCGGGTCCTTCTCGACCTGGACCACGATCTCCTGGCCCGGCCCCAGCAGGTCGGAGATGGCCTTGCCCTTGCCGCTTCCGCCGCGCCCACGGCGCTGAACCTGCACGCCGGGGATCACGATGTCGTCCACGTGCAGGAAGCCGTTCATGTTGAGCCCGATGTCCACGAAGGCGGCCTCGAGCCCGGGCAGGACGTTGTCGACCTTGCCCTTGTAGATGTTGCCCACGATCGAGCGCTTGCCGACGCGCTCGATGTAGAGCTCGGCCACCCGGAAGTCCCCGTTGCCGTTGCCGGCGGAGGCACCGCCGCCTCGTCCACGGCCGCGCCGGCCGCGTCCTTCGTCGGCGCCGTTGCTCGAGCCGTCCTTAGCGGGAGGGGTCCCCTCCGCCTCGAGGATGGCCACTCTGGTTTCGCCACGGTCCACCGTGACGAGCACTTGCTTTCTCAATGTTGCCTCTCATGCGATTCGACCCTTGGCGGCAGCCGTCGCGCGCGACTGCGCGTGAATCGACTGGAGCAGGCCAACGGCCAGGAAGGTCACGATCACCGACGAGCCGCC
>JBPCRE010000117.1:0-12659 GCA_050997195.1 Thermoleophilaceae bacterium
CTCGAGCGGGGCGGCCTCCCAGGCGACGCCCACGGTGGCGAGCACAGCCTCCACGATGCCCTTCGCCGCGAAGAAGTCCGCCGCGCGGGCCTCGGAGCGCCGTGTGGCCGGAGCCGCCTCGGTGAGCAGGGCACCCAGGTGGTGGCGCTGGAGCGCGGGCGCGCCCCGCGCGGGCTCCCGTCCACCGCGGCGGCCGAAGGTGCCGGACGGTACACGTGCGCCGATTCGAACAGCGCCACCGCGGGCCGGTCCCGGGCCGCGTTGCGGGCGGCGGCGTCGAGCAGTCCCGGCAGCAGCAGCGGGCGCATCACGCTCTGCTCCTCGCTGAGCGGATTGGCGATGCGGATGACCTCCTCTCCGGCGGGCAGGCGCAGGCGCGCCAGCGCGTCGGGGGACACGAACGACCAGGACATGACCTCGTGCAGCCCGCGGTCGCGCAGGGCGTCCTCGAGGCGCCGGCGCAGGCGGTGCGCCGCGTCGAGGCGGCCGACGGCCCGGCGCCGGGCGGGCAGCGTGGCCGGCAGGGAGTCGAGCCCGTGCACGCGGGCCACCTCCTCGATGAGGTCGACCTCGCGCTGCACGTCGGCGTCCCGGAAGGGCGGCACACCGACCTCGAGGGCCCCATCCGCCCCGGAGGAGCCCACGCCGAATCCGAGCCGCTCGAGGATCCCGCGGAGCTCCTCCACCGGCACCTCCTGCCCGAGGAGCGTGGCCACCCGCCCGAGGCGCAGCCCGAGGACCCGAGGCTCGGCCGGGCGCGGGTAGGCGTCGATCGTGCCCGGCACCAGGCGGGCGCCGCAGAGCTCCACCATGAGCCGCGCGGCCAGGCGCTGCGCGCCCACCGCCTGCTCGGGGTGGAGCTGCTTCTCGAACCGGCTGCTGGCCTCGGTGCGCACGCCGAGCGCCGAGGAGCTCTTGAGGATGTTCGGACCCACCCAGGTGGCGGCCTCCATGAGCACCCGCGTGGTGCCCTCGGCCACCTCGGAGACCTGGCCGCCGATGATGCCGGCCACCCCCGAGGGTCCCTCGGCGTCGCACACGAGCGCCATCGACCGGTCGAGCTCCCGATCGACCCCGTCGAGGGTCGTAAGCCGCTCCCCCTGCCGCGCGCGGCGCACCACGATCGATCCGCCGCGCACCCGGTCGAGGTCGAAGGCGTGCATGGGCTGGCCGGTGAGAAGCATCACGTAGTTGGTGATGTCCACCACGTTCGAGATCGGGCGCTGGCCGGCGGCCGAGAGCCGCTGGCGCAGCCAGAGCGGCGAGGGGTCGACGCGGACGTCCTCGAACACCCGGGCGGTGAAGCGCGGGCACACCTCGGGATCCTCGATCTCGACCGTGGCATGGTCCTCGGCCCGATCGCTGCCCCGAGCCTCCGCCTCCCGCGCGGTGGGATCCTCGGCGAGCGTGGCGCCGGTCGCGGCGTGCACCTCGCGAGCCACCCCGTAGACCCCGAGGCAGTCGGGGCGGTTGGGGTTCACGTCGAGGTCGAGCACCTCCTCGGCGATCGGAAGGTGCGCGGCCAGGGGCTCCCCGGGTGGAAGGTCGTCGGAGAGCACCATGATCCCCCCGTGGTCCACCCCTAGGCCGACCTCGTCCTCGGCCAGGATCATCCCGCTCGACACCACCCCCCGGAGCTTCGCCTCGCCGAGCGCCTCGCCGCTGCGCATCACCGCCCCGGGCAGCGCGAGGGCCACCGTCTGGCCTTCCGCCACGTTGGGAGCGCCGCACACGATGGTCCGCATCTCCCCCGAGCCGTCGTCGACCACACACACCCGCAGCCGGTCGGCGTTCGGGTGGGCCTCGGCGCTCAAGACCCTCCCGACCACGAAGCGCTCGGCCGAGGGGACGCCGATCCGCTCCACGCGCTCGACCTCGGTGCCGGTGGTGGCCAGGCGCTCGCCGATCTCGCCCGCGGACAGGGCAGGGTCGCAGTAGGCGCGCAACCAGGAGACGGGAACCCTCACCCGAACTGCTCCAGGAAGCGCACGTCGTTCTCGAAGAAGAGGCGCAGGTCGGGGATGCGGTGACGAAGCATGGCGATCCGCTCGATGCCCATGCCGAAGGCGAAGCCCTGCACGCGCTCCGGGTCGTACCCGCGCTCGGCCACGAAGCCGAGCACGTTCGGGTCCACCATGCCCGCGCCCAGGATCTCGATCCAGCCGGACCCCTTGCACAGCCCGTCGCGCGCGCCCCCGGCGAGAGCGCCGGTGCCTCCGCAGTTGAAGCAGTCCACGTCGGCCTGAACGCTCGGCTCGGTGAAGGGGAAGAAGTCGGGGCGCAGGCGGATCCTCCGCTCAGGGCCGAAGATGGCGCGAAGCGCCTCGAGCAGGACGCCCTGGAGATCGGCCAGCGTGATGTCGGTGTCGATGGCGAGCCCCTCGACCTGGTGGAACATCGGCGTGTGGGTGGCGTCGGAGTCCCGGCGGTACACGCGGCCGGGCACGATCACGAAGATCGGCGGCTCGGCGGCCTCCATGGCCCGCACCTGCATGGGCGAGGTGTGGGTGCGAAGGAGCACGTCCTCGGTCACGAAGAACGTGTCCTGGAGCATCCGGGCGGGGTGCCCGGGCGGGAAGTTGAGCGCGGTGAAGTTGTAGTAGTCGAACTCCACCTCGGGGCCCTCGAGCACGGAGAAGCCGAGGCCGAGGAACGCGTCCTCGATCTCGCGGCGGGTCTGGGTGACCAGGTGCAGGCGCCCGACGGGAGAGGGCGGGTCCCCGGGCAGCGTCACGTCGATGCGGTCGCCTAGCAGCCGTGCCTGGAGCTCCTCGGCCTCGAGCGCCGCTGCCCGCTCGGCGAGCAGACGCTCGAGCTCGCCCGAGATCGCGTTGGCCTCCTTGCCCACCGGCCCCCGATCCTCGGGCGGAAGCCCACGGATCGAGCGCTTGACCCGCGTGAGCTCGGCCTTGCGCCCGAGCAGGCGCACCCGAAGCTCCTCGAGCTCCGCGCTGCTCGGAGCGGCGGAGATGGCGGCCCGGCCCTCGTCCCGGAGCGCTGCGAGGCGAGGGTCAGGCATCCGGGGCCATTCTACGGGCGCACTGGTGCAGGGAGACCGTGGCGGCCATGGCCACGTTGAGCGAGTCCGGGCCGTCCGAGCGAGTGCCGATCCGCGCCCGCGCGGATGCGCCCTCGAGCACCTCGGCCGACAGGCCGTCGCGCTCGCCTCCCAGGCAGAGCGTCACTGGCGCGGTGAGCTCGAGCGAGGAGAGCTCGGGCCCCGCGGCGGAGGAGAGAGCCACGGTGGTGCCATCCAGGGCGTCGAAGTCGGCGCGGGCCGGAGGGCGGGCGAAGGTGGAGCCCATCGAGGCGCGGACGGCCTTCGGTCCGTAGGGGTCGGCGCACCCGGGGCCGAGCACCACGGGCCCGTCGGCGAAGGCGTGGGCCGAGCGGATGATCGTGCCCACGTTGCCCGGATCGGCCACGCCCTCGAGCCAGACCGACAGGGCACCGCCGGGGCTGCCGAAGCGCTGCCGGAAGACCCCGACCACCCGCGTGCCCGAGCCGAGCGTGCTCACCGCGGCGAGCAGCCCGGGCTCCACGTCCACCTCGGCCACGAGCAGGATCTCGGCCTCGAATCCCGCACGCCGCGCGGCGTCCACGAGGTCCTCGCCCTCGGCCACGAACAGGCCGGTGCGCTCGCGGTGGCGCTTGTCCTGGAGCTTGCGAATGGTCTTCAGGTGCTGGTTCTGGGCGGAGGAGATCACGGGGGGGTCGGTGCGGTCGGGGGTCGAAGCCGGGCGGGAACGAAAAGGGGCGCCTCGCTGGGCGCCCCTGGGAGTCGGATCGGTCGGCTGCGTGGGGCTCAGGCAGCGGCCGCCTCCCGGGCGCGATCGGCGAAGCGTCGGAAGGTCTCTGGGTCGCGCACGGCGATGTCGGCCAGCACCTTGCGGTCGAGCGGCACCTCCGCGAGCTTCAGGCCGTGCATGAGCTGCCCGTAGGTCATCCCGTGCTGGCGGGCGGCGGCGTTGATGCGCACGATCCACAGCCGGCGGAAGTCCCGCTTGCGGTTGCGCCGGTCGCGGTAGGCGTAGGTGTCGGCCTTGAGCAGGGCCTCCTTGGCCTTGCGGTAGCTCGTGTGGGCGTCGCCGCGGTAGCCCTTGGCCCGCTCGAGGGTGGCCCGGCGCTTCTTGCGCGCGGCCACCGAGCGCTTCACGCGACTCATGAGGGCCGGCCGGAGGCCGAGGCGGTGCAGGGAGCCCGGAACATCACTTGCCGAGCAGCCGCTTGATGCGCGGCCGATCCGCTTTGGCGATGGCCGCCGGCACGTCGAGCCGGCGCTGACGCTTCGCGTTCTTCTTCACCCGGATGTGGCTGGTCATGCCGTGCCGGCCACGGACCTTTCCCGTACCCGTGACCTTGAAGCGCTTTTTAGCGCCCGAATGGCTCTTCATCTTCGGCATGACGGCGACCTATTGAAGCAGAGGAGCGGAGCGCTGCTCATCTGGGCGGCGCCTCGCCCCCGCGCCTCAGCCCTGATCCACGCTCAGCTCGCGGCGGCGCCGTTCTCGGACTCGACCGCCCGCTGCTTCACCGGGCCGAGCATCATGGTCATGTTGCGTCCGTCTTGGATCGGGCGCTGCTCGACGGTGCCGAGCTCCGCCACGTCGTCGGCGAGCTTCATGAGCAGGCGCTCGCCCCGCTCGGGGTGGGCCTGCTCGCGGCCGCGGAACATGATCGTGATCTTCACCTTGTCCTGGTGGCGGAGGAAGCGCTCGACGTGGCCCTTCTTGGTGTTGTAGTCGTTCTCCGCGATCTTCGGGCGAAGCTTGATCTCGCGCACGGTGACCTGGGTCTGGTGCTTGCGCGCGGCCTTCTGCTTCTGCTCCTGCTCGTACTTGTACTTCGAGTAGTCGAGGATGCGGCAGACGGGCGGGCGGGCCTCGGCGGCCACCTCGACGAGGTCGAGGTCGCGCTCGCGGGCGTAGGCCAGGGCATCGTCGCGCGAGAGCACGCCGACCTGGTTTCCGTCCTCTCCCACCAGGCGAACCTCGGGGACTCGGATGCGGTCGTTGATGCGCGTCTCGTCGCGCTCCGGCGGACGACGATCGAACCGACGCGGAATTGCCACTAGGCAACGACCTCGCGAGACTGGGTCAAGGGCGAGGGCGAGGCGAGTCGCGGACGATCAAAGAGTGGACCAGCAAACGGCAGCCGCGGGTCGCGGGAAGAAGATGCGCCTCATTCGTCGACGAACTATAGCGCCGCCCGGAAGCTTCAGGCCACGGCTCGGGACTCGACTTCGGCGCGAGCGCGTCCGCCGAAGTCGGCCACGGTCATCGCTCCGAGGTCTCCCTCTCGGTGGCGCCGCACGCCCACCGTCTCGGCGCGCTCCTCCGCGTCGCCCACCACGAGCATGTACGGGGCCTTGCGAAGCTCGGCGTCGCGGATCTTGCGACCCACCGACTCCGAGCGCTCGTCGAGCTCTACCCGCAGGCGGTGGTCCGCGAGCTCGGTGAGCACCCGCCGCCCGTAGGCCACGTGACGGTCGGCGATGGGGAGCACCACGGCCTGCACCGGTGCGAGCCAGAGAGGGAACTCTCCCGCGTAGTGCTCGGTGAGGATGCCGATGAAGCGCTCGAAGGAGCCGAGCAGGGCACGGTGGATCATCACCGGCGCGTGCTCGGCGTTGTCGGCGCCCGTGTACTCGAGGCCGAAGCGCGCGGGCATCGAGTAGTCGAGCTGCACGGTGCCGAGCTGCCACGAGCGGCCGATCGAGTCGGTCATGTGCAGGTCGATCTTCGGGCCGTAGAAGGCGCCGTCGCCGGCGTTGACCTCGAACTCGAGCTCGCGCCGGCGCAACGCGCCCTCGAGCGCCGACTCGGCGGCGTCCCACATGGCGTCGTCACCGATGCGCTGCTCGGGGCGGGTCGAGAGCTCGAGCCGCGGCTCGAAGCCGAAGAGGTCGTAGAGGAAGAACCCGAAGTCGAGACAACCGAGCACCTCCTCCTCGATCTGCTCGGGGGTGCAGAAGATGTGCGCGTCGTCCTGGGTGAAGGCGCGGACCCGCAGCAGGCCGTGGAGCACACCGCTCGCCTCGTGGCGGTGCACGAGGCCGGCCTCGGACATGCGTATGGGAAGGTCGCGGTAGGAGCGCCGGTCGGCCTTGTAGATCTGCACGTGGGCCGGGCAGTTCATCGGCTTGAGCCCCATGGAGCGCTCCTCCACGTCGGTGAAGTACATGTTGTCCTTGTACTTCTCCCAGTGCCCGGACTGCTTCCAGAGATCCACGTCGTAGAGGATCGGCGTGCGCACCTCGCGGTAGCCGCGGGCGGCGTTCTCGGTGCGCCAGAGGTCGGTGAGCTGGTTGTAGATCGCGGTGCCGGCCGGCTGCCAGAAGGGCGCGCCGGGCGAGAGGTCCGAGAACATGAACAGGCCGAGCTCGCGGCCGAGCCTGCGGTGGTCGCGGGCGCGGGCCTGCTCGAGGCGCTCGAGGTGGGCGTCGAGGTCATCCTTCGAGAAGAACGCGGTGCCGTAGATGCGCGTGAGCATCGGGCGGTCGGAGTCCCCGCGCCAGTAGGCACCGGCCACCGAGAGCAGCCTGAAGGCGCGGACGCGGCTGGTCGAAGGCGCGTGCGGGCCCCGGCAGAGGTCCACGAAGGGCCCATTGCGGTAGAGCGAGACCGTCTCGACCCCCTCATTGGTCATGAGGTCCTCGATCAGCTCGACCTTGTAGGGCTCCTCGGCCGCGCGGAAGCGCTCGAGGGCCTCGGCCACGGCCACGTCGGTGCGCTCGAAGGACTCATCGGCCTTGACGTGCTCGCGCATCCGGGCCTCGATGCGCTCGAAGTCCGCGTCGGAGACCCCCACCTCTTCGGGAAAGTCGAAGTCGTAGTAGAAGCCGCCCTCGATCGGTGGCCCGATCGAGACCTTCGTGCCCGGATAGAGCTCGATCACCGCGGTGGCCAGCACATGGGCGGTGTCGTGGCGGATGAGCTCGAGCGGCCCGATCCCGGGCTCCTCGGGGCTCCTCGAGGTCACGATCTCGATGCGATCGCCGTCGGCGAGCGGGGCGGAGAGGTCGCGAAGCCTCCCTTCGCCGCCGACCCTGATGGCCAGCGCGGCACGGGCGAGGCCTTCGCCGATGGCGCGCGCGGCGTCGAGGCCGGTGGCGCCCTCGGCCAGCTCGAGCGCCGTGTCGTCGGGGAGGAAGACCGTCACGGCGGGGAGGGTAGGAGCCGCGGGGGGCTACTCGCCCAGGACCTTGATCACGAGGCGCTTGGGCCGGCCGCCGTCGAACTCCGCGTAGAAGACCTGCTGCCACGGCCCGAGGTCGAGGCGGCCGTCGGTCACCGGAACGATCGCCTGGTGGTGCACGAGCAGGTTCTTCAGGTGGGCGTCGCCGTTGTCCTCTCCCCCGCGGTGGTGGCGGTAGTCGCCCGATTCCGGCAGGAGCTCGCTGGCCACCGCGGTCTCGGGGTCGCGCCAGCTCGGGGGAGCGATCTTGTCGAGCCACTCGAGGGCGTCCTCGAGGATGCCGGGCTCGTCGTCGTTCACCCACACGCCGGCGGTGATGTGCATGGCCGAGACGAGGACGAGGCCCTCCCGGACGCCGGCGTCGTCGACGGCGGCCTGCACGTCGTCGGTGATGCGCACGAACTCGCGCCGGTGCTCGGTCTCGAAGGTGCGGTAGACGGTATGGGACCTCATGGGGCGTGACCGAGGGGGTTCTGGTCGTCCCCGTCGCGCTCCACCGCCGAGCCCGGCACGATGTCGTCGCGGCCGGAGTCGTCCCAGCGCACCCAGGCCTTGTGGCCGCCGTCGTAGTCGGGGCCCCAGAGCACGAGGGTGGCGGACTCCTGTCCGACCCGGCAGCGGTCCGTGCCCTCCCCGTCGAGGCCGCGCCAGAGGCGCACGAAGACGTTGTCCTCCCACTCCTCGCCGACGGTGGAGGGACCGGCGTGGCCGGGGTGGAGCGCGGTCTCCGGCGGGAGCCGCATGAGCACGCCCATGATCGAGTCGCGGAGGTCCTCGAAGGTGGTCGAGCCCGGGGCCCGCACCCCGCCCACCGAGCCCTTGAACAGCGTGTCGCCGGTGAACACCTCGGAGTCGTTCACGCGGAAGGCGAGCATCCCGGCGGTGTGGCCCGGCGTGTGCAGCCCGTCGATCCGCAGACCGCCCGTCTCAATCATCTCCCCGGGCTCGAGGGCACGGTCCACGTCGACGAGGTGCTCGGCCTCGAGGGGGTGCGCGAGGATCTCGACCCCGAAGCGCTCCTTGTACACGTGGTTCTCGGCCACGTGGTCGCCGTGGTGATGGGTCAGCAGGAGGTGCGTCACGGTGAGCTCGTGCTGCTCGACGGCCGCGAGGAGCGCATCCGAGGGGCCGCCCGAGTCGATGATCACGGCGTGCCCGCCCGGCTCGTCGCCCACCAGGTAGGCGTTGGAGAGCCAGTCGGGGTGCATGGAGCGCTCGACGATCACTTGACCCGAGACCATACGCGTCGGCCGGGAGTGTGAGAATGGCGGCGGTGCACGTCCTGCTCGCCCGCCACGCCACGCTCCTGGTCGAGACGGCCGGGCGGCGGATCCTCGTCGATCCGCTGCTCGGCGAGCCCGAGTCCGCTCCGCCCGTGGAGGGCACGCCGAACCAGCGTCGCAACCCGCTCGTGCCCCTCGGCTTGGCCGTAGGGGAGCTGGTGCGCCACCTCGACGCCGTGCTCGTCACCCACCTTCACGCCGATCACCTCGACGAGGCCGCGGTCGAGGCGCTTCCCTCCGAGGTCCCGGTCCTCTGCCAGCCGCCGGACGCCGAGGAGCTCGGGCGGCGCGGCTTCACCGACGTGCGGCCGATCGAGACCGAGATCTCCCTCCGCGGCCTTCACGTGAGCCGGACCGACGGCCGGCATGGCACCGGCGAGATCGGCGAGGCGATGGCCCCGGTCTGCGGCTTCGTGCTCCGCGCCGAAGGAGAGCCCACCCTCTACCTGGCCGGGGACACCATCTGGTGTCCCGAGGTGGCCGAGGCCCTGGAGGCGCACCGCCCCGATCTCGTGGTGGTCAACGCGGGCGCCGCCCGGTTCACCGAGGGCGACCCGATCACCATGACCGCCACCGACGTGCTGGCCACGGCGAAGGCCGCCCCGCAGGCCCGCATCGCCGCCGTGCACATGGAGGCCATCAACCACTGCCTTCTCCCCCGCGCCCAGCTCCGCGCCGAGGCCGAGCGCGAGGGGGTCGCGAGCCGGGTGGAGGTGCCCGAGGACGGCAGCGCGCTCTTCTCTCCGTGACCGCGGCCGAGCCGAAGAACGCGAACGCGGCCGATCCGGAGACCTGATGGCGTCCGAGCCAACGAGGGCCGAGACCTTCCGGGCCGAGTTTCCGGTCCTCGGGGCGATGAGCTACCTGAACGCGGGCACCGACGGGCCCGTTCCCCGCCGTGCCGCCGAGGCGGCGGCTACCCGCGTGCTCGAGGAGCTCGAGCGTGGTCGGGGCGGCGAGCACCACTTCGTCGGGCTCCAGGAGATGGCCGCACGGCTGCGCGCGCGCCTCGCCGGGCTCTTCGGCTCGGTTTCCGCCTCGGTGGCACTCACCCGCTCGACCACCGACGGGGTGAACACCGTGATGGCCGGGCTCGAGCTCGGCCCGGGCGACGAGGTGCTCACCTCCCACGAGGAGCACCCCGGCCTGCTCGCCCCGCTTGCCGCCGCCCGCGCCCGGAGCGGATTCTCGGTCCGCGTGGTGCCCTTCGCCGAGCTCGCCGGCGAGGTGGGTCCGGCCACGCGGCTTGTGGCCTGCTCGCACGTGTCCTGGGTCTCGGGAGGAGTCGTGGACGCCGCGGGGCTCGCCGCGAGCGGCGCGTCGGTCCTCCTCGACGGCGCCCAGGGGCTCGGCGCGGTCCCCGTCGACGTCGATGCCCTCGGGTGCGACTTCTACGCCGCCTCGGGCCAGAAGTGGCTCTGCGGCCCCGACGGCTCGGGCAGCCTCTTCGTGCACCCGCGGCGCCTGGATGCCGTGGCGCCGAGCTGGCCGGGCTACGGCGCGCTGGCCGACCCCGGGGCGGCGCTCGAGCTCGACTACCGCCCGGACGCCGCTCGCTACGACGTGGGGGTCCTGCCCGGTCCCGCGGGAGCCTGGTCGCTCGCCTCCCTGGACCTCCTCGAGGAGGTCGGGTGGGAGTGGGTGCACGAGCGCTCCACGAGCCTCGCCGAGGGCCTGGCCGCCCGCCTGTCCGAGCGCGGCCTCGAGTTGGCGCCACGCGGGCGCTCGACCCTCGTCTCCTGGCGCAGCGCCGACCCGGAGGCCGAGGTCCGCCGCCTGGCCGAGGAGGGCATCGTGGTCCGTCAGCTCCCGGGCCGAGGCCTGGTGCGGGCCTCGGTGGGGGCGTGGAGCGGCGAGGAGGAGGTCGAGCGACTGGCAGTGCTGGCGGGGCAGCCCGTTCGTCCCGGCTGATCGTCGCCGCCCCGAGGGAGCGACCACCCCGCCGGCTACGCGCGCCCGGCCTCCCCGTCGGCCCTCGGCGCCCCGAGCGCGTGCTTCATCACCTTCCCGAGGGCGTTCCGGGGCAGCGCGGAGACCACGCGCAAGAGCTCGGGGCACTCGTGGGGCTCGAGACGCCTCGCGGCCAGCGCGGTGAGCTCCCCGATGTCGAGGGAGGCGCCGGCTCCGAGCTCGATCGCCGCGCCGAGGCGTACGTACTTGCCGTCTCCGACGTCGTACACCGCCGCGTCGAGCACCGCGGGATGGCTGCGCAACACCTCCTCCACCCTCTCGGGGAACACCGATTGGCCGTCCACCCGGACCACCTCCGCGGCACGATCGACGAGGTAGAGGTAGCCGTCCTCGTCGACGCGCCCGAGGTCCCCCGGTGCGAAGAAGCCATCTTGGGTGGCGGCGGCGAAGGCCGGCTCGTCGTCGACATAGCCGGCCACCTGTACCGGGCTGCGGACGAACACCCGCCCGAGCTCCCCCGGCCCGAGGCGTCGGCCCGCCTCGTCGAGGATCCGGATCCCGACGCCGGCCAGAGGACGGCCGACCGAGCTCGGCCGCGAGGGCGCGTCCCCCGGCTCGAGCACGGTCACGAGGCCGAGCTCGACGGAGCCGTAGAGGTCGAACAGGCATCGATCGCCGAACAGCGCGGTGACCTCCTGCCGCAGGGCGGGCGGCAGCGCGGATCCCCCCGAGATCAGCGCGCGGAGCGAGGCGAGCTCGCGCCCGCGCCGCGAGCTCTCGGGCAGGGCGAGGATGCGGCGGAGCATGTGCGGAACGAGGAACGCCGTGGTGACGGCCTCGGACTCGATGAGGTCGAGGGCGGCCTCGGGCTCGAAGTGGCGCATGACGAGCACCGAGCCTCCGCGCTCGAGGGTGTGACGGGCGTAGAAAGCGGGCTGGGCGTGGTCGACCCCGCAGCAGAGCAGATGGCGGTCGCCGGACCGGAAGCCGAGAGTGCCGAAGAGGTCGGCGTACATGGCCGCCCGCGCGAGCCGGGCGTCGGGTCCGAGCTCGCGGAGGGCGGCCTTCGGGCGCCCGGTGGTGCCCGAGGTGTAGACGAGCGCCGCCGGCGCCGGCCCGCTGTCGATGTCGAGAACCGACGAGGAGCCCTCGACGAGCGATTCGTAGGCGAGCGCGCCGGCCCAGGGCTCCTCGCCCACCCACACCACGGTGTCGAGAGCCGGGACGGCCGGGCCCCGGCCGAACGCCGCCCCGAGCCGTTCGGGCGCATCGAGCACGGCCACGCGGGCACCACTGTCGGCCACCACGCGGCGGGCCGCGTCCTCGTCGAGCCCGCGGCCGACCGCTACCAGGCTCGCCCCGAGAGCGCTCACCGCCGCGTGAAGCTCGAAGTACTCCGCGCGAGCGGAGAGGTCGAAGGCCACACGATGACCCCGGCGGACCCCCGCCCTATCGCGCAGACCCCCTGCCAGCCGAGCGGCTCGGGCCTCGAGCTGACCGCGGGAAAGGCGGTGCCCGCCGTCGATCACGGCGGGGGTGCCGAGGTCATGCCGGGGGACCCCGGCGGTCACCTACACCCCCGAGTCGGCCTGTTCGATGCGCCGCGCGA
Source organism: Thermoleophilaceae bacterium (assembly GCA_050997195.1). GTDB lineage: Bacteria > Actinomycetota > Thermoleophilia > Solirubrobacterales > Thermoleophilaceae > JACCZP01. Next base: position 12,001 of record JBPCRE010000117.1, read on the forward strand.
TCGTCTCGGCCCAGTCCCCGAGGCGCTCGCGGACCGCCGCGGCGCTCGCGTCGTGGTCGTACTCCACGCGGCGGAGCTCCAGCCGGCCGTCGTCTCCGAGCAGCCCGAAGCCCGCGCGGGGATCGCCGTCGAAGGGCATGCCCACGCTGCCGGGGTTCACGAGCTCGAGACCCCCTCCGGCCGCGCGACGCTCGAACTGGAGGTGGGTGTGTCCGAACACCAGCCGCGGCTCGCGCACCCCCTCGAGGAGCTCCGCCTCGTCGTCGGCGGGCTCGGGGAGAAAGGACCGCACGTCGGATACCGGTGAGGCGTGCACGTAGCGCACGCCGTCCCGCGCGGTCGTCTCGGGCAGGCGGTTCAGGTCCTCCACCGTGGCGGGCCCGAGGCGGCCGCGGCACACGGTGATGGCCCGCTGCACCATCTCGTCGCGCGGGGCCTCGGCCGGGCTCGCGGTCCAACGCTCGCCGTTGCCCCGTATCCACGAGGCGTCGAGCTCGCGCAGGCGCGCGATCGTCTCCTCCGGCCACGCGCCGAACAGCGCGTAGTCGCCTCCGAGCAGGTAGTACTCCGCTCCCGAGGTCTCGGCGTTCACGAGAAACACCCCGAAAGGGGGAAGGGGTCCATGGAGGGGGTAAAAAAGAGCCAAGACGGGTCAGATG
>JBPCRE010000214.1:0-4097 GCA_050997195.1 Thermoleophilaceae bacterium
CCCCGGGCTACTTCGTCCCCGACTCCGTCGTCGTCCACGAGACGCGCGAGGCGCACACCGCCATCACCGAGAGCGGCGGGCGCTTCTACTTCCACGTACGCAACTCGCTGTGGATGCTGCGCAGCCCCGCGTGGAACTCTGCCGAGAAGCTCTCGGTGCTCTGGGGGGTCTCGTTCACGACCTGGCTCTACCTGCGCCACCAGCGGATGCGGCGGGAGAGCGTGGGGGTCGTGTTACGGGGGGTGCGGGACGGGCTGCGGTCCGGGCCGGCCTGCTGAAGGCCCCTAGGGCATGAGCGCCGCGTGGCGGTCGCGGTGCAGGAAGAAGAAGTTCGTCTCCGTGGTCGCCTCGTCCATATGCGCGAACGGTCGCAGCCCGGAGGGCCCGCTTACCTGAGCGGCGTAGCCCAGTCCCGCGAGCAGGTCGATGACGTCGTTGGGGTGGTAGCCGAACGGCGCCGCGTGGATGCGCAGGAGCTCGAGCATGATCGCCGGCCGGTCGCGCTCGAGCGTGACGAGTCCGCCGCGCAGCGCGCCGAGCTCGCCGCCCTCGAGGTCGGCCTTGAGGACATCGACATTCAGGTCATGCTCGGCGGTGAGCGCGTCGAGGGAGGTCATCCGGCATAAGACCGGCGCCTGGCCAGGGTAGTGGCGAGACGGGGCGGCTGATGCCGCCCCGGACTGGCTCGGGGCGATCCACAGCTCCATCTCCCCCGGCCGCTCGGCGAGCCCGAGGGGAAGCACCTCGACCCGTCCGCCGTTGAGCTCGACGTTGCGCTCGAGGGATCGGATCGTTGCCGGCACGGGCTCGAGGGCCATCACCCGCAGCGTGGGGAACGCGGCCGCGGCGTGCAGCGAGTACCAGCCCACGTTCGCCCCGACGTCGACGAAGGTGGAGGCCCCGTCGAGCAGCCGGGACAGGGCGGCGAGCTCGTCGGGCTCGTAGGCGCCCAGGGCGAGCGAGACGAGCGGAGGACTGCCTATGTCGTCGAGGTCGACGGAGAAGGACACGGGGGCCAGGGCGCTCTCGAGCAAGACCTCGCCGGGGCGGACGGTGACGTGGGCGATGTTCGTGCGCGGAAGGAGCTCGGCGAGATCCTCGAGAGCCCGGTTGAGCTCACGAGTTTCGGCGACCACGGCGTGCTTGTCCTTCTCGCCGCGGTCCAAGGCGTCCCGAAGTGCGCTGCGCGACCCCACTGCGACGGAGCCTACGGCGCCGAGGAGGAAGCCAGAGCCGCCCCCCGCGCACCGCAGCCACCAGCTCGTCGGGGATCGCGCGCAGGAGGGCGAGCACGACGAAGTACAACGTGGTGGCGGCGACGGTCCGCGCCACGTCGCCCAGCGCCGGGACGAGGACGACGCCCGCGCCCACCGCCACCGCGGCCAGCACCCGAGGCAGCACCCCGAGGCCGGGCCAGAGGTCGCGGCGGCGGCGGACGACGGCGACGCAGGAGATCACCAGGAGGGAGAGCTCGCCGATCACGGTGGCCAGCGCCGCCCCCCGAGCCCCGAGGAGGGGGATGAGGGCAAGGGCGAGGGCGAGGGTGACGAGCAGCGCGAAGCCGTTGCTGAGTACGAGGACGCGGTGCCAGCGCAGGGCGATGAAGGAGATGCCCCAGGTGATGGACAGAAAGGCGATGGCGAGCGCGAGCGCCTGGATGCGCAGCACCCCGGCGGCGGGCGCGCCCGAACCGGGCGCGATGACCGCGATGGCCACGGGGGCGCCGAGCGCCGTTACCAGTGCGAAGCATCCCGCGCCGATCAGGGCGACGTCCCACGTGCGGGCGAGGGCATAGCGCAGCCGCACCTGGTCGTCGCGCGCCGCCCGGCTGAGCAAGGGGAGGAGGGTCCCGATCAGCAGGAAGGGAACCACCATGAGGACCTCCACGACCCGGAAAGAAAGGGCGAAGTACCCGGTCTGTAGGGCGGTGGAGACCAGTCCCATGACGAGGAGGACGAGCCGGAAGTAGACGTTGTAGATGAGTCCGGCCGCGGCCAGGGGGATCGTCTCGCGCAGGAGCGCCCGCGACTGCGCCGGCTCGAGGCGCGGGACGAAGGGCGTGCGTCCTCGGACGAGCCGCGCGGTGCCGAGCAGGGCCACGAGCCCGCTGGCGATGGGCACGGCGAGGAACTCGACGATTCCCGCGCCGAGGAGGACGAGCCCGACGATGAGGGACACCAGCACGGCCTGCCGCATGAGATCCAGGACCGCGACCCAACCCAGGCGCAGCTCGGCGGCAAGGGGCACGGCGAGGGCGCCCTGGGCCACCGCGAAGAAGAGACCGATCCCCGCGAGGACCGTCCCGAGGACTAGGGGGCCGCCGAAGCCGGCCAGCAGTGCGTAGACCACCGCGATCGCCACCGCCACGACGGTCAGCGCGAGGCGGACCCCGAGCAGGTTGGCGAGGAGGCGGTCCCGGTCGGCTCCGCTACGGACGGCGTACTCGCGGACGGCGAGGGCGCCGAGGCCCGAGTCGGTCACCGTTCCCACGAGTCCGACGAGCGAGACGACGAGCGCGTAGCGGCCGAACTGCGCGACGCCGAGGTGCCGGGTCAACAGGGGCAGGGACGCGAGCGAGAGGCCCATGACCGTGAGCTGGCCCGCGGCGCGCACGGCGCTGCCGCGGATAGCGAGGCCGCCCGCGGCCGGCGTGTCGAGCACGTCCGTCGGGGGCGGGGCGGCGGTGGCGGCGACGGTAGGGGGGACGGACATGAGCGCGGCCCGGGCGCCGGCTAGGGGGACGCTTCTCCGGCGCGCGAGGCGGGGGGGCGCCGAGCGCGGAGCCGGCGGCCCAACGCGGATCCGACGCGCGCCAGCGAGCGGGGGATGAGCTTCTGGGGGACGAGCAGGACGGGAAAACTCGTCAGCCAGAACTGGGGCAGGAACCAGTAGAAGCGGGTCAGCGTGGTCAGGAGCCGGACGTCCTCGGCGAACCCGTGGCCGGGCTGGAGCTTGTAGTAAGCGAGGATGACGGGATTGGCCTGCACGAACCACGAGCGCCACATGGCGGCGCGGTAGATGGGCGACCTCGTCCCGAAGAGCTCGGCCCATATGCGGGCCCGGTTCTCCGTGACGGTGATCGTGTAGTGCGACATGGTGGCGTCGCCGAACGAGTCGGCGAGCGCGGCGACCCCGACGCGGTGCCCGATGACAGGCTCGGCCAGCCAGTACCACCGGGGCGCGCGGCGGATCATCTCGGTGAGGATGAGCAGCTGGGGGAAGTGGCGTGCCGCGAGGAGGCGCTCGAGTCCCAGGTTGTCCACCGCCTCGAGCCAGCGCTCCCGGCTCAGGACCTGGGTGGAGATGTAGTCCTGGAGCATCGCGAGCTCGCCGAGGATCTCCTCAGCCGAGTCGTACCGGGTCCGCTCCGGTGGCGGGAGGATCCGGGGGTCGTCGAGCCCGGGCGCTGCCGGGTTCAGGTCGTCGACGTGGAGGCGGTTTGTGGTGATCCCCGTGAGGTCGGGCTGCGCGTCGAGCACGGCCAGCACCTCGGCCACGCCCCCGGGCTCCACCGTGTCGTCGGAGCCGAGCAGCCAGCAGAAGTTCCCGCGGGCGATCTCGACCACCTTGAGGAAGTTCCGCGTGGCCCCCTGGTCGGTCTCGAAGCGATGGACGACGAGGGCGTCACCTAGCCGCGTGGCGTACGCCGCGACCACCTCCGGGGTGGCGTCGCGGGTGCCGTTGTCGCTCACGCACACCTGCACCTGGCCCCCGAGTCCGTCGAGTTGCTCGGCGACGCTCGCGAGCGCTCGGTCGAGCACCCGCGCCCGGCCCTCGTGCGTAGGCACGCAGATGGAGAGCGTGGGGGCCACGAGGCGATGGTAGGACCGCACGGCGAGCCGCGACCGCCGCCGCCACGGCCATTCGCGTCCAGCCATTGGGCCTCCACTGGATCTCGTCGCGCAGTTCGTTGCGGGACTGCACGCGGGCAACTCTTCCTGCCGACGCCTCCTAGCCTTGCCGCCGGTGAAGCGCCACCCCGCGATCACCGAGGAACTACGACGCATCCTCGCTGCTCCCCTCCCGTGGGAGCGGCTCCAAGGCAGGACCATCCTGGTCACGGGCGTGTCGGGCTTCCTGCCTGCGTACATGGTCGC
>JBPCRE010000221.1:0-12881 GCA_050997195.1 Thermoleophilaceae bacterium
GCACGTTCGTGGGCGGTGCGGACATCGTCACCGAGATGTACGAGACGGGCGAGCTGGCCGAGACCCTCGGCGTCGATCAGCCCTCCGGGGAAGAGGTCCCCGAGGCTCCCGCCGTGGGGGCGCCGCAAACTGCCCCCCTCGGCCTAGAGAACCGGCTCGGCTAGCGGCCCGGCCCGGCTAGCGGCCCGGCCCCTCGCCGGGCCGCTCGGGCGGCCGTTCCGGCCCCTCGTCGATCGGCTGCCGGCGACCTCGGTCGCGAGCGTTCGTCACCGCCGCCCGGCCGCGTGCAGCCGCCCCGCGCATCTGCTGGCGGTAGCGCTCCTTCTCCTCGGGAGACATCGCCTTCCAGCGCTTGTAGGCGGCGCGGGCCACCACGGGCCCGTAGCGGCGCGCCGCGCGGGCGGCCCACGCGGCGGCAAAGGGCGAGGGCATCAGCGCCCGCCCGCCGTGGCGGCGCCCCGGGTGCGCTCCACGCGCTCGAGGTACTCGAGGATGCGCTTGGAGTCGTGCACCACCTCCTCGCCGTGCACGAGCACCGGCACCCAGCGCTGGCCGGTGAGCTCCATCACCTCGGGGCGATAGCGCTTCATGTAGGGCACCCGGACCTCCTCGTACTCGATCGACAGTTGGCGCAGCCGCCGCGCCACGGCTCCGCACCCACAGAGGTTGTCCGTCGGCGTCTTGCAGCGATACAGGGTCGCCATGCCTCTCAGAGTAGTCGGCGCGCCCTCGCGTCTCGGGCGCGGCCGAGACCGCCGGCTCAGCTCAGCTCAGCGGTCGAGTGGTGGCTGGTTGGCGATGCGCCCGTGGGCCTCGAGCTCGCGCTGATGGTCGATGCAGCGCACGGCCTCCGGCATGGCCTCGACGCGCCCCGCGGGGATCTCCTTGCCGCATACCACGCACGTCCCGTAGGTGCCCGCGTCGAGCGCGCTGAGCGCCTCGTCGATCCGTCCGCGCTCGTCGTCGAGGAGGAGCTCGGTGGTCTGGTCGAGCTCCTGGTCGTGCATCTCCGAGCCCATGTCTCCGGGGTGCTGGTCGTAGTCGGCCAGCTCGCTGCCGCCCTCGCTCTCCTTGCGCATCTTCTCGCGCGTGCTCTCGATCTCCGCGACGCGCTGCTCGAGCCGGGTCCTGACCTGCTGTTCGTCGTAGTCCGCCATGAGGCCGGAGAGTCTAGGCGTCCGGGCAAACGGCGGATAGGGTCGCTCGCCGGATGCCGTCCGTCGCCGTCGTCTCCGACACCACCGGCTACCTGCCTCCCGCGCTCGTGGCGGCACGCGGGATCCACCTGGTTCCCCTGTACGTGAACTTCGGGGAGGCCCAGACGGTGTCCGAGGATCGCATGGGCGACCTCGACACCTTCTATGACGAGCTGCGCTCCTCCGACGAGCTGCCCACACCTCGGGCCCGCGGGTCGAGGACTTCGTCGCCGCCTACGAGCCGCTGCTCGCCGGCGGCGGCGAGGTGGTGTCCGTGCACATCTCGGGCGGGCTCTCCCACACCGTGGCCGCCGCGCGGGAGGCCGCTGAGCGCCTCGAGGCCGAGGGAAGGGGCGGAGCCCGGGTGTCGGTGGTCAACTCCTCGACCGCCGGCGGAGGGCTCGGCCTCATGGCCCTCGTGGCGGCGCGGGCGGCGCAGGATGCCGCGGATGCCGCCGAGGTGGTGGAGCGGGTGCTTGCCGCCCGCGGCGAGCTCAAGACCTGGCTGGCCCTCGACACGCTCGAGTTCCTGAAGCGAAGCGACCGGGCCGGTGCGGCCAAGAGCTGGATCGGCTCGACCCTCGGGGTGAAGCCCATCCTCACCGTGGAGTCGGAGATCATGGTCATCGAGCGCGTTCGCACGAACGACCGCGTGTCCGAGCGGCTCGTGGACTACGCCCGCCAGCGAGCCGCCTCCGGTGCCTCGGCGTGGTTCGTGCAACACGTGCAGGCACCCGAGCAGGCCGCCCAGCTCGCGGCCGCCTGCCGCGGGGTCTTCGGCCGGGAGCCCGAGTTCCTCTCCGAGATCGGACCGGTGCTCGGCGTGCACACAGGCCCACGCATGCTCGCCCTGGGGGCGATGCCCCCGCGCCACGTGGACTGAGGGCCGTCTTCCTGAAGCTCGGCTCGCGGGACCCGGCGGAGGGTTCAGCCGGCCTCCGGGCGCACCTCGGATTTCCCCGGCCGATGCGCGGGCTCCTCCGCCGGCCGGCCGCCGGACTCCTGCTCCGCCTCCTCCGCGGTGTGCGTGGTACCGGGCCAGTAGGTCTGCATGAGGATCTGCACCGTGGCGGCCGCCGGGATGGCCAGCAGCGCTCCAAGCACCCCGAGCAGCGTGGCCCCGCAGAGCACGGCGATGATCACGAGCAGTGCCGAGAGCTCCACGGTGCGCCGGTAGACGAAGGGCTGCAGCACGTTGTTCTCGACCTGCTGGTAGAGCAGGAAGAAGATGCTCCAAACGATCAGCGTGGTCGGGAAGTCCTGGAAGACGGCCACGAATGCGATGAGCGCCCCCGCGATCGAGGCTCCGATCAGCGGGATGAGGTCGAGAAAGGCCATGAGCACGGCCAGCGGCACGGCGAACGGCACGCCCAGGATGGCCAGGACCAGATAGGTGCTGGTGCCGGCGGCCAGGGCGATGGAGAACGCCCCGATCACATAGCCGCCCACCGCTCGATACACCCGAGCGGCGGCCAGCCGGGCGGTGGGCTCCCGCTCGGGCCCGAGCTGCAGGAAGAAGAAGTTCACGATCCTGCGCCCGTCGAGCAGGAACAGAAACGCGATCACCAGGATGGTGATGAGCTGGAAGAGCGTCGAGAAGACCCCCACGGTCACCGCCTGCAGCGCGCTGACCGCCCCGCCGAGGCGCTGGGGGATCGTCTCGGCCTGGCGGCCGAGCGACTCGGTCACTCCGTAGCGGTTGTCGTAGGCGGCGATGGTGGGCGAGCGGCGCAGGTCGTCGACGTAGCCGGGAACGCTCTTCGCGAAGGCGTCGACCTCGTCGACCACGGGCGGGACGATGAGCAGTCCCACCCCCACGATGAGCAGGAGGATCGTCACGTAGACGAGGACGATGGCGAGTCCGCGCGGCACGCGGCGCCGCTGGAAGACGTCGACCGCCGGGCCGAGGGCCACCGCCAGGAACGCCGCGATCACCACCATGATCACCACGGTTCGAAGCAGGAACAGGAGGCCGAGTGCTGCCGCCACCGCGACCACGGTCAGGATGATCCGGACGATCGAGCGGACCGAGATCACGGCCGGGAGGCTAGTGCTCCGTCGCCGAGGTTCCCTGGGGCCCCGCGTGGGTCGCGGGGTGCGCTAGCCCGTACGGAAGAGCCCGAAGAAGCCGGCGAGGCCTCCGCCCAGGAGGAAGCCGGCGGCGGCCGCGCCGATGACCACGGGTTGGCTGTGCTCCCGAAGCCTCGAGCGCCAGTCGGTGAACTCGGTGACCTTGCGCTTGAGCGCCTCCACGTCGTAGGTCAGCTCGCCGCGCGTGGCTTCGATCGAACGGCGAATCTGCTGGGAGGAGCGTCCGGTGGCCATCAGCGGCGTGCCTCCTCGAGCGCTGCACGGGTCTTCTTGGCCTCGTCGATGGCGAGCTGCGGGGTGGGCGGGCTTCCGCGGCGTACGAAGCGGGCCGCCACGAGCCCCGCGATGGCCGCGAGCAGGAGCAGGATCCCGGTCACGATCAGGTAGCCCGGCCAGACGAACCCCGTGTCGATGTCGCCGTCGAGCACGTCGGTGAGGAAGTAGGCCAGGGCGTGGAGGAAGTAGATGAGGGCAAGGAAGGCGAAGACCCCGGCGGCGGCTCCCACGGCCGCGCCACGGGCGAGCTTGGCCACCTTCTCACCCACCTCGGTGCGGGCCAGAGCGATCTCCTCGCGGACGAGGAGGGAGACCTTCGTCGAGATGTCCCCCACGATCTCCCCGAGGCCGCGCTCAGGGGGTCGGGGACGTGAGCTGTTGCGCTCAGCCACGGCCGAGCCGCTTGAGGATGCGCGCCAGGAGGAGCCCGCCCGCGAAGGCGCCGAGAACCGCGATCTCGGGCCGCTGCTCGAGCAGCCCGCCGGCCACCGGGGCAGCCGACACCGCCGGCTCGCCCGGCACGCCCTCGGTCTCGAGGCCTGGGGGAGGGCCGGTGCGCACCGGAGCCGGGCTCGAGGGCGGAGGGGGCGGCACTCCGGCCGCCGAGGCCGCGCCTGGCGCGGCGGCGGCGCTTCCCACCGCCGACTCGGTCTGGGCCGCGGGCGCCGGATCGGGGGGAGAGTCGCCGAGCGCGTTCATCGTCGCGGGGGGTGGGGGCTCGGTTGCGCCCGGCCCGGGCACGGCGGGCTCGAGCGGCTCTTCGTCGACCGGGAGCGGCTCCTCGTCGCCGGCGAGGGGCTCCTCGTCCGCTGCGAGGGGCTCGGATTCGTCGAGCTCCGCGGGCCTCTCCGCCGAGGAGTCGATGACCTCGGGAGGGAGCTCTTCGGGGCGGAGCTCTTCGGGAGCGACGTCCGCGGCCGGCTCCTCGGGGGCGATCGTCGCGGCGGGGACATCGGCCGGTGGTAGATCCTCCTCCGCGGGTGGCGATCCGAGCGGCTGGTCCTGCGGTCGGTCGACATCCTCCCCGATCGCTCCGGGGGCGTCGGCCGGCGGAAGCCCCGAGACCGCGTCCTCCTCGTCGCCCGCGGCGGGCGGCGCGGCCGGATCGACGTCCTCGCCCGCGGCAGCCTCGCCAGGCGCATCCCAGCTCTTTCTCCGGAATAGGGGCATGGCTAGAAGTCCGGCGGATCCTCGTCGAAGGCGCGCATCCAGATGACGGTGGCCAGTCGCTGCGTGGCGAGGGTGGCCAAGGCGCCGAGCCCGGCCAGCAGCCCGCTCCACATGAGCCGCTTTACTAGGTCGTTGCTCACAGGGCGGGCAATCTACAACACGTTTTCGGGTTTGTGCACCTCCATGGGCACGTCGTCGTCCTAACGGGAGATCGTGGGGGCCCCGGCGGGGGCTGCCTCGAGCCCCCCGCAGATGGCCTCCACCACGAGCGACTTCGCGCGCTCGAGCTCCTCGTCGGTGCGCGGCATGAGGTCGAAGATCCACGCCGTCAGCAGCTGCTCGATGGCGCCGTAGAAGCACATGGCCGCGAACTGGGCGGAGATGTCGGCCTTGAAGGAGCCGTCGTGGCGCCCCGACTCGACGATGCGCGCGATGAGGGCGTACGCCTCGTCGATGGTCTGAAGGTGCTCGCGGCCGAAGGAGTTAGCGGCTCGGGTGACCTCCACGATGATCACCTTCATCAGGTCCGGCTCGTGACGGTAGGAGTCGATGATGAACGAGGCCACCTCGCGCAGCTTCTCCCGGGCGGAGGCGTCGTGGCCCTCGTCGATGGCCACGATGGCGTCGAGCATCAGCTGCCAGCGCTCGGTGAAGAGCGTGTTGAGCATGTGCTCCTTGGAGTCGAAGTAGTGGTACACGAGGCCGTAGGCCACCCCCGCCTCGTCGGCCACGTCGGAGACCCGGCAGGCGTGGAAGCCCTGCCGGGCGAACACGCGGATGGCCGCGCCGAGGATCAGTCGCCGCTTGTCGCCCCGCGCGCGGGGCGAGGAGGCCGCCATCAGCGCCCGACTCCCGAGAGCCCCTGAGACCTTCGAGTTCGCCCTCTCCCTCTGAGTCGTGCGCGCAAGGGGCGCGAGTCTATCGGCGGCCCTCCGCGCTCCGTGGGCCACAATCGCCCGATCGAGCGGGGAAGTACTCTGCCCACCTCGTGAGCCGCCCGGAGCAGGAGCGCCCGAGGAAGCCGTCGTCCGTGATCCCGGACGGCGTCGAGTTCGCGTCCTTCGATCCCGCGCCCCCCGACACCGACGTGGTGCCCCGCCGGTGGTGGGGCCGTCACTTCCAGGAGCTCCGAAGCGCCCTGGAGCTCGCGCAACTGCTCGTGGACCCCGTGTACCGCGGCGAGGGCGTCCCCCGAGGCGACGGCTCGCCGGTGATGCTGGTGCCCGGGTTCATGGCCGGCGACACCTCCCTCGCGGTCATGCGCCAGTGGCTCGGCCGGATGGGCTACGACCCGCACACCTCGGGCATCGTCGTGAACGTGGACTGCTCGAATCGCGCCCTCGACCGCCTCGACTACCGGCTCTGGCGCATACACGCCGACCGGGGACGCAAGGTGGCGCTCGTGGGGCACTCCCGCGGAGGGCATCTCGTCAAGGCGCTCGCCCACCGCTACCCCGAGAGGGTCTCCACCGTGATCTCCCTGGGCGCGGGCCTCACCACCCCCTTCGACATCTCGATTCCCACCAAGCTCGCCGTGGCCGCGGTGCGCACCGTGCATCAGCGAGGCAACTCCAAGGCGAGGGCCGCCGGGTGCTTCACCGACACCTGCCGGTGCCGCTACGCCCGTGACTACGGGGCGGAGTTTCCGCCCGAGATACCGCTCACCTCGATCTACACACGCGGCGACGGGGTGGTGTGGTGGGAGGCCTGCGTGGTGCCCTACGCCCGGAACGTCGAGGTCTCGAGCAGCCACGTGGGGCTCGCCTTCAACCGGGAGAGCTACCTCGCCGTGGCCGAGGCGCTGGCCGCCGGCTTCCGCGACGACGCGGCGATGGCGTCCTCGCGCATGACGAGCCGCGCCGCCTCGGCCGCGCGACGATCGCCGATGCCCCGGGGCCGCCGGCCGGAGAGCAGGTCCACGGCGTAGGTGGCCGCGCTGCGCCCGGTTCGCAGCGCGCCGATGGGCAGGCCGAGCAGGCGGGTGAGGGGCTCGACCGCGGCGGTCGCCCCCGAGCGCGGGCGCCCGGGGGCGATGGGGCTCTTGGCCGCGAGCCACTCGGTGAAGCGGGCCAGCGACTCCTCGGGAGCCTCGAGGGGATAGGCGTGCCCCGCGCCGGGCACGATGGCGAGCTCCGCGTCGGGAATGCGCTCGGCCATGAACAGCGAGTTGGCCACCGGGTCCATCGCGTCGCGCTCGCCGTGCATGACGAGGGTGGGCGCCTGGATCTGGTCGAGGCGGGAGGCGGTGTCGTGGTAGACGCTGGCCAGCAGGTGGTAGTTCGCCCCCCAGGGGGTGGGCCGGTGGGACCCGAAGCCCTCGAGGAGCGCGAGGACCTCTTCCGGCTCCTCGCGCCGGAACTCGGGCGAGAAGACGGCCGGCGCGAGCCACGGGCGACCGGGCTTGGCGAGCCCACCGAGCATCCCCTTGCCCAGGCTGAGGAGCTCCCGGACGGTGGGACGCACCGCACGCGGCCCCCCGGGGGTGGTGCACCCGAGGACCAGGCCGCGGACCCGCTCGGGAAAGCGCAGTGCGAGCTCCTGGGCGATCATGCCTCCCATCGAGAGCCCGTAGACGTGCGCGCTCTCGATGCCGAGGCGCTCGAGCAGCGCGGCGGCGTCGGCGGCCATCTCCGGAATGGAGGTGGGCCGCAGGGGCGCGGAGGAGCGGCCCGAGCTCCGGTTGTCGTAGGTCACGCACTCGAAGCGCTCGGCGTAGTCGTCGAGGACGGGATCGAACACCGCCGCCGGTATGGCGAAGCCGGTGATGAACAGCAGCGGCTCGCCCGCTCCGCGGCGCTCGTAGAACAGGCGCACGCCGTTGACCCGGGTGTAGGCCACGGGCTGCTAGGTGAGCACGTAGGTGCCCGGGGCGTCGGCCACCGGCTCGTAGCCCGGGCCGCCGAGCTTCCGTGGCGCCGGGCGCTCGTCGCCCGAGCGCTCGCCGAGCCAGTCCGAGAAGTCGTCCCACCAGGTCCCTCGCTGCTGGCTGGCCTCGCCGAGCCAGGCCTCGGCGCTGGCCCGGTTGCGCCGGTTCGCGTAGAAGGACGCCTTCTCGCTCGGGGGGTTGACCATCGCCGCGATGTGACCGGCGTTCGAGAGCACGAAGCGCGGCTTCGAGCCCATCAGGTGCACGGTGCGGTAGGCGTCCTGCCACGGGGAGATGTGGTCCCCGATCCCGGCCACCATGTAGGTGTCAGCGGTGATCTTGCCGAGGTCGATCGGGGTGCCGAGCACCGAGAGCTCGCCCGGGCGCACGAGAGGATTGTCGAGCCCGAGGCGCATGAAGTCGCGGTGCAGGCCGGCCGGCATGCGCGTGGTGTCGGCGTTCCAGAAGAGCACGTCGAAGGCTGGTGGGTCCTTGCCCAGCAGGTAGTTGTTGACCACGTAGCCCCAGATCAGGTCGTTGGGCCGAAGCCAGGCGAACACCCCGGCCAGCGCCTTGCCGCTCATGTAGCCCTTCCGCGCCGACTCGGCGAGGGCGATGGCCGCCGTGGTGCGGTCCACGAACGCACCGGTGGTGCCCGCGTGCTCGTTGTCGATCACCGTGACCCCGAGGGCGAGCCCCGCGATGCGCCCCCCCTCGCCGCGAGCGGCGAGGTGGGCCACGGCGATCGACGCCGTGGCTCCGCCGGCGCACAGCCCGAGCACGTGGGTGGCGTCGGTGCCGGTGATGGCCTCGACGGCGTCGAGGCCCTCGAGCACCGACTCGACGTAGGTGTCGAAGTTCCAGTCGGCGTGACGCTCGTCGGGGTTGCGCCAGGAGAGGACGAACACCTGCTGGCCCCGTCCGACCCAGTGCTCGACCATCGAACGCCCCGGCGCCATGTCCACGACGTAGAACCTGTTGATCTGCGGCGGCACGATGAGCAGCGGGCGCCCACGCACCTTCTCGGTGCTCGGCTGGTACTGGATGAGCTCGCACACCGGCGTACGCAGCACCACGGCCCCCGGGGAGACGCCGATGTTCTCCCCCAGCTCGAACTTCGACTCGTCCACCATCGAGGGCACCCGGGGGGCGTGACGCATGTCCCGGCGAAAGTTCTTCAGGCCTCGCCAGAAGTTGGCTCCCCCGGTGTCGATGGTGGCCTTCAGCACCGTGGGATTGGTGAGCGCGAAGTTGGTGGGGGCGAGCGCGTCGAGCACGTTCTCGGCCGCGAAGCGCACGCGGCGCTCGGAGCGCCAGTCGAGGTCGGCGTCGGAGATGAGGTCGTCCACGGTCTTGCCGGCCGCCAGGTAGGCCTGGCACAGCCGCCGGAAGGCGAAGTTGCCCTCCCACGCGGGATCCTTGAAGCGCTTGTCCTTCTCCGAGGGCGCCGTCTCGGAGCGGCCGAGGGCGATGCGCGCGAGCTCGGCGGCCAGCCCGAGCCCGCGGCCCACCGAGCGCCGCGGGTGGCCGGCCACCTTGCCCGCGAGCTTCACCGCCGCCCAGCCCGGGAGCACGCGCGACCCGGAGCCGAGCACCGCGTCGCTCATGAGCACGTCGAGCGAGGCCGCCGCCCCGGGCTCGCGAGCGCCGTCTCCGATCGCCTGGGCGGGCTCGGCCGACGCGGCCGGGGCGCGCAGCGACGCCGCCGCGTCGCCACCCTTGGTCGATCTCCGTCCGTTCCGGCGCCCGCCCGAGGAGGGGCGCCGGCGCGAGCGCGGTGTCGTGGCCACGCCGGCCCTACGCCGTCTGGACGGCCTCGGGGACCTCGATCTCCTTCTTGAGGATCTTCCCCGTGGGCCCCTTGGGCAGCTCGTCCACGAACCAGATCTTCCGCGGGTACTTGTAGTTGGCCACCTGCTCCTTGACGTAGCCCTTCACGTCGTCCTCGGACACGTCCTCGCCCTGCTTGAGGACGATGGCGGCGCCCACCTCCTCGCCCATGCTGTCGTCGGGCACGGCGATGACGGCGGCCTCCTGGATCGAGGGGTGCTCGTAGAGAACCTCCTCGACCTCCCGCGGGTAGACGTTGTAGCCGCCGCGGATGATGAGCTCCTTCTTGCGGTCGACGATGAAGAAGTAGCCGTCCTCGTCGACCTTGCCCATGTCGCCGGTGAGAAACCAGCCGTCCTTCATGACCTCCCTGGTGGCGTCCTCGCGGTTCCAGTAGCCCTTCATCACGTTGTGGCCCTTGATGGCGATCTCGCCGATCTCGCCCTGGTCGACCACCTTCCCGTCCTCGTCCACCGCCCGCATCTCGACGCCCTCGATCGGGGTGCCGATGGAGCCGACCTTGCGCTCCTTGTCGGGATGGTTGAACGAGGCCACGGGGCTCGTCTCCGAGAGGCCGTAGCCCTCGAGGACGATGCAGCCGAAGGCCTCCTCGAAGCCGCGCTGCACCTCGCCGGGCATCGCCGAGCCGCCCGACATGCAGAGGCGGAGCGAGGACACGTCGTATTCGTCGCGGCCCTCGTGGTTGAGCATGGCCCCGAACATGGTGGGCACTCCCTGGAAGACGGTGACCTTGTCGCGCTGGATGATCTCGAGGGCCTTGGCCGGGTCGAAGCGCGGGATGAGGCTCATCGTCGAGCCGATGTAGGTCGAGCAGTTGAGCCCGCACGTCTGCCCGAAGGAATGGAAGAGCGGAAGCGCGCCGAGCAGGATGTCGTCGGGGGTGAGCCCCGCGAGCGTCTCGGCGGCCACCTCCACGTTCTTGTGCAGGTTCGCGTGGGTGAGCTCCGCGCCCTTCGGCTTGCCGGTGGTGCCCGAGGTGTAGAGGATCACCGCGGTGGCGGACTCGTCGCGGTCCACGAGGTCGTGCTCGGGGTCGTGCTCGCCGAGCAGCTCCTCGAACTCGCCGGGCTTGACGGACACGACCTCGGTGCCCGAGCTCTCGGCGCCCTGCTGGGCGGCCTCGAGGAAGTCGTGCCACGCGAAGACGAGACGCGCCTCGGGATCCTCGAGGTAGAACGACACCTCGCGGCCCTTCAGCAGCACGTTCATGGGCACGACGGTCATGCCGGCGCGGAGCACGCCGTAGTAGGCGATGGCGAAGTAGGGAACGTTCGGGAGCATGATCCCGATGCGGTCACCGGGCTCGAAGCCCTTGGCCTCGAGCAGCCCGGCCACGCGCGCGCTGCCCTCGTTCAGCATCCCGTAGGACACCTCGGTGTCGTCGAGCTTGAGTGCCGTGCGGTCGGCGTGCCGCTCCGCGGTGTCGGACAGGATGCGGGCCAGGTTCATCGAGCGGGTTCTCCCTCTTTCGCGTATCGCCGCCGATCTTCCCACACCGGCGAGCGTGCGTGCGCGTGGGGGCGACCGAATGCCGAGCCGCGAGCCCTCGCGGCGTGGGAGCAGCGGGCGAGGTAGTTCGACTCATGGCTCGCGGCCGTCTCGACTCGCCAGGCCACGAGAAGGTCCGTGCGAGCGCAGACGGCGGCATGAAGGCGGTAGCCGTAGAACCCGCCGCCAGTGCCAACTCTGCTGGGCCGCTTTTTTCTCAATGTCTGCTTGTCAGACTACGCTGACCGTCGGACGAAAACACGCCCGCAAACCCGCATAGGAATGGGAACAATCGCTCCTCCGGACCTCACGGCTATAGGCCACTACACGGCTGGCGAAGTAGCTCGACTCGCGGGTGTGTCGCCCCGACGCGTCGGCTCATGGGCGCGATACGGGATCATCCCCAGCGTCTCTGAGCGCCCGCGCGTCTACTCCTATGCGGACGCAGGCGAGGCCGTGCTCGCGCACTACCTCATTGATCAGGGCATGAAGCCACGCGCCATCAGGCAGATAGTCCATCGCTTGCGTGAGGAACATGGCCAGTGGCCGCTCGCAGCCGCACCGCTGTACCACGAAGGCAAGCTCTTGCTCGTGAAGCGAGACGACGGGCTATACGACATTGCCTACCCGGACGAGGCGAAGGTGATGGTCGGAACGTTGATCGACCTTCGGACGATACGTGAGGCCTTGAGCCGAGGCGGGTGGATCGCATACAAGAATCCTCGGGAACACATCGAAGTGGACCCCGACCGCCACTCGGGCGAGCCGGTCATTCGCGGCCGACGCATAACGACGGGCCAAGTCGCCGCCCTCGCCGCCCAGCCAGACGGTCGTCAAAGTCTGCGGGAGGACTTCGGCCTCGAAGACGTCGAGATCGACGACGCCATCGGATACGAGAGTGACCTAGCGGCACTTGCCGCCTGACCCTCCTCGTCGCCTCGTCATAGACGAGGACATGAACTGGAAGCTCACGCTTGAGCTTCGCCAACGCGGCTTCCACGATGCGACTTCGAATAGGGATTTGGGCTTGCTCGGCTACAAGGATGGGCAGGTCATCAAGTACCTGACAACCCATCACGAGCCGTGCGTGTGGGTGGCGTGGGATAACAAGATGCCCGTCAGTCACCGGCCAGAGCTAGACCACTTCGGCCTTACGGTCGCCGTGATCGACCGGCGACGGTGGCGAGGGCAAACACCCGCCGAAAGGCACGGGCTGACCGATGAGGAGTACTACCGAACGGTGATCCACCGTCACGCTCACGAGATGGCGGAGCAAGAACCCGGGTCGATCTGGCGCTATCGACCCGGGGGTCGGTGGCCGCTTAAACGGTAGTCGTGGGGTACACCCGCCCGAGAACTGAGGTACAGATGCCCCACCCGCCTTACCGATCTCGCACCACGACCGGGCTAGCGAGTCTCGCTAGACCCGCCTAGTACCGGTAGTGGTCGGGCTTGTAGGGCCCCTCCACCGGCACGCCGATGTAGTCGGCCTGGTCCTTGGTGAGCTCGGTGAGCCTGACCCCGAGGGCGGGAAGGTGCAACCGCGCCACCTTCTCGTCGAGGTACTTGGGCAGCACGTAGACCTCACGCTCGTAGCTCTCCTCGTTGCCGAAGAGCTCGATCTGGGCGATCACCTGATTGGTGAACGAGTTCGACATCACGAAGCTCGGGTGCCCTGTGGCGTTGCCGAGGTTGAGCAGCCGCCCCTCGGAGAGCACGAGCACCGAGTGGCCGTTTGGGAAGACCCACTCGTCCACCTGGGGCTTGATGTTGATGTGCTCGATGCCCTCGATGGCGGCCACGCCGGCCATGTCGATCTCGTTGTCGAAGTGGCCGATGTTGCCCACGATGGCCTGGTGCTTCATCCGGCCCATGTCCTTCGCGGTGATGATGTCCTTGTTGCCGGTGGTGGTGATGAAGATGTCGGCGCTCTCCACCACGTC
>JBPCRE010000258.1:0-2696 GCA_050997195.1 Thermoleophilaceae bacterium
GTGGGAGGACGCCACGGACTTCACCTTTCCCGAGGAGCGCTTCGAGGCGGTGTACGCCGACGTGGAGGGCACGCTCTACCGGGAGGCGCGGCGGACCGAGGTCATCGCGCCGCTCTACGGGGCGCGCATCCAGGGCGGCCGGGTCGAGCTGGGCGACGGCCTGGCACTCACGTCAGAGGATCTCGGCGCTCCGCGCGAGGCGGTGTGGGGGCTCGATCCCGCACGCGGCAACGGGGGCGGCGAGCCGACCGTGCTGTGTCTGCTCGAGCGCTCCGTGGGGGCAGACGATCCGATCCCCCTGGTCGAGGCGCGAACTCGCTTCGCTCGCCTGCTCGCGGGCCTTCGGCTCTGGAGCGCCGGCGGTGTGGCCCTCGGGCCGGCGGTGTGGGCTCGTGCCGACGGGGGCTCCTGGCGCCCCTCTCCGCTCACGCCGAGCGGCGCCGCCCGAGGCGAGTCGCTGGTCATCGGCTCGGCCGACGCCGAGGAGCTTCGCCTCTTCCTCGACGAGGTGGCGCACTCGGCCCGCGCGGGACAGGTGGCGTGGGCCCTCGGGCGGTTTCAGCTCGGGTGCGCTCGTGCTCACGACGTCGAGGCGCTGACCGACTACCTGCTTGCCCTGCGCGCGCTCCTCGACGGCGAGACCAACGCGGGCCGCGCCTCGTTCTCGCTCCGCCTGGCCGCGCTGTGCGCCGTCGACCACGAGCGTCGCGTGCTTCAGCGGCGCACGGAGCTCGCCCTCTCGCTCGAGCGCTTCCTGAAGGGAGGCGGCGCCGGTGAGGCGTATCTCGAGACGGTGGGCTCGGAGTCTCCGGCCGCGCTCGTGCTCGAGATGGAGGAGCACCTGCGAGCCCTCCTGCGCGACGTGCTCTGCGGCTACCTGTCACCGGACCTGGCAGCCGCCGCGGACCAGATACTGCTCGAGCACTCGGAGGCCCCCGAGATCACCGCCCGAGACCTTCGCGCCGAGCGCGAGAGCGGCGGGGACACGAGGGTGGCGCCCGAGGCCGCGCGCCCGGCGAAGAAGCTCTCCTCCCGGATGCCGGCCCGGGACGCTCATGGGCCGGTCGCCGCGGCCGATCGACCCGACGAGGAGGCGCGAAGCTACTCGGCTCCGGTGTAGTCCGGCCGCAGGCTAACTGCCCGGCGGAGCGCTCCCGGCGACGCGGGCGGCGGCGGCGGGCTTCCCGTCCTCGGCGAAGAGGTGCGCATTCATCCGCGCCAGTCCGTCGAGGTCGTGCACGTCGTCGTCGAGGTCGGGCACGAGCACGAGCGGGGCGCCGCCGAGCTCGCCGGAGAGGCGGGCGATGCCCGTCGCATCGCGGTCCGCCAGCGCCCGCATGTCGACCAGGTTGCGGGCCACCCTCCGGGCCAGGCCGGGATCGTCGAGCAGGGTGGAGAGCTCGCCCCCGAGATCCTCATCCTCGGCGTCACCATCCGATAGACCGTGTACGCGGTTTACGATCGCGGCACCGAAGGGAAGCCCCGAGTCGCGCAGCCGCCGCAGGAAGAAGATGGCCTCCTCCACCGCCGCGGCGGCCGGGCTCGAGACCACCACGAACGACGTGCGGGGGCTCGCGAGCAGCGCGCCCACCGCTCGCGCGCGCTCCTCGAAGCCCTCGGTCATCGCGCCGAAGGCACGGAAGAACTCGGAGAGGTCCTCGAGCAGGTTGACCCCCGTGATCCGGCGGAGGATCGAGAAGAGCACGAGCGATCCGCGTCCGAGCAGGCGCATGCCCCGTCGGTTGGAGCGCAGGAAGAAGCTGAGCGAGCGGGAGTCGATGAAGCGCGCGAGTCGCTCGGGGGCGTCGAGGAAGTCGAGCGCGTTGCGGGTGGGCGGGGTGTCCAGCACGAGGAGGTCGTAGCGACCCTCGAGGTGCAGCTCGTGGAGCTTCTCCATGGCCATGTACTCCTGCGAGCCGGCCACGGCGCTCGAGAGCTCCTTGTAGATGCGGTTCGAGAGCACGCGGTCGCGCGTGCGCTCGTCCGGCGCGTGGCGCTCGATGAGGGCGTCGAAGGTTCGCTTGGCGTCGAGCATCATCGCCCACAGCTCTCCCTCCCCCTCGACTCCGACGGCGGCCAGGCGCTCGGGGTCGACCCGACGCTCCTCGTTGCCGAGCTCGGGCAGCCCGAGGGCGTTCGCGAGCCGCCTGGCCGGGTCGATGGTGAGCACCGCCACCTTCTTGCCCCGGGCGGCCATGCCGAGGGCGATGGCCGCCGCGCTCGTGGTCTTGCCCACGCCCCCGGCGCCCGCGCACACCACCACCTCCCGTCCCTCGAGGAGGGCGGCGAGGCTCACAGGCTCCGCTCGAGCTCGAGCCCCAGCCGCGTCCAGGCCTCGAGTCCGAGGTCGCGCTCGAACAGGAAGGGCAGCGTGACGCTGGGCAGCGAGTCTCCCGCCTCGCGGCGCAGGCGCCGGAGCTGGGTGCGCTGGGTCTGGGCGCGGCGGTGCTCGGCGAGCGCCGCGGTCAGGGCGGCGTGCACCGCGGGCGACGCGTTCTCGGAGGGCGCCGTCTCGATCCGCTCGGCCTCGGCCGCCGAGAACCGCTCGGGGTAGAGGGCGTTGACCACCACGGCGTCGAGCTCCATGCCCATCTCCGCGGCCAGCGAGCGCCGCAGCTCGAGCGTCTCGTTCACCGGCATCTCCTCCGGGAGGGCCACGCACACCACGCCGGTGCGCGTCGGGTTGGTCACGAAGG
>JBPCRE010000287.1:0-6097 GCA_050997195.1 Thermoleophilaceae bacterium
TCTCCACCGCCACTTGGGGCAACGAGCCCGAGTACATGGGCGTCGCACCGATCGGGGCGATCAAGAAGGTCCTCGAGCGCACCGGGATGTCGATGTCCGACGTCGACGTGGTCGAGCTGAACGAGGCCTTCGCGGCGCAGGTGATCCCGATCATGGCGGAGTGCGACATCCCGCTCGAGAAGCTGAACACGCACGGCGGGGCCATCGCGCTCGGCCACCCATTCGGCATGACCGGCGCCCGCATCATGACCACCCTGCTGAACGATCTCGAGACCGACGACGGCCAGTTCGGCATCGAGACCATGTGTGCCGCCGGCGGCCAGGGTATGGCCATGATCGTGGAGCGCCTCGGCTGAGGACGGCGGCTAAGCGTCGCTATGCGACACCCGTCGAGGGGCGCCGTGCGGAGCACTGTCGCCCCTCGACGGTCACCGCCTAGCTCGCTTCCCGCCGCCCTCAGCGAGGCGTTACGCGTCTACACGGTTTCCCCTCGCGGCGGGGGTGCTTCGGGTAGCTGTCGCCACTCGGTCATCTTTCCGTCTCGCACGGTGAAGCGGACCTTGGCGTCGCCGCGGCAGGGGCCGCCTCGGCCCTCGCGCAGGCGGAACGTGGCCACCGAGGCGCGCTCTTCGGGCACGACCCGGGTCACGTCGGCGCGGCAGGGCAGGGAGGCGCTGAAGCGGGCCGCGTCGGCGGGTGTTCGCAGGCGCGTCTCCTCGGCCTGCTCGACGACGGCGTCGGGGGCGAAGAAGGCGCCGGCCCGTTCGTAGTCTCCGGCGTTCACCGCGCGGCTCCAGCCGCGGATCGCCGCCTCGGGGTCCTCGGTGCGCTCCTCTGCCCCGCATCCGGCGAGCGTCCCGAGGAGCACGGCGATGGCAAGCATCGAGCGCCCGCCGTTCATGCTCTCAGCCCCGCGCGTAGATCGACACGTGGCGCGCGGAATCGGCGTCGAAGGCATCGCGGCGCCACGAGCCCCAGCGCTCGCGCAGGCGCAGCCCGCCGAGCCGAGCCATGAGATCGAGCTCTCGGGGGGAGGCGTAGGCGTTGGTGAAGCCGTTGAGCCGGACGCCCTCGCTGGAGAGGTGGACGTTGGTGGTCTCGAGGTCCTGGGTGGCGGCGTCGTACCGGAGCACCTGAAGCTCCACGCGGTCGGCGCTTGTGAAGCGAGGGATCACCGCCTGCCCGCGTCGCAGCGCACCAACGTCGAGCACGGTGGCCTCCACCACGAACAGGCCACCCTCGGCCAGGTGGCGCTCGGCGTTGGCAAAGCATCGGATCTTCTCGTCCTCGGTCGGAAGCCCGAAGATGGTGTGGAGGGCGAGCACCACGACCGAGAAACGCTCGCCGGGCAGCTCCGCATCGGCGAAGGAGCCCACAGCCACCGGGATGTCCTCCCCACCGGGGAGCTTTCGCAGCTCGGCCACCATGGACGGCGAAGCCTCGATGCCGTGCACGTCGATCCCGCGCTCGCGCAGCGGGCGTGCGAGACGTCCGGTGCCGATCCCCATCTCGAGCAGCGGCCCTGCTCCGGCCAGCTCGGCCAGCGTGGCCACCGCCTCGTCGGTGTCGGGGATGGCGCTGTAGAGCTCGTCGTAGTCGGCGGCCACGTGCTCGCCGTAGGCGGCCGGGTCGTAGTTCGAGGCGCTCAACGAAGGGAAGGGGATCCGAGCCGGAAGGGCGACCCGGGCCGAGGGCCGCGTTACGGTAGCGCTCCGATGCTCGATGCGCCGGAGAACATCCTCGGGCCGGCGGTGACCGCCGCCGGGCGGCGGCTGGCCGAGGCCGGGTGCGCACGCCCCGACGCCGACGCCCGAGTCCTGGCCGCTGCGGCGCTCGGCGGCCCGGAGGCATCCAGCGCCGCCGGGGCCCGCTTCGAGAAGCTGGTGACTCGGCGAGCGGCCCGTGAGCCTCTGGCCTACCTCCTCGGACGCGCATCGTTTCGGTCTCTCGAGCTCCACGTCGATTCTCGGGTGCTCATCCCGCGCCCCCACACCGAGCCGCTCGTCGAGGCGGCCCTGGTCCTCCCGCGAGGGGCTCGGGTGCTCGACCTCTGCACGGGCTCCGGCGCCGTCGCGCTGAGCCTCAAGCACGAACGCCCGGACCTCGAGGTGGCCGGCGCCGACCTCTCGACCGAGGCCCTCGCCGTGGCGAGGGCCAACGGCGAGCGGCTCGGAATCGAGGTTTCCTGGCTCGAGTCGAACCTGCTCGCGGGAGCGCCGGGTCCGTGGGACGCCGTGCTCGCCAACCCTCCCTACGTCGATGAGGACGAGCCGGCGCTCGCGCGGGAGATGGTCGGCCACGAGCCGCTCCTGGCCTTCCGGGGCGGCGACGGCGGACTCGCCGTCATCCGGAGCCTCCTCGGACAGGTCGCGGCTCTGCCCTGGATGGCACTCGAGGTCGGAGACGACCACGCACCGACGGTTCGTGACCTGCTCACCCGGGCCGGCTTCGCGGAGGTGCGGAGCCATCGGGACTTCACGGGCGTCGAGCGCGTCCTGGTGGGGAGGCGGGCGCACCACCCAAGCCGGGGACGCTCTCCCTAGATCCCGGTCAGCGCCTCGTAGGGGCGCTCGTCCAGCATGGCCAGCAGCTCGCGCCCGGTGGACGGGCAGAACTGCGAGCCGAGCCGGCGCCGGATCTCCTCGCGAGCGGCGCCGGGGCTCATCGCGTCCCGATACGACCTCGCCGAGGTCATAGCGTGGAACGCGTCGCAGAGCAGGCAGATGCGCGCCCCCAGGGGAATCTCCCCACCCGTTCGCCCGTCTGGGTACCCGGAACCGTCCCAGTGCTCGTGCTCGGCCCGGACCACGGGGGCGAGGTGGGCGAGCGACTTCGTGCGCAGGAGGATGTCGGCGCCGATCGCCGGGTGCTCGCGCATGTGCTCCCACTCCTCCGAGTCGAGGGGTCCCCGCTTGGTGAGGATCGCCTCCGGGATGGCCACCTTGCCGATGTCGTGGAGGAGAGCGACCTGCGCGACCTCCGAGCGCTCGTCCTCGTCGAGGCCGAGTCGCTCGGCGAGCGCCACGGCCAACCGCACGACGGCCTTCGAGTGCTCTCCCGTGTAGCGCTCGCGGGCTTCGAGGGCGCTCATCAGCGCCTCCGCGGCACCGGCCTCGATCCCGAGCCGACGCACCTTGGCCTCGGCCCGCTGGCGCTCGATCTGACCGGACACCATCCGCGCCAGCACGAGCATGAAGCTCACGTCGCGCTCGCCGAGGGAGCTCGCGGGCTCGTGCCCCAGGCAGGCGAAGCTTCCGAAGAGAACGCCGTCGGAGAAGCGCAGGGGAACCCCCACGTAGCAGCCCACGTCGGCGCCGAAGGTGGCCGGAATGTCCCGGGCCATGTCGTGCTGACGCACATCGTGGATCACGTTGGGAAGCGTTCCCTCGATCATCCGCTCGCAGTAGCCGCCCGACAGAGGCGTGACGGCGCCCGCCTCGAGCGAGAAGCTCGCCGCGTCCCCTTCGACGTATCGAAGGGTCTGTCCCCCGGATCCAAGCTCGGAGACCAAGGCCATGTCGAGGCCGAGCATTTCCCGCGCGGCAGTCAAAGCCGCCTCGATCATCTGGTCGGCCGGCTCGGCGGCGACCTCCGCGAGGACCTGGAGGTTCTCGTCCGCCGATCTCTCATCGACCTCTCCTTCAGGCATCCACTCGACTCCAGGCCGCGATCAAGAGGTAAGCCACTCGGCGATCAGCCCGCCGATCTCCGGTCCCTTGTCCTCCTGGAGAAAGTGCCCCGCGCCCTCGATGGGTCGGGGTGCCTCCTGGCCGAGGTAGCTGGCGAGCGCCTCTCCGGTGGCCGGCGGAAGCGCCCCGTCCTCCTGCCCCCACAGGATCAGCATGGGACGCTCGTCCTCGACGAGGGCCGCGAGCGTGCGCTGCCCCGCCTCGGCGCCGGGATCGTCGGGCGATAGGGGGATCATGGGCGGGAAGGCTCGGGCGGCCGCCTTGGAATCGGCGCTCGGGAAGGGCGCGTCGTAGGCGCGGGCCACCTCGTCACCGGGATCGGTGGCGCAGCCGCGGCGCACGAGGAAGCCCGTGTCGAGGTCGTGGTTACGAGCCACGTACTCGCGGAAGGCGTGCCAGGCGTCGCTCATGGGCTGGTGCCCGGTGAACACGCCGGTGTCCATCAGCGCCAGGCGGTCCACCCGGTCGGCGTGCTCGATGGCCACGCGCAGCCCGATCGGGCCGCCCCAGTCGTGCACGACGAAGGTGGCCTCCCGCAGGTCGAGGTCCTCGAGCAGGGTGGCGGCCAGCGCGGTGTGGCGATCGTAGGAGTACCACCCGTCGTCGGTGGGCTTGTCCGAGCGCCCGAAGCCCACGAGGTCGGGCACCACGCAGCGGTAGCCGGCGTCGCGCACGACGGGAAAGACGTGGCGCCACAGAAACGACCAGGTGGGCTCTCCGTGCCAGAACACCACCGGCGGCCCCTCCCCCTCGTCGAGATGGGCGAGCCGGAGGCCCTCAACCTCCCGGTAGTGGGGCTCGAAGTCGAAGTCGGGCAGCCCCTCGAAGCGCTCGTCGGGGGTGCGGAACACATCGGCCATCGCGCTACTCCATCCTAAGCGCGACCTTGCCGAGCTTGCCGCCGCCGGCGAAGCGCTCGTAGGCCTCGGCGGCGCCCTCGAGCGGGAAGGATGCCTCGAGCAGCACGCGCACGGTCCCGTCCCCGAGCAGCGGGAGCACGTGGCGCTCCAGCCGCCGCATCGCGGCCGCCTTCTCCTCGAGGGGCCGGGCGCGCAGCGTCGAGCCGAAGATCCGGGCGCGCTTGCCCATGAGCGCCAAGAGGCTCAGCTCAGCCTTCTGACCCCCGCCCACGCCGATGATCACTATGCGACCGCCGGTCGCCAGCGCGCTCAGATTGCCGGCCAGGTTGGGCGCGCCCACGAGCTCGAGCACCACGTCGAAGGGCCCGTGCTCCTCGAAGCCCTCGGGGGCGATCGCCGTGGCTCCGAGCTGGGAGATCTCGCCTCGAAGCACCTCGTCGCGCACGGTGGCCGTCACGCGCGCGCCCGTGGCCACTCCGAGCTGCACGCCCGCCGTTCCCACGCCTCCCGCGCCTCCGTGCACCAGCAGGCGCTCACCGGACGCGAGGCC
This sequence comes from Thermoleophilaceae bacterium, assembly GCA_050997195.1. GTDB lineage: Bacteria > Actinomycetota > Thermoleophilia > Solirubrobacterales > Thermoleophilaceae > JACCZP01. The sequence goes on from JBPCRE010000287.1 coordinate 5,100, forward strand.
GGCTTGGGTGAACAGGGCATCGTGGGCGGTGGTGAACACCTCGGCCGCGGCGCCCGCCTCGGTCCATTCGAGCCGATCGGGCACGGGCATGGCCCCGCGCTCGTGGACCACGCAGAGCTCCGCCTGCCCGCCGCCCCCGACCACGGCCATCACCCGGTCCCCCTCCGCGAACCGCTCGGCGCCCGGCCCCCGTGCCACCACCTCGCCGGCCAGCTCGAGGCCGGGGATGTCGGGGGGAGAGCCGGGAGGCGCCGGGTAGCGCCCCGCGCGCTGCAGGAGGTCGGCGCCGTTCAGTCCCGCCGCGCGCACGCGCACGAGGACCTCACCGGCCCCCGGCTCGGGGTCGGGACGGTCGGCCACCACGATGCTTCCGTCCTCGACCACCACGGCTCTCACGGGCGGCATGGTAGATCGCGCCGTGGGCATGAGCCTGAACCCCCGCCGCGTACCGCATCACCGCGGACGCGCTGGCCCGCTTCCGCGCGCCGGAGGCCGAGACCGCCCGCGCGTCCCGGAGCGACGGGCCTGAGAGGAGGCGATGACGTCCTCAGGCGGACCTACCGTCTGCGCGAGATGAAGGAAGGCTCGACCCGCTTCGGCCTGCGCGCCGTCCTCTCCCGTGCGCGGGCGGGGTCGCGCATGCTGCGGCACCGCGCGCGAGCAGCACTGCAGGCGAGCGAACGCGGGCCTCGCGCCGGAGGCGGCGCCTCGAGCGCGTCCCACCCGCTCACCGAATCTCCCGACGCCGGCCCCGGCCCGTCAGCGGACGCCGGCCCGGCGAGCCTGGCGGAGCTCACGGCGCTCCGAACCGAGCTCAAGCACGAGCTCGGGCGACTGGCCGGCCGTGCCGCCCTTTCGGGGACGTCCCGCAGAGATGCCCCGCCGCCCCCACCGCCGAACCGAACCCCTCGGCGAACCGACTGCAGTAATGTTCACATCTCCGCAACGCCAGGCCACGCTGACGTAGAGCCGGACCCGCCCCCCTCGTGAACAGCACA
>JBPCRE010000096.1:0-3879 GCA_050997195.1 Thermoleophilaceae bacterium
CGGTGGCCCATGGTCCGCTTGTAGCCGCGCTTCGGCTTGAACTTCACGACGCGGATCTTCTTGCCGCGCTCGTGCCCGGTCACGACCGCCTCGACCGTCACCTTCTCGAGCCCGCCGGAGTCGAACACCGTCGAGTCGTCCTCGTCACCGCGGAAGAGCAGCGGCTCGAGCTCCACCCTCGTACCCGCCTCGGCGTGCATGCGATCGACGAGCAGGGAGTCCCCCTTCTCGACCCGGTACTGCTTGCCTCCGACTTTGACGATTGCGTACATGACGTGGGAACGGCGCCCGCTCCAGGGGCGCCGGAACAGGCGATGGTAGCGCCTGCCCCGCGCTCGGCCCGGTCGGCGCGGGGCGGGCTCCGGCGCCCGAGCCGAGCGCCGGCGTGATCTCCTCTCGGCTGCTGCTGGGCACCCTGGCCGGTGCCCAGGTCGCCTACGCCTACCTTCCGGAGCGCCACCTCACGCGCGCCACGCGCGGGATCGTCGTCCTCATGCTCGGCACCTCGACGGTCGAGGCCATCGAAGCGCGCGGGGCCCGGCGGGGAGCGGCGCTCACGGCGGGAGCCGCGGGCATCGGCTTCGCCACCGAGCTCCTCGGCGTGGCCACCGGGCGGCCCTTCGGCCACTACACCTACTCGGAGAAGCTCGGGCCCGGCGTCGCCGGGGTGCCGCTCCTCGCGGCCGCGGCATGGGCCATGATGGCCCGGCCCGCGTGGGTGGTGGCGGGGCTCATCGACCGCCGTCCTGCCCTGCGCGTGCCCCTGGCCGCCGGCGCGCTCACGGCCTGGGACGCCTTCCTCGACCCCCGCATGGCCCGCGAGGGCTACTGGAGCTGGCCCGGCGGCGGGCGCTACGAGGGCATCCCCGCGTCGAACTTCCTCGGCTGGGCGGGCACGGGCGCCGTGGTGTTCGGGCTCTTCGCCGCCCTCGACCCGGCGGACGATCCCGCGCACGACGGCGACGGAGCGCTCGCCCTCTACGCGTGGACGTGGATCGGCGAGACCTTCGCCAACGCGGTGATCTGGCGCCGCCCGCGGGTGGCGCTCGTGGCCGGGGCGGCCATGGGCGCGTTCGCGCTGCCCGCGCTCGCCCGCCGACGCTCGCGATGAGGATCGCCGTGATCGGCGCCGGGGTCGGGGGCCTCGCGGCGGCCATCCGCCTGGCGGCGCTCGGCCACCGCGTGACCGTGCTCGAGCAGGCCGGGATGCCGGGCGGGAAGTGCGGTCGAGTCGAGCTCGGGGGCCATCGCTTCGACTCCGGCCCGTCGCTTCTGACCATGCCGTGGGTCTTCGAGGAGCTGTTCGCCGCCACCGGCGCCCCACTCGGGGACGAGATCGAGCTCGAGCGCGTCGAGCCGGGCACCGACTACCGCTTCGCCGACGGCTCGCGCGTGCGCTTGGGTGCCGATCTGCCCCCGACGATGGCCGCCCTCGAGGCCTTCTCGCCCGGCGCGGGCGAGGACTGGGGGCGCTTCCTCGGGGTGTGCGCGGAGATGTGGCAAGCGTCGGTGCCCGTGCTCACCGGTCCCCCGCCGTGGCCGCCGCGACGCCCGCGCCTCGGCGCGCCGGCGCCCGACCCTCGGGACCTGCTGCGCGTGCGGCCCTGGCGCACGCTGCGCGGCCTCGCCCGCTCCACCTGTCGGGACCCGCGCCTGGCGATGGTGATCGAGCGCTTCGCCACCTACGCCGGCGCCGATCCGCGCCGAGCGCCGGCGGCGCTCGCGGTGGCCGGCTACGTGGAGCACGCCTTCGGCGCCTGGTACGTGCGCGGCGGGATCTACTCGCTGGTCGAGGCGCTCGTGCGGCGCCTCGAGACACTCGGCGGGGAGTTGCGACTCGCTACGCCGGTGCGGGGCATCGCCCGCTCGGGCGATCGGGTGAGCGAGGTGGAGACCGACGGCGGGAGCCTTCCCTGCGACGCCGTGGTGTCGAGCGCCGACTCCCTCGCCCTGCACCGCGACCTCCTGCGCGACGCACCGGCGGCGGGGGCCGGCTCGCGGGAGCGCTCCCTGTCGGGCTTCGCGCTGATGCTCGGCCTGCGCGGACGAACGCCCGGCCTCGCCCACCACACGATCCTCTTCCCGCGCGACTACGACGCCGAGTTCGACGACGTGTTCCGTCACCGCCGTCCCGTGCGCGACCCCACCCTCTACGTGAGCGCACCCGCGGACGAGAGCCAGTCCCCCGAGGGCGCAGAGAGCTGGTTCGTGCTCGTAAACGCCCCTACCCACGGCGCGGGCCTCGACTGGGACGCCCACGCCGACGCCTACGAGGAGACCGTTCTCGAGCGCCTGGCCCGGCGCGGGCTCGACGTGCGCGAGCGCATCGAGGTGCGGGCCCGGCGCACGCCCGCGGACCTCGAACGCGAGACGGGCGCGGTGGGAGGGGCCATCTACGGCGACGCCCCGCACGGGCGCCTCGGCACCCTCGGACGACCGCCCAACGTGTCGAAGGCGCTCCGCGGCCTCTACCTCGTGGGCGGGAGCACGCACCCGGGCGGGGGACTCCCGCTCGTGGCCCTGAGCGGGCGGATCGTGGCCGAGGAGATCGGGTCGGCCCGGTGAGCGCGGCCACCGAGGGCGAACGCGCCGCCCTCTTCCGCGCCGCCCCGCCCCGCGCCGTGCTCACCGGTCTCGCGGTGGCCGTGGCCGGCGTCCTTCCCTCCTTCCTGCTGGGCGCGCTCGCGCTCCAGATGGGCGCGGAGCTCGGCTTCGGCGCCGCCGGCCTCGGCGGGGCCACCACCGCCTTCTTCGTGGTCTCCGCGCTCGGCTCGGTGCCCCTCGGCCGGCTCGCCGACCGCCTCGGGGGGCGCACGGCCATGCGCACCGCCGCGCTCGGCAGCGCGGCGTGCATGCTCGGCGTGGCCCTGCTCGCGCGGAGCTACGCCTCGCTGCTCGTGGTGCTCGTGGCCGGCGGCATGGCCAACGCGCTCGCCCAGCCCGCGGTGAACGCCTTCCTCGCCGGGCGGGTGGCCCTCGATCGCCAGGGGCTCGTGTTCGGGATCAAGCAGTCGGCCATCCCGGTGGCGGTGCTCCTGAGCGGCCTGGCGCTCCCCGTGGTGGCGCTCACCGTGGGCTGGCGCTTCGCCTACGCGGGGGGCGCCGTCATGGCCCTCGGGGCCGCCCTCGCGGTGTCCGGCGCCGCGCGGGTGCCCGAGGTGTCCGTGCCGCCCGAGCGCCCGAGCGCGGGCCCGAGCGTGGCCCGCCTCGCCCCGCTCGGGGTGGCGGCGGCCCTCGGCGCGTTCAGCGGCACGGCGCTCGGGGCCTTCCTCGTGACCTCCGCGGTGGCCGCCGACGTGGGCGAGGGAGCCGCGGGAGTGCTCCTGGCCACGGGAAGCCTCGTGAGCCTCGCCGTGCGGGTGGGCGCGGGGTGGCTCGCCGACCGCACCGGCAGCGAGGGCCTCGTTCCCACCGTGGGGCTGCTGGCGGTGGGCACGCTCGGCTTCGCGCTCCTCGCCGTCCAGGCTCCGTGGGCGCTCGTGCTCGGCACGTTGGTGGCCTTCGGCGCGGGCTGGGGCTGGCCGGGGCTCTTCAACTTCGCGGTGGTGGTGCGCCATCCGGGCTCGGCGGCCGCGGCCACCGGCATCACCCAGACCGGCGTGTACGCGGGGGCGGGCATCGGGCCACTCGTGTTCGGCCAGATCGTGGAAGGCGTCTCGCTCCCCGCGGCGTGGTTCACCGCCGCCGCGTGCGCGGCGCTCGCCGCGCTCATCGTGGCCCGCTCGCGGCGCCTCGAGCGCGGCGGTGGTCAGGACCCGTCGCGGGGGCGCACGCCGGAGGTACCGGCGGCGGGGGGGGTGAGCGATCCGGGATGAGCGCAGGCGCCCGCACCCGCAAGGAGGGTGCGGCCGTTTCCAGGCCCCTCCAACCCGTACGGTC
>JBPCRE010000167.1:0-10670 GCA_050997195.1 Thermoleophilaceae bacterium
TGTTCAACGCGCTGCTCATCGCCCGCGCGCCGCTCCAGCTCTTCCAGGCGGTGCAGACCTCGATCCTCCCCCACCTCACCGGCCTGTTCGCCTCCGGCGAGGCCGATCCGTTCCGTCACAGCGTGAACGCCACGCTGGTCGCCGTCGGGGCCTTCGGCGCAGCGGTCGCCACGGGCACGCTCTTGTTGGGGCCGTGGGTCATGGGCCTGCTGTTCGGGGGCGACTTCGTCTACGGGTGGCTCGGGCTGGTCCTCGTGGCGGCGGGCATGGGCCTCTACCTCGCCGCGGCGACCCTCAACCAGGCCGCCCTGGCCCGGGGTCAGGCGCCGGCCGCGGCGGCCTGCTGGGTCGGCTCGGCCCTCGGCTTCGTCGTGCTACTGCTCCTGCCGGGCTTCGAGGACAGGGTCCTCCAGCTCGAGCTGGCCTTCGTGGCCGGAGCGGCGCTCCTGTGCGCGGCGCTCGGGGTCCTCTACCGGCGAGCGTGACCGCTACGCCTGCGAAAACCGCAGCGAGGCTGGGTCGAGCTACTTGATCAGACTGCGGTACTTCTGCAGCACCCCGTAGGACGGGCGCGGCGTGTCGTCGAAGCGCACGACACCGGCGTCGAAGCGGTCGAGCATGCCCGGCGGAAGCGGCTTCCAGTTGTACGTGTAGACCCGCTGGATGCGACGACGGTCGAGGTTGACCAGCTTGCCGAGCAGGTATTCGTAGGAGCGGGCAGCCCGCGACTCGCTGGTGGGCAGCGCGGTGCGACCATCGGCCGTCTTGAAGGTCACGATGCCGCCTGTCTCCGTGAACCAGATCCGACCCCGGACCTTCTTGAGGAGGGTCCGCGCGCCGGTGGTGCGGAAGCGGTTGGTGTCCCCGTAGTTGTGAAGACCCCAGATGCGCGGCTCCGCGTCGGCGTAGCGACGGAACTGGTCGATGTAGCGCGACAGGTTCTTGATGTCGAGCAGGTCCGCCCCGATGATCGTGCAGCCCCGGCAGTAGCGCCGGGCCACGTTGTAGGTCTGAGCGGCGAACCTCGGGCTCTTGCCCGCCTCGTTGGTGTTGCTGTTGGCCTCGTTCCACGGTGCGATGACCCGGATCTCGGGGTACTTCTTGCGAAAGGCCCGGAATGCCGCCGTGTAGGAGCGGATGCTCGGGGGACGGCAGGCGCGGCTCGGGCATATGAGCCCCGAACGCCGGCCGAAGGCGATCTGCGGCTCGAGGCCGTTGCGCTGGGCGGCGCGGATCCAGGTGTCGAGCTTCACGGGATCGGCGGTGATCGAGTTCCAGGGCGTGACGTAGCGCGTGCGCTTGACCCCGAGCTGCTTGAAGAGGGGGTCGCTGAAGGTCTCGGGGTTCTGGTCGCCGATGCCGACGCTGACCACGGCGCTCGCCGAGGAGGCCGCGAAGCCGGTCACGCAGACGCTCGCGATGAGGCTGAGGACTAGTAGGCGGAAGCGGGAAGAGCGATGCACGAAGTCTCCTGTTCGTTGGGGTGCAGCGGGCGGACGAGCCCCCGTCGGAGGGAGCGGCGCGGGGCGCCGGGTGCGGGGACTCGGCTTCTAGAACACAGCCCCTTCGGGCGAGTAGCGCCGAGTGGCGTCAGTTTTCTCGGAGCATGCTTCCGCCGCAGTTGCGGCAGACCACGTTCGCGGTGTCCGACATCCGCGCGATGGTCGAGTGTGCGCCGCAGTCGGGGCAGTCGGAACGCAGCTCGAAGCGGCTGAGGCAGTACACGCAGCGGTAGCGCCCGGGAAGGTTGCTCGAGGGCTTCAGCCACGGCTCGCCGCAGCTCGGGCACGCCGGCGCGGCCGCGGCGTCCGGCTCTCCGGTCAGCCCGAAGGCGTGCGGCTCGCCTCTCACGCGGCCATCCGCGCGATCGCCGTGCCGTGACCGCGGAGGTAGGCCGCGGCATCCATGGCCCGTCCGCCCGCCGGGCGAACCTCGACGAGCTCGAGCGGTCGGTCCGCCGCCCCGTAGAGGAGCCGCCCTTCCTGGACCGCGAGTTGCCCCGGCGCGGTCTCTCCCGGGCCGGAGAGACGGGTGCGGCGCACTCCCAGCCTCTCGACGCCCGAAACGCTCACCCAGGTGCCCAGGTGGCTGAGGGCGCGCACCCGGCGCTCGAGCTCGACGGCCGTGCGGTCGGCGGTCAGCTCACGCTCCACGGGCTCTACCTTCGACGCGAAGGTCACGCCCTCCTCCGACTGGCGCACGAAATCGGGGCGCTCGTCGAGCGCGCGCACGAGGAGCTCCCCGGCGAGGTCGGCCAGCCGGGCCGACAGCGACCCGTAGTCGTCGTCGGGCCGGATCGGCTCCGCCTCCGCGAGGCACACGGGCCCCGCGTCGAGCTCGGCGGTGGGGCGCATGATGCACACGCCGGTTCGCTCGTCGCCGGCTTCGATGGCCCGCTCGATGGGTGCCGCCCCGCGCCACCGCGGCAAGAGCGACGGATGGACGTTGAACATCGGATACCCCGACAGCAGCGGCTCGCGAATGAGCGCTCCGTAGGCGCAGATGACCACCGCATCGGGCTCGAAGGCTGCGATCCGCTCCAGCGCGTACTCGTCGCCCACCCGCTCGGGCTGGTACAGCTCTACTCCAAGGGTCCGGGCGGCCTCGGCCACCGGGGGCGGCGCGGTTCGGCGGCCCCGACCGCGGCGCGCGTCCGGGCGGGAGATGACGAGCCCCGGGGCATGCGGGGAAGCCTCGAGGCGCTCGAGGACGGTGGCGGCGAACTCCGAGGTACCGAGGTAGACCGTGCGCACGGCGTCGAGGCTATCGCCGCATCGAAGGCCCCCCTACACGATTGATTCCGAATCGATGTCCGCGTGTGCAGCGATAAGGAATCAATCGTCTACGCCGCGCGATGCTCGCGCTCGGCCTCACGCAACGCCCGCATGGCCTCCTTGCGCTGGGCTCGGGTGGTGCGGTCGAGGATGAGCACGCCATCGAGGTGATCGATCTCGTGCTGGATGACGCGTGCTTCGAGCCCGGAGGCCTCCACCACCCGAACCTCCCCCTCCTCGTCTCGTGCTCGCACAGTGACGTGCACGGGGCGCTCCACGTCGACGGTCACGCCGGGAATCGACAGGCAGCCCTCCTCCATCTCCTCCCGCTCGTCGCTCGTCCAGTCGAGCTGCGGGTTGACGAGAGCAACCAGCGGGGCCTCGTGGCCCACGCGGTACACGAGCAGGCGCTGGGAGAGCCCGAGCTGTGGCGCCGCGAGGCCCACCCCGTGGGCGTCGGCCATGAGGCCACCCATGCGCGCGACCTGCGTACGGAGCGCGTCGTCGAAGCGGTCGACGGGCGTGGCCCGGCTCTTCAGCACCGGGTCGCCGAGCGTGCGCAGAAACGAGAGCGCCGCCCGGCGGCGAGCCTCCACCGCGGGGTCGGGCGGAGCCTCGTCGGCCTCGTTCTCCAAGACCGGCCCCTCGGAGGGACGCTCCGGATCGCTGACCTCGGCCATTGCTCAATGTTAGAGAGAGGAACGCCGCCACGTTCCTCGGCTCTGGCGAGCGACCGGTCGTGATCTGACGTCGCACCGTGGCCGTCCGCGTGCCGGTGGCACGTGGGCGGGTACGGGGTGGCGTCAGGCGCGGCTGGGCGCCGCAAGAGCCGAGGAACTAGACGGGGTCGACGTCGACGGAGAGGGTGACGCCGCGGTGCTCGCGTGCGCTCGCCGCCGCCTCGACCGCGCGCCGCACGGCCAGCACGGCGGTGGCCCGCTCGTCGGCCTTGATCACCAGCTGCGCCCGCTCGAAGCCCTTACGCCGAAAGAGCGGGGCCGGCCCGAGCACGCTGGCGTCGAGATCGGGCTCCAAGCGCACGCGGGCGGCGATGGCCGCGGCCGCGGCCGTCTCCGGCCCCGCCTCCGGCGCGCCGCACACCACCCTGATGAGGCTCGAGAAGGGTGGGTAGCGGAGCACCCGGCGGCGCTCGAGCTCGCCCGCGAGAAAGCCCTCGGCGTCGTGGCGGGCGGCGTGGCGAAGCGCGCGGGCCTCGGGCTCGAGGGCCTGGACCACGACCCGGCCGCCGCGCGGGCCCCGGCCGCTTCGTCCGGCGAGCTGGGCCACCAGCGAGAAGGTGCGCTCCTCGGCCCGGAAGTCCGGGAACCGAAGCGTGGCGTCGGCGTCGAGCACCACCCCGAGGGTCACGTCCGGGAAGTCGTGGCCCTTGGCCACCATCTGCGTGCCGACGAGGATGCCGGCCCGCGCGGCGTCGAAGCGGGCGAGCACCTCACCCGGACCCCCGCGGGATGCGGACACGTCGGCGTCGAGGCGCATGACGGGCAGCGGATCGACGAGGGCCGCGAGCTCGGACTCGAGGCGTTCGGTGCCGAGCCCGTGCCGCGCCACCGAGACCGAGCCGCAGGCCTCGCACGTCCTCGGCGCCGGCCGGCTGTGGCCGCAGTGGTGACAGGCGAGCCGCCCGGCCGCGCGGTGGAAGACGAGGGTCACGTCGCACTCCGGGCACTCCCACACGTGGCCGCAACCTCGGCAGGAGAGGAAGTTCGACCACCCGCGGCGGTTGACCATCACGATCGCCTTCTCCCCGCGCCGCCGCACCTCCTCGAGGGCGGCGCTCGTGCGCGGGTGCAGGGCGCCCTCGGCCTCGAGGGAGCCCACGAGCTCCACGGGTGGCGGGGCTCCTCCCTCCACCCGGTGGGGGAGAACGGCCCGGGTCAGCCGGTGACGGCTCTCGGGACGCGGCGTGGCCGTGCCGGCCAGGAGCACCGCCTCGGCCTCGGCCGCACGGCGCTCGGCCACCCGCCGGGCGTCGTAGCGCGGGTCTCCCTCCTGCTTGTAGGAGGCCTCGTGCTCCTCGTCGATCACTACGAGGCCGAGGTCGGACACCGGGGCGAAGACGGCGGAGCGCGGCCCCACGCAGACCCGCGCCTGGCCGCGCCGCAGCCGCACCCACTCGTCGTAGCGCTCGCCGGCTCCGAGCCCCGAGTGCAGCACGGCGACGAGAGAGCCGAAGCGTGCCTCGAAGCGGCCCACCGTCTGGGGGGTCAGGGCGATCTCGGGCACGAGGACGATGGCCGAGCGCCCGCGCTCGAGGGCGGCGGCCACGGCGCGGAGGTAGACCTCGGTCTTGCCCGAGCCCGTCACGCCGTGGAGGAGCAGGCGACGGTCCGCGCCCGGAGGTCCGTCCATCCGCGCCAGGACGGCGGCGAGCGCACGCTCCTGGTCGGGCGTGAGCGCGCGCCCGCTCGGGTGGGCGGCCCCCACGGTGGGCACCGCGCGCGGCCGGCGGACGCGCTCCTCGCTGCTGACCGACAGGAGCCCGCGTGCCTCGAGCGAGCGCACGGCGGCGTGCGCGTGCCGCGGCGCGGCATCGCTCAAGGCGCCCACGCTCCGCGGGCCCTCGGCCAGGCGCTCGAGCACGGCGCGCTGGCGAACGCCGAGCCGCGTGCCGTCGGCGATCGCGTTCGCTCCCGCCTCGGTGAGGGCAGCCTCGAGCGTCCGGCGCGAGCGCACCCGCGGGCGGGCTCCTGTGCCCGTACCCGGCGGCAGCACGAGGCCGAGGCCCCGGGCGGGCGTGGAGCAGTACTCCTCGGCCACCCACAGGCCGAGCCGAACCAGCTCTGCGGGCACGCCCTGGTCGAGGGCCTCGTGCGGTTCGGAGAGCCGCTCGGCCGGCAGATCGCTGCGCTCGGCCACGTCGACCACCACGCCGATCATCCGCCGCGGCCCGAAGGGCACGAGCAGCACCGAGCCCACGTCCACGCCCGCCATCGCCGGCGGCAGGCGGTAGTCGAAGGGCCCTCGCAGAGCGCGGGCCGTGGTGAGGGGCTCGACCTTGGCGATCACGGGCGCCCGACGGTACGGAGGCGCTCGGACGCCGGTGCCCGGGGAACAGCCCGGTCAGGCGACCCAGCGGGCGAACAGGGGGTCGACGACGCGGTAGCGCCCCCGGCCGAGCTGCTCGAGCTCACCGCGGTCGATGAGTGCCACTATCGCTCGCTCGGCCGCCCCCCCGCTCGGGAGGTCGACGGCCAACAGGGCCTCGGCACCGAACGGCGCACCTCTTGAGGCCACGGTGGCCCGCAACGCCCGGCGCTCGTTGGCGGCGAGCCCTCGCCAACGCTCGCGCAACTCGCGGTCGGTGTCGCGTTGGACCCGCGCCAGCGCCGTCGCCCACGCGGCCGGGCCGGCACTCGCACCTTTCCGAGTTGCCTCCCAGAGGGCGTCGGCGAGGAGCATTGCCCGCTGGGGATGCCCGTCGGCCACCGAGAGCAACGACGAGAGCACGTCGCCGGCCGACGCCCCCGTCCACCCGAAGCGCTCCTCGACGTAGGGGGCCACGTCGCGGTCCTCGAGGCGCCCAAGCCGCTCGGGGACGGCCTGGGCGTAGAGCGGCCGAGCGCGGTCCTCGAAGAGACGACGCATCATGCCCGGCTCGGACCCCGAGAAGAGGTAGGCAACGTTTCGGCCCTGATGCTGGATGCGACTGCGCATGATCCCGTCGACGGCGTTGATGGCGAGGATCTCCTGGAACTCGTCGAAGACCACGAGCATGCGCCGCCCCGACTCCGCCGCCGCGTTCGCCGGCGCGTCGAGGAGTGCCTCGAGCACGGGAGAGACGTTCATGCCCGGATCCTTCTGCATGGCGACGGAGAAGCCCGCCGCGCCGAGGGACAGACCGAGTCCGGACGCGAGGAAGAAGTCCGCCACCCGCTTGCGGAGGGGCTCGCCGAGCTGCTCGGCGTACGCGCGCTCGAGGCGCGAGGCCACATCGGCGGCACTCACGACCCCGTCGAAGTCGACGAAGACGGTGAGGAGCCCTTGCTCGGCAGCGTCTCGGAGCACCCGCCCGATCAGGCTCGTCTTACCGTACCGGCGCGGCGCAACGAGCCGCACCGCGCGACCCGCGAGTGCATGAGCCACGAGGCGGCCGGCCTCACGGTCGCGGTCGATGATGTCCTCGGGGGCCAGAGGCCGCTCGTAGACGAAGGGACTGAGGTCGCTGCCGTCCATCCTTCCATGGTAGTCTGATTCATGGACTAATTTCAGTCCGACTCATGGACTTATTTCAGTCCGCGTTACGGACTGAATAGATGGTGCCGGCGACCAGGGAGCCGAACCGACGATTACCGGCCGCGCACCCACGTGCCGGCCGCCAGGTCGTGGAGGCTCCGGCCGTCCGAGCGCCACGCGGCCCACAGGATGTCGAGCAACAAGACCGAACCCTCCGCCAGGAGACCAAGCGGCCAATCGCGGTACCGCGGCAGCGGTCGAAAGAACGCGGAGGGGCCGCGCGCGACGACTTGACGAACCACAACACGACCGAGCCCCAGGCGACCGCCGTCCACCCGAGCTACCCGCGTTCCGAACGCCCACCGACCCGGCGAACGCCCCTGAGTGAGAACGAGAGCGCCCATCTCCGCCGCGAAGCCCGCGAGGGCCAGCAGACCACGGATCCGATCGCCGCGGTCTGCGACCTCACGCCGTCCCGAAATCTCCCCCACCTCGACGAGAACCTCTCGCCATGTCTTCGCCTTGGCGCCCTCCGGCGGGTACCACTCCGCGAATGGCCCCGGTGTCGGCGGAGCCACCCCCGCCAGCCGCCACAACCCCCAGCCGAGCCCGAGCGACAGGACGGTGTCCACGGCACCGGCGGCCAAGCGCCGCCACAGCGCCGCCCGCTCAGCCCGCCGGAAGGCGCGGCGTCGACGGGCGCCCCCCGGACCACGCCTCCCCACCCTCACCCGGGGAGGCGCGCCTACGCCCGCGCCACCTCGGGCTCCCCCACCGCCTGGCGCAGCACCTCGGCCCTGTCGGTGCGCTCCCACGTGAAGTCGGGGTCCTCGCGGCCGAAATGGCCGTAGGCCGCCGTCTTCTGGTAGATCGGGCGGTGCAGGTCGAGGTACTGGCGGAAGGCGCCGGGGCGCAGGTCGAAGTGCTCCTGCACGAGGGCGGCGAGGCGCGAGTTGGAGACTTTCCCGGTGCCGAAGGTCTCGACCATGATCGAGATCGGGTGCGATACGCCGATGGCGTAGGCCACCTGGATCTCGCAGCGCTCGGCGAGGCCCGCGGCCACGACGTTCTTGGCCACGTAGCGCGCCGCGTAGGCGGCCGAGCGGTCGACCTTGGACGGGTCCTTGCCGGAGAAGGCGCCGCCACCGTGCCGGGCCATGCCGCCGTAGGTGTCGACGATGATCTTGCGTCCGGTGAGGCCACAGTCGCCCATCGGCCCACCGATCTCGAACTTGCCCGTGGGGTTCACGAGCAGCGTGTCGCGCAGCCTCGCGGCGTCGTAGAGGCCCTGCGGGAGGATCGGCTCGATCACCTGCTCCCAGAGGTCCGGCTTGATCTGGGTCTCGGAGTCGACGCCCGGCGCGTGCTGGGTGGAGATCAGCACCCGCTCGATCTCGATCGGCCGGTCGTTCTCGTAGCGCACCGTGACCTGCGTCTTGCCGTCCGGGCGCAGGTAGGGCATGCCGTCCGAGCGCCGGACCTCGGCCATCCGCTCGGCGAGCCGGTGGGCCAGCGAGATGGGCATGGGCATGAGCTCCTCGGTCTCGCTCGTGGCGTAGCCGAACATCATGCCCTGGTCGCCCGCGCCGGCCACGCCGAGCTGGTCATCGGCACCCCCGGTGCGCGCCTCGTAGGCGGTGTCCACGCCCTGGGCGATGTCGGCCGACTGCTCGTCGATCGCGGTGATCACCGCGCAGGTGTCGCAGTCGAAGCCGTAGGTCGCGTCGTAGTAGCCGATCTTGCGGATGGTCTCCCGCGCGATCCTCGGCACGTCGAGGTAGACGTCGGCGGTGATCTCCCCGGATACCACCACGAGCCCGGTGTTGACGAGGGTCTCGCAGGCCACGCGACCCGCGGGGTCCTCGCGCATCACGGCGTCGAGCACGCCGTCGGAGATCTGGTCGGCCATCTTGTCGGGATGGCCCTCGGTCACGGACTCGGAGGTGAAGAGGTACTCGTTGTCGGACAGCGGCTCGGTGCTCATGGAGGTAGGAAGCTCCCTCGGGTCGTTCGAAAGTGGCAGGGGAGCCTACCGGCCGCGGTCCGAGCGGGGCTCCCTACCGCGGAAGTCGATCGAGAGCGGCACCCCGTCGAGGCCGTAGCGCTCGCGCAGGCGGTTCTCCAGGAAGTAGGCGTACTCGCGCGTGACCCGCGAGCGGTCGGACACCGAGATCGCGAAGCGTGGCGGGCGCTCCTCGTACTGGGTCATGTAGTACATCCGCAGCCGCCGGCCCCGCACGGCGGGGGGCTCGCGCAGCGTCTGGAGGTCCCCGAGGAAGCGGTTGAGCTCGGGGGTGCGGATGCGCTGGGCCGCGCGGTCGGCGAGCAGCAGCGCCTCGGTGAGCAGGCGCGTGGCGTTGCGCCCGGTCACCGCCGAGGCGGTGAGCACGCGCGGGCGCTGGCGGAGCTTCTGGCGGGCCCGGGCCCGGGCGTCATCGAGGTCTAAGTCCGCCGCGAGGTCCCACTTGTTGAGCACGATGAGGGTGGCGCACCCCGCCTTCATGGCCAGCTCGCCGATCCGTAGGTCCTCGGAGGTGATGCCCTCGGCGGCGTCGCACACGAGCAGCGCCACGTCGGCGCGCTCGGCGGCCCGCTCCGAGCGGATCTGTGCGTAGTAGTTGACGGTGCCGGCCACCTTGGTGCGGCGCCGCAGGCCGGCGGTGTCCACGAGCACGAGCGGCCGGCCCCCGAGCTCGAGGCCGGTGTCGATGGCGTCGCGGGTGGTGCCGGCGATGTCGGAGACGATCACGCGCTCCTCGCCGAGGAAGCGGTTGACGAGCGAGGACTTGCCCACGTTCGGCCGCCCGATCACCGCGAGGCGGCTCGGGCTCTCGGGGGCCTCGACCGCGCCGCCATCGGCCCCCAGGCCCTCGACCACCCGGTCGAGCAGATCGCCGGTTCCGAGGCCCTGCGTGGCCGAGACGGCCACCGGATCGCCTAGGCCGAGGCTGAAGAACTCCGCGGCCGAGGACATCGAGCCCACCGAGTCGACCTTGTTTGCGGCCACCACGACGGGGACCGACGCGCGGCGCAGCTCGACGGCGAGGTCCTCGTCCCCCGGGCGCAGCCCGGCCCGGGCGTCGACCACGAAGATCGCCGCGTCCGCCTCCGCGAGAGCCACCCGCGCCTGGGACTGAATCGAGCGGGCGAGATCGCTCTCCTCCTCGAGGTCCACCCCACCGGTGTCCACGAGCACGAGCGGACGGCCGTTCCACTCGGTCTCGATCTCCTTGCGGTCGCGCGTGACCCCCGATGTCTCGTGCACCACGGCCTCGCGCGACTGAGCCAGGCGGTTGACGAGGGTCGACTTGCCCACGTTGGGATAGCCGACGACGGCTATCTTCGGTGTCCCGGCGGCCGGCGGGCGCGTGCCCTCAGCCACGGTTTCCTCGTCGGTGCCAGGACTGGATGGACTGTGGCATCATCGTTCGAATATGGCAGAAGCGGAGCGCGTCGAGGTCAGGGTGGGTCCGCAGGGGCGGGTCGTGATCCCTGTGGCCCTCCGTCGCCGCCTCGACCTCAGAGACGGCGAGACGTTGATCGCCCGAGTCGAGTCCGACGGCGTGGTACTCGAGCGTCGAGTGGCGGCGCTCCGGCGACCGCAGCGCCACCACCGCGAGGTCTCGAACGGCACAAACACGGTTGACGAGGTGATCGAAGAGCGTCGGCGCGAATTTTCGGGCGAGGAGGGGAGGTCTCGGC
>JBPCRE010000168.1:0-4614 GCA_050997195.1 Thermoleophilaceae bacterium
GCGACGGCGTTCGACTCCTCGCGGCATCAACGGACGGTCTTCCGCCGGCGAGTCCGATAGGCCATCATGAGAGCATGAAAGCCGAAGACCTCGACCCGATCGACGAGCAGGCCGCGGAGGTTCACGACGGCCATCCGGTTGAGCTGGTCGTCTCTGTCCGGCTCGATCCGGAGGAATCGCGGCTCCTGAGCGAACTCGCCGAGGCCGAGGGCGCCGACCCGCCTGCGACGATGCGCGCTGCGCTGCGTCACTACGCCGCCGCGGAGTCGCAGCGAGCCTCGCGCTGAGCCTCAGCCCACCCACGCGCCGTCAGAGGCGCGATGCAGCGCACCGATCCGCGCCGGAGCCTCGCGGTTCAAATACCGTCCGGTCAAGGCGACTGGCCGAGCACTGTGGACGGTCCACCCCCTGTGGACGTATGTCGGATCAACCCGGAGGTACGGATAACCGAACAACGTGAGTAGTCGCACCCCACGCCGTCTCACTCACGTTGACTTCCTCCTCCCCCCTCAAGCGCCCCCGCTCCTCCCGCCGACTGGCCTCCGGCCTCGGCGTGCTGGCAGCCTCGCTCGCCTTCTTCGGCGCGGCCGGCACCGCTTCCGCCGCGTGTGCCAACGCCGCGGCCGATCCCCAGGTCGTCGCCGAGCCCACCGTCGAGGCCGTGACGCTGTGCCTTCTCAACGACGAGCGCCGTCAGGCCGGCCGCTCGGCCCTCCGGTCGAACGGAAAGCTCGCGCTGGCCGCGGAGCGCCACGCCGAGGACATGGGCGCCCAGGGCTACTTCGCTCACGACTCGCTCGACGGTCGCTCGTTCCTCGAGCGCATCAAGGCCGCGGGCTACCTCGCCGGGCGACCCGCGAGCTGGACCGTCGGCGAGAACATCGCCTGGGGCAACGGTCGGCTGGCGACTCCTTCGCAGATCGTCGAGGCCTGGATGGACAGCCCCGGGCACAAGCGCAACATCCTCTCCTCGAAGTTCCGGGAGATCGGCCTCGGGCTGGCCACCGGCGGAGCCTCGAGCTCGATGCCCGACCGCACCATCTACGCGACCGAGTTCGGCGTCCGCCGGTAGTCGTTCGAGCCTCCGAGTGCGCTCCTCGAGCGCTCCGAGAGGTCGGGAGGTCCCCCGCCCCCGTTAGGGTGCCGGCGCGATGACCGAGGTCCTGCCGCTGCGCGCCCTTCGCTACGAGCTCGGAGCGGTCGGCTCGCTCGACCGGGTGGCCGCACCCCCTTATGACGTGATCGACGCGCGGATGCGCGCCGAGCTGGCGGCGCGAAGCCCCTTCAACGTCGTGGAGATCGACCTGCCCGAGGCCGACGGCGGCGACGCCTACCTGCACGCCGAGACCACGCTTCAGGCCTGGCGCCAGCAGGGCATCGTCGTGCGCGAGAGCGAGGAGGCGCTCTGGGCGCTCACCCAGCACTACACGGGCCCCGACGGCCGGGGGCGCACGCGTCGAGGCTTCTTCGCCCGCGTGCGCGTCGAGGAGTACGGGCCCGGGCGCATCCGCCCGCACGAGCGCACCCATCCCGGCCCCAAGGAGGATCGCCTGCGGCTGACCCGCGCCACCCGGGCCAACCTCTCCCCCATCTTCTCGCTGTTTCCCGACGCCGACGGGCGGGCGTGGAGGGCCCTCGAGGCCACCGTCGAGAAGGAGCCTCCCTTCGGCGCACTCACCGACGCCGACGGCACCGAGCACACCCTCTGGCGCGTGGGCGAGCCCGACGCAGTGGAGGAGGTGCGGGCCGCGCTCGCAGACGCCGAGCTGCTGATAGCCGACGGCCACCACCGCTATGAGACCGCGCGGATCTACGCCGAGGAGATCGGCGGCGAGGGTCCGCACCGCTACGTGCTCATGTTCCTCTGCTCGCTCTCGGACCCGGGCCTCACCGTGTTTCCCACCCACCGCCTGATCGGCGGGCTCGGCGAGGGCCGCCGGGCGGCGCTGCGCGAGGCCGTCGAGAGCCTCTTCGAGGTCTCCGAGGTGGCTCCCGAGCGGCTCGAGCCGGGTCCCGAGGACCCGGGGGTGGCCTTCGGCTATCTCGACGCCTTCCACGGGCGCGCGCTGCGCCTCACCCTGCGCGATCACGCGGCCGTCGAGCACGCGCTGGCCGGCTACTCGGAGGCCTACCGCCGCCTCGACACCGCGGTGCTCGAGGCGCTCATCCTGCGGGGCGCGCTCGGCATGTCCGAGGACGACATCTCCCACCTTCGAGGGATCAGCTACTCGAAGGACGCACGCGACGCCCGCGAGGCCCTCGCCGACGGCCGTGCCGAGGCCGCCTTCTTCATGCGCCCCACGCCCATCGACCAGGTGCGCGAGATCGCCCGGGCCGGCGAGTCCATGCCCCCGAAGAGCACCTACTTCTTTCCCAAGGTGCCCACCGGGCTCCTCTTCAATCCGCTGGATTAGGGGCACTTGGGGGCGCCTCTGCCTCCGGACCCGGGGTAGAATCGAAGCGCGGTGGTGAAGATCTATACCCGTAAGGGCGACGACGGCTCGACGGGCCTCTGGTACGGCGGCCGCGTGGCCAAGAGCGCGATGCGCCCCGAGGCCTACGGCGCGGTGGACGAAGCCGGTTCGGCCCTCGGCCTCTGCCGGGCGGCGGCCGGCGCGGACCCGGAGCTCCACGCCGACCTTCTTCGCCTCCAGACCGAGCTGTTCATGGCCGGGGCGGAGCTGGCCACGGCTCCCGAGGCCGCCGGACGGCTCGAAGCCGGAGTCTCGAAGGTCACCGAGGAGATGGTCGAAGGCCTCGAGGTCGACATCGACCGCTACATGGAGCGGGTGGACCTTCCGCCCAAGTTCGTGATTCCCGGCGGCTCGGAGCTATCGGCCCGCCTCGACGTGGCCCGAACCGCGCTACGCCGCGCCGAGCGCCGCGTGGTGGACCTCAAGGTCTCGGGAGAGCTCCCCGACGACACGGTGCTCGCCTACTTGAACCGCGCCTCGGACCTGGCCTTCGCCATGGCCCGCTACGCGGATGACCCGGCCCCCGAGTTATTTGGAGGAAGAGGATGAAAGCCACCGCCCGACGCTCGGAGGGCTCGCTGAAGCAGCACGTCTCGGTCCGGGAGCACCGGCTCACCTGCGACGAGATCTCCGACCTCGGCGGCTCGAACGCCGGCCCGAGCCCTCAGGAGCTCCTGGCCGCATCGCTCGCCTCCTGCACGGCGATCACCATGGAGATGTACGCCAAGCGCAAGGGATGGGACGTCGGCGAGATCATCGTGGACGTGGACTACGAGCCGGCCCAGCGCGGCTCCCTGACCCGCTTCGGGATCGACGTGCACATGCCCGAGAGCGTGCCGCCCGAGCAGCGTCAGCGCCTGATGCAGGTCGCGGCCAAGTGCCCGATCCACCGGACCCTCGAGGGCGAGGTCATGTTCGAGGAGAAGGTGAGCCCTGGTCCCTCCTCTTAGCTGACGGCCGCTCCGGCGGAGCGAAGCTCCTCGAGCGCCCGCTCGGAGTCTCCCGGAGTGAGATCGATGCCGCGTACGCCCTCACGGTCGAGCGTCACCCGGAAGCCCTCGCGCAGAGCGTCTCGGGCGGTGTTCAACACGCACACGTCGGTGGCCAGGCCGACCACCGTGACAGAGTCCACCCCGCGGGCCACGAGGGTCTCGCCCAGGCTCGTGCCGTCGAAGGCGGAGTAGCCGTCGGAGCCCGAGACCTGGCCCTTGTCGAGGATCACGTCGAGGGCTCCCTGCTCGAGGGCGGGATCGAGCTCCGCCCCCTCGGTGCCCTGCACGCAGTGCACCGGCCAGGTGCCCCCCTGCGCCTCGAAGGAGGAGTGATCCGGCGGGTGCCAGTCCCTCGTCGCGATCACCAGTTCGAACCGGCCGGATCCGGCGAGCTCGTTGACCCGCTCCGCGATGGCGTCTCCGTCGGGCACCGCCAGCGCTCCGCCGGGGGCTCCCGGAGTGAAGTCGTTCTGGAAGTCGACGATGATGAGCGCCTCGGCCATCGTGGCTTCGATGATAGGCCGAGCATGCCGAGCGCCAACCACCTTCGCGACGTCCTGCTCACTCCCGAGCAGGCCGCCGCGATGGACGCTCCCGGGACCAAGGACGCCGCGGTGCTCGTACCCCTCTACCGGTCCGGCGGCGTGTGGCACGCGGTGTTCACCAAGCGTCGCGCCGACCTCGAGCAGCACGCCGGTGAGATCTCCTTTCCGGGCGGACGGCAGGACGAGGCCGACGAGGATCTGCGGAGAACGGCGCTCCGTGAAAGCGAGGAGGAGATCGGCCTCCCGCCCTCGGGGGTCGAGCTCGTGGGCGCCCTGCCCCCCATCGGCACGTTCGTGACCTCCTACACGGTGTACCCGTTCGTGGGGGTGATCGACGCCGGGCTGACCTGGACGCTTCAGCCCACCGAGGTCGAGGAGGTGCTCGAGCACTCGCTTCCCGCCCTGGTGGCCGGCCACGAGACGAAGCGCCTGCTGCGCAAGGGGGTGCCGTTGAAGACACCCACCTACACGGTGGACGGCACGTTCGTGTGGGGCGCGACCGCGCGTATCGTGCAGCTCTTGCTCGAGCGGCTGGAGCCGCTGCTCCTCTCCCGGGAGGAGCGAGAGAGCACCGAGTCCTAGGGCGTCGAGGAGCCGCCGGTC
>JBPCRE010000220.1:0-4930 GCA_050997195.1 Thermoleophilaceae bacterium
GGGCTCCTGCTGCCCGTACTCGAGGTCTTCGTCGGTAGGTTTTTTTTCCCGGGAGTTCTCGGGTGGGGCGCCGTTCAGCTCGTCTTTGCTCGGCGGGGCGGTGGCCACCGCCGCCGCCGCCCCCATCCCCACCTGCTGGGCGTGCTGGAGCTGCTTGCCCTCGGACATGAGCGCCGGCGCCACCATGACCTCGGCACGGTGGAAGGACGGGATGTCCTCGTGCCCGCACGTGGCCATCGAGGTCCGAAGCGAGCCCATGAGGTTGAAGGTGCCGTCGTTGTCGTGCGCCGGCCCGAGGAGGATCTGCTCGAGGGTCCCGTTCTGCACCGTCGCCACGCGCGCGCCGCGGGGCAGCGACGGATGGAAGGTGGCCATGCCCCAGTGGTAGCCGCGCCCCGGCGCCTCGTAGGCGCGGGCGAGCGGCGAGCCGATCATCACGGCGTCGGCGCCGCAGGCGAAGGCCTTCGACACGTCTCCGCCGTTGCGCATACCGCCGTCGGCGATGACGTTGACGTACTCCCCCGTCTCGAGCATGTGCTGCGAGCGCGCGGCCTGGACGTCCGCGATGGCGGTGGCCTGGGGCACCCCGATGCCGAGCACACCGCGGGTGGTGCACGCCGCGCCCGGGCCGACCCCCACGAGCACGCCGACCGCGCCGGTGCGCATGAGGTGCAGGCCGGTGGAGTAGGAGGCGCATCCCCCGACCACGACCGGCACGGGGACCTCGCGGATGAACTCCTTGAGGTTGAGCGGCTCGGTGGTGATCGACACGTGCTCGGCCGAGATGACCGTGCCCTGGATGACCAGCACGTCGAGTCCCGCCTCGAGGGCGATCTCGTAGTAGCGAGAGACCCGCTGAGGAGTGAGCGAGGCAGCCGCCACCACCCCCTGGCTCTTGATCTCACGCACGCGCTCGGCGATGAGCTCGGGGATCACCGGCTTTTGGTAGATCTCCTGCATCTCGCGCGTGGCGCGCTCGGGCGGGAGCCTGGCGATGCGCTCCAGCTGGGCCTCGGCGTCCTCGTAGCGGGTGAAGACGCCCTCGAGGTTGAGCACCGCGAGGCCCCCGAGCTGACCGACGATGCCCGCCGTACGGGGGGAGACCACCCCGTCCATGGCCGACGCGACGAGCGGGAGCTCGAAGCGGTAGGGACCGAGCGTCCACGTGATGTCGATGTCGTCGGGGTCGCGCGTGCGCTTCGACGGCACGATCGCGATGTCGTCGAACCCGTAGGCACGCCGACCCTTCTTGCCCCGCCCGATCTCAACTTCCATGCAGGAATCCTATGTTCGACGTCGGACCGAACGAGCGACGGTAGCACCGCCGCGAGGCCTCGACTCGAAGCTCGGGGCCCTTGGCCGACCCCTCTCAGCGCGAGCCGAGCACCGGCTCGCCGAGGTGCTCGACCTGGACCTCGGGGAGCAGCCGCTCGACGCCACGAGGATCGAGCACCCCCGCCCCGAAGCGGCTGGTGGACTCCGCACCGCAGGCCACCGCGAAGCGCAGGCACTCCTCGGGCTCCCCGCCGGCGTAGCGGGCCCCCACGTAGCCGGCCAGGAAGGCGTCGCCCGAGCCCACGGTGGACACGGGCTCCTCCTGGCGCTCGAGCCTCACCCGGCAGAGCCTGCGGTTCGGCTCCTCTCCCACGAGGGCCACGCAGCCCGACGCGAGGGTCATGACGGCCTCTCGGGCACCGAGCTCGACGATCTCGCGAACGGCGGCCACCCGGTCGTCGTCGTCGGCGAACTCGTTGCCCACGAGCTCCTCGGCCTCCACCTCGTTCGGCATGACCGCCGAGGGCTCCGCGCGCGTGCCCTGGCGGAGGGGCTCGCCCTCGGAGTCGAGCACCGTGGCCACCCCGAGGCGCCTGACCTCGGTGATGAGCCGCGCGTAGACCGCGCCGTCCACACCGCTCGGAAGGGACCCGGCGAACACGCAGAGCGACGCCCCGCGCACCACGTAGAGGAGCTTCTCCACGAAGAGCTCGAGCTCCTCCTCGGTCACCGACGGCCCGCGCTCGTTGATCTCGGTCTGCTCCCCGGAGGCCGGGTCGATGACCGCGGTGGAGGTGCGCGACTCACCGCCGATGCGCACGAAGTCGTTGAGGATGGCCTCCCGCGAGAGCTGCTCGGCGATGAGGGTGCCGGTGGGTCCGCCCGCGAGCCCGGTGGCCAGCACCGGTCGCCCGAGCGCCTTCAGGGCGCGCGCCACGTTGACCCCCTTGCCGCCGGCCATGGAGGTGGTGTCCACCGCCCGGTGCCGGCGGCCGAGCCGAAAGTTCGGCACGGCCAGCGTCCGGTCGATCGCGGCGTTGAGAGTGACGGTGACGATCATCGCGCGGCGGAGGCCCGGGGACGACGCGCTCCGCGCCGGCGACGCATGAGGAGGATCGCGGCCACCGCGATGAGCGCGACAACGCCCAGGACAGGCAAGGATACGTGCGAACCGAGCCGGCGTATCAGGCCCGCCTCAGGCACCGCCTCGGCGGTCACGAGCGCCACGCGCCGGACCGGCCGCCCGCGGGCCAGCACCATGGCCGTGCCCACCCGACGGCCCTTGGGCAGCGGCCCGGCGAGCTCGGAAGGGGCCCGCACCCGGGTGGCGAGGCGCTCGCCGCGGCGCACGGTGAGCACGACGTCCCGCGCCGCCGTGAGCCGCACGCGCCGACCCTCGTAGTCGGCCACGGCCGGGCGGGCGAGCGTGCGCCCCTCCCGGACGGCGGTGACCCGCCGGAACCGGTCGATGCCCCAGCGCAGGAGCGCAAGGGTGTCGGCCTCGCGTGCCGCCTCGCTCGGCTCCCCGAGGACCACGCTGATCACCCGAGCCCCGCGGCCGGTGGCCGAGCCCACGAGGACCCAGCCGGCCCGGGCGGTGTGCCCTGTCTTCACCCCGTCGACGAAGGGCGCGCGGCGCACGAGGCGGTTACGGTTCTCGAGGGTGCGCGGGCGGGCGCCGCTGCGCAGGGTGGCCCGCGGGCGGTCCACGAGCGCGCGAAAGCCGCGGTCGGACATCAGTCGCCGTGCCAGCGTCGCGAGGTCCCGAGCACTCGAGTAGTTGTCGGGATCGTCCAGCCCGATGGGGTTCGCGTAAGAGGTGTTGGACAGGCCGAGCTCCACCGCTCGGGCGTTCATGGCGCGCACGAACGCCGCACGGGACCCCGCCACCCGTTCGGCGAGGGTGGCGCTCGCGTCGTTGGCGCTCTCGAGCATGAGGGCCGTGAGCAGGTCGCGGACCCGCATCCTCTCGCCCGGCCGAAGGTCGATCTTCGACTCGGCCGGGAGGGCGTCGTAGTCCACGGCGCGAAAGACGTCGCGCGGGTCGGCGCGCTCGATGGTGAGCAGCGCGGTCATGAGCTTGGTCGTGCTGGCGATGGGATGGCGCTCGTCGGGCCCATTCGAGGTGAGGACTCGCCCGTCCCGCGCGTCGATGACCACGGCGGCGGTGCCGGCCGTGGCCGGGGCCTCGGCCCGCTCGGCGGCGGTCGCCGTCGAGGCCGGGCCGGCCACGAGGGCCGCCGCCACGGCGGCCACCGCGAGGCGGCGCCTCACTCCCGGAGCTTGAGCTTCTGGCCGGGCTGGAGGGTCTGGGCGTCGAGGCCGGGGTTGTAGTCCTCGAGGCGTTCGGGGCTGCGGCCGGTCTTCGAGGCGATCCCGGCGAGGGTGTCGCCCTCCTTGACGCGGTAGGTGGCGGAGGGAAGCCGCTTCTCCCGGTCCCGACGCGAGGGCTTGGCGCGCCTGTCGGTGGATCCGGCCGAGCGGCTTTCCGACGCCTGCTCGGAGTCCGAGGTCCCGGCCACCGTGGAGAGGACGATGACCACGAAGACGACGGCGAAGAGGCCGAGGGCGAGCGGAGCGAAGAGCCGGAGGTACGGCGAGGCGCGATCGACCATGGCGGTCAGATGGTACCCGCCTCGCGCAGGGCCGAGGTGGCGCGGGTCGCGAGGGCTCACAGCTTTCTCCGGCAGGGGGCGCTCTACGGCCCTACGGAGGCCCGCCGCCCACCGTCCAAGCCGCCTCGCGCAGCTCTTCCGCCGCGGCTCGGGCGGCGGCGGCGGGCTCGTCCCGACCACCGTGCGCGTCGACGATCGAACGGGAGGCGGCCACCAGGCCGCCCGCGGGATGCGTCGCGAAGGCGGGGCCGAGATCCTCCACGCGCCCGCCCTGGACCCCGACCCCCGGCAGCAGGAAGATCGCCCGAGGCATCAGCTCCCTCAGCCGCGCCAGGTGCTGCGGGCTCGTGGCCCCGGTCACCGCACCCACGCTCGAGAGCGGTCCGCCGGCGCCCGTCTCGCGCCCGAGCTCGTCGACCATGCGGGCGAGGCGCTCGTGGAGGGGGTGCTCTCCGCCGTCCTGGATCTCCGCCGCGCCCGGGTTCGAGGTGCGAACGAGGCAGAAGCATCCGGCGCCTCCGGCGGCGGCCTCGACGAAGGGCTCGAGGGCATCGCGGCCGAGGAGCGGGTTCAGGGTGACGGCGTCGGCGCCGAGACCGGGCAGGGCTCCGAACGGGCCCTCCGTGCCGCCGAGGAGCGCCTCCGCGTAGGCGCGAGCGGTAACGGGCACGTCCCCCCGCTTGCCGTCAGCGACCACGAGCAGGCCCTGGTCACGGGCCGCGTGGGCCACCTCGGTGAGCGCCGCCCACCCCGGACCGCCGAGCCGCTCGAAGCACGCGAGTTGCAGCTTCACCGCCACGCACGCGCGCCCCGCCGCCTCGATGGCCGCCCGGCAGTGAAGGGTGACGGCGACGGCCGTGCGGACGACGACCGGGTCGCTCCCGGTCCCGTCGAAGGCGATCTCCCGCTCCCCCGCCTCGGCCACCGGCCCGGGCCAGAGCCGGCTCGGGTCGGGGTCGAGGCCGAGCACGATCTGGCTGCGACGCGCGGCGACCACCGCGGCGAGTCGTTCGGGGAAGGAGTCGACGGTCAGCCGTTGG
>JBPCRE010000228.1:0-5725 GCA_050997195.1 Thermoleophilaceae bacterium
CCCGGCGGGCGATCTCCGGCGTCGTCTCCAGCTTCGATGAGTCCAACATCCCTGTGCTCCAGTTCTCGCCCTCAGGCTCATTAATCCAACGGGGGAAGCTGTCTCACGTGACGTTGACAGAGAGGGCCCGAGCAGCGACTCGGTCCTCTCCTCCGTCTCGGCGGCCCGAGCGAGCTGCGAGAGCTGGCCGAGCGTCGTCTTCATGGCGGGACCCCCATGCCGGCGAAGCAGGGTCCGTGAGTTGCGGATCTTGCCCGCGACGAACGCACCCGCGAGGTCCGGCGCCCCGATCGCTCCGGCCCGATGCTGCCTGATGCGCACCTCGATGTTCTTCGAGGGCATGCCGAGGGCGAAGCCGGTGAACCAGCCTCCAGAGCTCAGCCACAGGACGGGCACACCGGCCTCGAAGAACGCCCGCAGCAGCGCGCTGCTCACGTCGACGTTGCCGAACACCGCGACGTGGGATACGTCGATCAACCGCCGTGACGCGACCTCCCTGCCGTCTTCCAGCATCACCAAGCGCCCACCACGCTTCGAGAGTCGTGCCCCCGGCGTAGTCGCGTAGAGCGGAGTTGCGGGCGAGTCGGGAGCGATCAGGCGCCGAGGGGTGGGGGTCACTCCCCGTAAGGCGTTGACTTCGTCGGGCAAGCAGATGCCGACGAGCGAGCACCGTGGGCACTTCGGGCTCTCGACAAGCGGGGGCGGCGCGTGATCGCGGGCCGCTACCTCGCGCAGCCCCTCGATCGCTGCCAGGGTCCGCTCCACGACGGGTTGCGAGATCTCGATCGCATGGCGTGTGCGGGTCTCGGCGAAGAACACCTCGGCCGTCTCCACCAGATACCCGGCGTCCCGGAGGAGAAGCACCTGGGCGCAGAGCTGCACGAGCTCCGGCTCCCACAGCGTCTCGTCGCTCGAGCGGGGGCTCCCTCGCTTGTACTCGATCGGCACCGCTCGGTCGCCGTCTCTCTCGACGAGGTCGATCTTCGCGATCAGTCCGAGCCGCTCGGAGGAGATGGTCACCGAGGTACTGGGTGGGGCGCCCTCCCGAGCGTCGACCGAGCCCCGCTCCTTGTCCACCCGCCGATGCGCGAAGCGACCCTCCACGGTGTCGCCGCTGTCCTGGAACTCTCCGGCGACCCATTCGAGGTACGCGAGGCGCGGGCAGTACACGTGCTCGTTGAGCATGCGGGCGGGTATGAGGTCGGGGAGGTCCGCTCCGATGGCGATTACTCGATTGCTCTGAACAGCCCGAGTCCGAAGTGACTTAGGGCGCCAAGCGCGATGGGCCCGGCTACCTCAGCGTCGAAATGGAGCTCGGCACCCACGACGCGCGGAGCTTCAAGTCGCGAAGTACCGGGCCGGGAACGGCGGAACTCCA
Organism: Thermoleophilaceae bacterium; assembly: GCA_050997195.1. Taxonomy (GTDB): domain Bacteria; phylum Actinomycetota; class Thermoleophilia; order Solirubrobacterales; family Thermoleophilaceae; genus JACCZP01. The sequence goes on from JBPCRE010000228.1 coordinate 1,379, forward strand.
GCCACGAGTCTTTGAGGAGGTGGACGTGGCTTGGCTCGGGAAGATCTCGCAGGCGCAACTCCCGACGGATCTGGTCCTCCGGGGAGTCCACCGTCCGTCCGGCACGTCGCTTCGGATGGCGTGTAAGCCCGAAGGGCGTAAGCGAGGTCCACCTCCTCGAGGGCCCCAGGAGTCCGGGCAGCCGGATGGTCGACGCGTCTCCCAGAGCGGCAAGGGCCAGGTCCAAGGGGTCCGGAGCGCCTCGGGGGCGCAGCCACCGAAGGGCGGCCAGAGCGCTCACCTCGGCGGGGCCGAAGCCCTCCGGAGCCCACACGGCGAGATGGTCGATGCGAGGGCTTTGTAGATCGGTGAGGGCCAAGAAGTGGGCGTGACGATGTTGATCTTGCCTGGGTCGGTCACCCGCCCGGCCGCTGAAGACAGGGGAAGCGTCGCCGTTGTTCGCGCCGCCGTGGCGGGACTGGAGCGCGGACCTCAGGGAGTTGGCGATCGCGACCGCGTCTCGGATCCCCGGACGAGATCCGCCGCGCAGGCGGTAGAGGGCCACCGTCGGACGGGGCCCAGGCGTGGGTTCCGTGGCCTTCGAATGGCGCAGGGTGAGCGCATAGTCCACCCACACCGCGTCCGGCGGCTGGAGCAGCCGTCGTCGACGAAGTTCCCCGACAGAGACGGCCATCGCTTGCACGGCGCCCGCGCCCGTCGGGCACATCAGGCGAGTAGTGCTCGCGCGATCGCTAGCGACCCCAGACAGCGGAGCGGCGTCGGGAACTGCCGGACCTTCCCCCCTGAGGGCACGGACCGTGCAGACCGCCTCCGAGCGTCCGAGGTAACCAACAGCTTTCCCGGCCGCCTCGAAGACGTCGAACTCCTCGTACCCGAGATCCGCGGGCCACCACACTTCGAGCTCCTCGTCGGGGGAGACCGCCAAAAAAGCGTCGAGGACGCGGTCGGTCTCTCCTGGGCGAGTGGGCGAATGAGCGTGCGAAGGCATGAAGTGCCTCGTGTGCGCCGCAACAGCCGGCGGGAGCACATAGACGGGTGGGTCTGCGTCGCACACCGATTGGAGCGCCGCATCGAACGTCGTTATTCGCGGGCGCAGCCGAACGTCTTTCCGAGACGCCGAGTACAACGCCCGCAGAATGCGCCAGGGGCTCGGGGGCCACTCCACGGCACCCTCGTTCACATGCGCGCCCCACGGGTTAGCGTGATATCGGCCGAGGTCGAAACGGAAAGCGAGCCCGATCATGTGCTGGCCGTCGCCGGCGCCGCCTCTGCGGGCTTCTTGACGGAGGCAGCCGGCCACCGAGCTCGCCACGGCCCGGCAGGAAGCTGCTCGGGCATCGCGGCGATCTCCGTGGCCAGGTCCGCAGGCGAGCCGAGTTCGAAGCCGCTCGGGCGTCGGGTGCGGACCGCCTCGATGTCCAGGTCGCACGCGGTCCGGAGCCGGAGCGGTTCGGACAGGAGGCTGGAAACCTCCCACAAGGCGACGAGGGTCAGCAGCCGCTCTGCCTCGTCACCGAGCCCGTATCCGCGGATCTGACTCAGGTCGATCACCGCTGTGAGCGTGATCTCGCGCGCTGTCCATTCTGTTCGGCCGAAGGGCACGAACCCGTAGCCCTCTTCGGCGCCCCGACCCACCTCGCTCTTCACGGCGACGTCGTCTCGCTTGAGCCCCCCGCTCACGAGGGGAGACACATCCCGCGCCTCGATCACGGCGCTAACGGCACGCCGTACCTTCGGGTTGCCCGTCCACGGCTTCGCGGAGAAGAAGACGCCGTGGATGAGGCACAGGGGGTCGAGCTCGAAGACGGCCCGGTAGATGTGGGCCCAATCGAGCGGCTTTCCCGGCTTGAGACCGAGGCGAGAGCCAAGCCACGCCGTCCCTGCGGTTCCCTCTATCTCGGCTTCCCTTACGTACGCCGCTGCAAGCCGGTGAGGCTCGAGACGAGAGGACGTGAGGAAGTCGCCATCCTCGGCCGACTCGACCACGACGTAAGGCAACGACTCGAGCGGCGGCCGCGGCTTGCGCCCAGGCCCGTCCCATCCCCGTGCCTCCAGATGGTTCGCCATCGACTGCACCGATTCGACCAGAAGGCCAGGCGGCTGCCCTGGGCGCTGAAATGTTGCGGCGCCCAGGTCTGGAAAGCCCGTCGGCTGGAACGACGAGCCGGCCAAGGGACTCAGGGTCGCGTCGAGGACGAGTCGGGACTCACCTTTCAGGCGATCGATCACGGAGGGGCTCCTTCGGTAGCGGTGGGCGTGCGGGTCCAAACGTGGGCCAGCTGGTCTCGGTCTCCCGGCGAGATAGGCAGCAGGAGGGCGCTTGCAAGCGCGGCTCCGTCCGGCTCGAGCAAGCTGAGATCACTCGCATCGAGAAGAGGAACCAGCTCAGCGATCCGCAAGCGTCGTAATGCGTCCTCCACAACGGTCGTCACCTGACCGCCCGCGAGGCGAGCGGCCCACCCGCGGCGCGGTGCGAGTGGACGCCCGGGAGTTCCTCTCCAGGCCAGGCTCAGGATGCCGTAGGTCGCGTCCACCGGCCCTGCACGAGCTAGCCGTGGACTGAGGCGAGCTCCGCGGAAATCGAGCAGAGCGAGGCCCTCGAGCAACCGGACGACCCGACTGAGGTCAAGAGCTCGATCAGCCACCCGGCTCGCGAGTGCCGTCGGGCACCATAAGCCCCGGTCGAAGGAGAGGGGACGAGCATTCCCTTCCGCATCGAGGTGGCGACGGGCGTGCAGGCGGGCGAGGCGAGGCACCGCTGCCAAGCGTCGAGGTATGGGGTGGGCAGCAGGGTCGTCGTACGCGCGCCGGCCTCCGCTCTGCAGGCGAGTGCCGTGCAAGTAGTCGCGCACGGCCGGCAGCGGCGCGCCGCCCTCCGCCGCGGCATCGCGGAGAGAGGCCAGCGAAGCCGCAACGGCGAACTCGGCGCTCCCGTCGTCTCCCGCTGCCAGCCAAGGCGCAGCGGGAACGTGCGCGAAGGGCCGCAGTCCCTTATCCGAGGAGGCGGCGGATACGACGAGAGCCGATTCGACCATGCCCATGCGCTCGATCACCGTGATAGCGCGTTCGGACGAGCCTTCCTCGGCGAAGGCGAAGAGGGCGTCTTCGAGGCGGATAGTCGCCCTGCGGACACTTGCAGGGCAGTTGCCGCCCGCGTAGCGCCGAAGGCTCCGAAGCCACGGATCGATCGAGCGAAGGGCGGCGACTCCTGGCCGTGGCCGCACGTCGATCTGCCCGGCCGGAACGGCCAAGCTCGACTGCCCGGCTCGCTCGAGAAGGGCATACCGCTCGAAGCGATCGACGCCCCGAGCGACTCCCAGTTCTCCGGCGGCTCGAGCAAAGTCCAGCCCATCGGTCGCGAGGCGGCGTCCGACCTGAGCCCGCGCCTCTCGCGTCAGGGTCTCGAGCTCGGTCAGCGCCGCCCATCCGCCCCAAAGCGGAAGCCAGAGCTCGGCCCTACCCTTCTCTCCGGTTACCGCTGATCCGTAGCCCGAGGAGCTCACACGGGCCGTGAACGGGGCTGCCAAAGCACTGCCGAGCGCGGCGGCGTGGCGCCGACTCGCGCCCGCGACGAGGATGAGCGCCCCTTCAACGGCGAGGATTATGTCCCACGGGTTGCCCAGCGCGTCCGACTCTCCCGTCGGGGAGTTCACCGGGGAGGCGTCGCGCTGGAAGTGAGCTCCGCTCAGTCCCTGGACGAGCTCAGCAGACTCCCCGAAGAGTGCCGCGCCGAGTGCTGACCGGGTCACTTCACTGTTCGGGTGCTTATCCAGCTCGAGGACTCGTGCGACCGCCTGGGAGTAGTTGTTGGCGAAGTCGTACCGGCCGTCGTTGCCTCCCGAGCCGAGGATCGGCGGGTAGCGGATCTCGCTGCCCACGAGCACCACGGAGGCGTCGAGCCACTCCAGGGCGCCGTCAGGCAAGGAGCGACGTAGCGCCCGGAGGAGCTTGGGCTTCTCCGTCCTTGGGTCCGGCTTCACGGCGATCGAGAGGTCGACGAGGGTCTGACGAGCGAGGGCAATGGCCTCGCGGAAGAGGCTCAGACGGGCCGTTGTGGAGCCCTCGATCGCTCCGATCGCCAACGCGTTGTCGCCGGGGAAGAACCCGCTTCCGCCGTTCCACGGCGAGATGATCGGCGTCGGGGCGTACTCGCCCAGTAAGGACTCGTAGCTAAACAACACGAAGGACCTGCGACGGTTATGTAGAACTGACGGGGTGTAATCGATGAGGAGGCCATCGGTGAGCGCTATCGGGCGCTCGCGGGCGAGCTCGACGAGCGCCGCCGCCGGCTGTGGGCCGCCGCCGAGGCACGCTCGCACGGTCAGGGTGGGGTCACCGCGGTGGCGC
>JBPCRE010000249.1:0-5263 GCA_050997195.1 Thermoleophilaceae bacterium
GGCAGATGATCGCCGAGCCAGCGTGCCACCTCGTCCACGGCCTCGACCTCGCGCGTCTTGCCCTCGTCCCAGAGGCCCGAGAAGCGGCGGATCTGCCGCTCGAGGTAGCCGGAGGGCTTGCCGAAGCACTCGAGGCCCGCGGCCTTCCAGTCGACGGCGTGGATCTCGGCCAGCGCGTCGACGAGCTCGAGGCCCATGCGCTCGCGCTGGTCGGGGGCGTCGAGGGCCTCGGGCAGCGTGGAGGTGATCACCGAGCCCTTGAGGTACTCCATGACGTAGAAGGGCACGCCGAGGATCGACTCGTCGTCGGAGCTCGAGAGCACGCGTGGGACCCGGACCTCGGAGCCCTGGACGGCCTCGAGCACCCGCGCCTCGCGCAGCACGTCGTGGGCGGAGGGGGGGAGCGGGGGCCGTGGCGGGCGCCGGAGCACCAGCCACAGGTCGCCGCGGCGCACCAGGTAGGTGATGTTCGAGTGCCCTTCGCCGATCCGCTCGGCGTCGATCGGCCCCGAGCCGAGCCCGTGCGCGTCGAGGTGAGCCTCGAAGGGCTCGCGGACGATCAGCGGGGCGAGTTCGAGCTCGGCCGCTTCGGCCGGGGTGTCGACGATCTCGGGGCTTCGGGCCACTGCTTCGGCATCCTACGGCGGCGGCTCCTTGCCGTCCTCTCCGTCGCCCTGCTCAGTCTCGTCCCTCCCGCCGCGGCCTCGGGCCACCCCGGCCCAGGTTCTCGCCGACCGCAACGCCGACGGTGACCTCGACCGCCGGTACTCGGCACGCGACTACCGCAGTGCGCTCGCCCAGAACGCCGAGGAGGCCCAGTGCTCGGGCAACTGCCGAACGTGATCCGCCAGGGCTTGGCCACTTCTCGCACCATCAGGGTGCGGAGGGCGAACCGGTCGCGCCGCCTCCCCGTCGTCGGCTAGCGGGAGAGCATGCGGCCGACCGCGGCCATCAGCTCGTCGGCCTGGGCGCCGGGTTCCTCCGGACCTGATCCCTCGCCCAGCAGGCAGTGACGAGTGTGATCGTCGAGGAGCCCGAGGGCGACCTTGTCGAGGGCGGCCTGGGCGGCATTTATCTGGGTGAGGACGTCGATGCAGTAGCGGTCCTCCTCGACCATCCGGCTCACCCCTCGGACCTGTCCCTCGGCCCGTGCGAGGCGGGCGAGGAGCTCCGCCTTGGTTGCCGTGTAGCCGCGCGTCGTCATGGAGATCGCTACTCCTGGTGTCGTTCGTGGAGGGCAGGGTCGGCCGGAGGACTTGCCGCCGGCGCCGCGGTCACGGCATCGCGAAGAGCCGGCCCCACCACGAAGGTCGAGACCGCGAAGACCGCCGCGAAGAGGGCCAGCATCAGCACGGGCTTTCTCCAAGCACCCGAGCGTCGGCGCATCCGCAACAGCAGCGGCACCATGGCCACCAGTCCGAGGGTCGCAAGCAGGCCTTGCCCCCACGCTCCGACGAGCAGTGCGCCACCCGCGACCAGGCCGATGTGGTGGATGACGTGCGGCAGCGTGCCCGTCACCGCCGCTGTGGCTCCGGCGAGACTGAAGCTGCCGGTGTTTCGCCCGACCGAGCGGGCCCCCGGCGAGGAGCCTCGAGGGAAGCGGTGGCGGCTCGCCGAGGTCGGGTGAGCGCCCCGCGCCCCTCTCATGATGAGGCGAGCGTCGAGCGGAACTCCTCCATCTCGCCGATCTCCCGCTTCTGGGCGGCGATGATCTCCTCGGCAAGCTTGCGCACCTCCGGGTCGCGGCCCTTGGCGATGACCGCCTCGGCCATCTTCGTCGCCCCCTGGTGGTGGGGGACCATCTCGTCGACGAAGGCGCGGTCGAAGGGCTTCTTCCCGCGGATCGTCATGGCTCCGTCCATGTGGTTCATGCCGGCCTCCTCGGCCGACAGGCCGAGGGCCATGTGCCCGCCCATGTCCGGCTTGAGCGGCGCGCCGTAGAGGCGCTCGTGGATCCGCTTCATCTGGGCGATCTCGCGCTCCTGGCTCGAGCCGATGTCCTCGGCGAGGCCCTTCACGAAGTCCGACTCGCCCTCGACCCGAGCCACCTTGGCCATCTCGACCGCCGAGCTGTGGTGGGGGACCATGGACTGCAAAAAGGCCTGGTCGGGCGGGGGCTGCCCGCCGCCCGAGCCGCCGCATCCGGCGAGCAGCAGGGCGAGGAGCGACAGGGCGGCGAGGAAGGGCAGGGAGCGTCGCAAAGGGGAGCCTCCTAGTGGTGGTAGGCGTGGACGAGGGCGTGGCCCTTGCCCCGGGCCAGCAGATAGCGGTTGGCCCACCACGCGAACGGGAAGGCGATCGCGAAGCCGAGGGCGACGCTGGCCCACAGGAGCGGGTCGAGGATACCCGCCTCCATGGCGCCCGGCACGAAGAGGACGACGAGGTTGTCGACCACCTCCATGATCGCGATCGACACCGTGTCGGTGGCGAGGATGATGGGCAGGGCGGCGGCGAAGGTCAATCCGGCCTTGAAGAGCGGGATCGAGGTGAGGCCGAAGCCGAAGAGGAAAGCGAGGGTGACGGCCAGGGCTATCGTCGCGAGGTTGCCCCACCCGAGCGCCGTCCCGATGGCCATGCCGACCACCTCGCCCGCCGCACAGCCGGTCAGGCAGTGGAAGGTGGCGCTGACGGCGAGGCGGTTCAACGAGCTGCCGCCGTGACCCTGTCCTTCGTGCGCGGGCTCGTGGGCTCGCGACTCGGCGGCGCGGTCGGCCGTCTGGCTCTCGGTGCTGGGCATCTCGCTTCCCTCCTTCTCGGGTAGGGCAGAAAGCGTACCATACCCCCATAAGGTATGGGCCGCAGACTAACCGGGGTCTACATCGCTGTACGCCTCCGCGAACCGACCAGGCCACGTCGCCCACGGCCCTCTCATCTCGCCGCTCGCCGTGGGCGACCTGCCTCGGGCACCTAGATCTGCTTGAGCAAGGACTCCATCTGAGCCGCCTCGCGGAGCTGAGTCGCACGGATGCGCACAGCCAGGCGACGAGCGGGTGGCTTCAGTCCTCCGCGGATCTCGATCTCCGCCATGTCGACTCCGCCGAAGTGGTGGCCCTGCATGAGCTGCAGGAAGCGCCGATCGAAGGCCACCCCCTGGGCGCTCCGGAGCTCGGCCAGCTGCTGAGCGTTCTCCGCTGCCCGAATCGGCGGCACCGGGGGCCCGTTCAGCGAGGCGCCCGAGCGGCGGAGGAAGCCGCGCATCTCCACCGCCTCGGCCGTCTGCACGGCAGCGATCTGCCTGGCGAGAGCGGCGACGCGCCGGTCGGACGCCTTGACCACGGCGAGCTGCGCCATCGCGATCCCATGGAGGTGGTGCTTTCTCATCTTCTGAGAGAAGACGTCGTCGGTCCGGTTGTGCGACGGGCCCTTGCGCGCCTCGGCTGGTCCCGCGGAGACGGCCAGTGTGGCGGCAAGGAAGGCCAGAGCGACGACCAGGATCCCCAGCGGGGACGTGGAAAGTCTCGAATGCGTCATTCTTCATTCTCCTTAGGCGTGGAAGGAGCGGCAAGCCGCGGGACAAAGGAATCCCTACGCACTGTAGGGGCAGAGCTCGGGCTGCTGGGGAAAGGCGACACTCGGCCCCAGGACCCGATCGCTGCAGGGGTATCCTTCCTCTACCGGTTCGCCCCCCGAAGCCGGCACGTACCTCTACCACTCCATTACGGGTGGACCAATCGGCGGCCAGGCGTTGGCCGACGCCGATCCCATCGAGCTGAGCCTGGATCGTCCGGTTCGGGGTGCGAAAAGGCGACGCCCGCCGCACTGGCGTCCCGTGCGAGGAGTTGGCGGCGCGTGAGGCCGCGGACGCCTCCCGGTACGAGGGGACGCTTACGCGATGTAGACCGGGGTCCCGACCTCTACGCGGCGGTAGAGCTCCTTGACCTCGGGTACGGCCATGCGGATGCACCCGTGTGAGGCCGCGCTCCCGAGCGAGCCAGTCTCCTCGGTTCCGTGGATGCCGGCGCCGTCGTAGATGCCCATCCAGCGAGCCTTGATCGGGTTATCGGGTGAGCTGGAGGGAATGACGCTCCCGGCGAGCTCGCCCGCCCAGCTCTTCTCCGGCACGTTCCAGGCGGGGTTGATCGCCTTGTTCTGTAGGTGGTAGAGGCCGATCGGCGTGTCGAAGCCGACCTGGCCGATGGCGATCCGATAGCTCTTCACGAGGCGGAGGCGGCGGTAGTGGCGCAGGCGAAACCCCTTGCGATCGACAGTGATGTAGTCCGGATACCTCGAGGCCAGCTTCCGCGCGGTGATCCGCGGTGGGAGGGTGTCGACCCTCGCCGCCACAGACGTGCGGCGCCCCGACAGTGAAGTGATCGAGCGGACGAGCGCGCGACGCAGTGCCCGGCGCCGGACACGGCGACCGGCGCGCGAGGGAATCCTCCGAAGTCGCGCGCCCGAGGGGCGTGCGCGTGCGTCGCGAGCGCGGCGGTCCACCCTGCGTGCCACGTATCGAACGAAGTCGTCGAGCTCCGCCGGCGAGTAGCTGAACGCGCCCCGATCTCAGGTCCTGCTCGGCCTCCTCGCAGGGCACCGACCATGCGCGTGAACGCGTTCCCCGCGCGACCCTGATCGAGCGCTCTCCGAACCGTCGCAGCTGAGTCGAGGCGCAGTCGCACTCGGGCGGGGGAGAGGACCAGGCGCTCCTCGCGGTAACGCACGGAGATCGGTGGCTGCCCGTGCGCGGCGAAGCGTCGCTCGAGAACCCGAGCGGCCTCCGAGGGCTCGAGGCCGCCGATCGGGACCCCCGCCGCGGTGGTCCGGGGGGCGATTACCCCGGCCTGGGACGCGTCGTAGAGGACGGCGCCCAGCACGAGAGCGAGGACGGCGAACAGGGCTATGGCGCGGCGCCTCATGTCCTACGAAGGGTAGGAGCTCAGAAGCCGGCAGGGGGCGTGACGAACTGACTGACGAGTTCCTCCCGCTGCGCGGTCGTCGACCGGAGCGTGGGCGGCGGTCAGAGCCCGGACGCGGATGCCTCCTCCGGCGTCGTGCGGCCGAGCGTCGCTCACGCCTCGGCGCGCCCCACGAAGCCTCAGCGGGTCAGGCACTGATCGCCCGCCGGCCGAGCCGCTGCCACATCTGCTCGAACTCATCGCGCGTCCACGTCGTGCGACGGCCAACGAGCGGATCGTTCAACTCGAGGGTGTCTCCGCGCAGCCCGGTGAGGACCACGGTGTGCTCTCCGAAGTTGCCGGTCACCCGATCGCCACGCGGAGTGCGCCACGTCTTGTAGGGGCCGTCCGTCAGCCCCACCCAGACCATC
>JBPCRE010000080.1:0-5687 GCA_050997195.1 Thermoleophilaceae bacterium
GAGGGTCCGGCTTTTTCCTCCCCTTCCTTCGCTTTCTCTGTCCCCTCCGCCGACGATGCTCGCGTCTTTCCGGCCGGTGCCGTTGATGGTGTTCTCCCCGTCGGTCCCGACCATGCCGGGGCTCACGAGTTGGCCGAAGCAGGTGGAAGCGGGCGTCGGCGCGGCAACGGCCGGAGGTGCGGCCACGAGGACGCCGCCGATGACGGCGACGAGCAGCGTGCGACGGACGAGGCTCACGGCAGCCGGGTGATGGGCACGAAGGGATCGTCGGGCCCGCAGGGGGTGATGTCAGCTCCGCCCGTTACCTGGGGCGCCTTCTCTCCCTGAGGCACCTGGAAGCGAGCGAGCGTCACCACAGACTTGTCGGTCTGGCTCATCACGTTGCAGACGGCGCGGTACTCGACTCGGAGGTTCTTGTCCGCCCCTTCCCCCGTGGACATGATCGCGTAGCCCTTGCGTGACTGGTTCGAGTACTTGATGTGCGGGTTGTTGCTCCGGACCTGAGCGTTCCCACCTTCCGAGATCGCGTCCGTCGGTCTAGGGTCCGACGTAGAGAGGCGATCGGCGATGCCCTTCGATGTGATCGAGCCGCCGACGAACTCCGTGGCCCGACGCACGCCGCCGACGATCACGCCGTTGTCCATGTCCGGCGGCCGGCGAGTCCTCTCGGTGCCGTCCAAGCGCCCGCTGCGGGTGACCTCGCCGGCGAAGAACGTGTGGATGTCCCCCGTGATGAAGGTGACGTTGAGGATGTTCTTGTCGTCGATGTGGTCGATGAGCTGGCGTCGCTCGTCGCCGTAGCCATCCCACCCGTCGGTGTTCAGCGGGTTCCGAGGCCCCACTTCGAGGGACATGATCATCACCTCGTTCCCGACGATCTTCCAGGTCGCGCTCGAGGACTCGAGGCCGCTCTTGAGCCAGGCGAGTTGCTCCTTGCCGAGCAGCGTGCGGCCCGGCTTGTTGTACTCGGTCGGCGGACAGTTCGGGGCCGCGAAGCTGTCCCCTGGGGAGCAGACCTGGTTGTCGCGGTACTGCCGCTGGTCCAGGAGGAAGATCTCCGCGTTGCCGAGTCGGATGGAGCGGTAGATGCGGGTCTGGTTCCCGCCCACGGGGAAAAGGGGCTGGTACTCGAAGAACGCCCGGTAGCCGTTCGCCATCCGGTTGCGGTAGGGAATGCTCCGCTTTATGGTGGCGCCACCGGGGAGCATCTCGGCGTAGTTGTCCTCGACCTCGTGGTCGTCCCAGACGGCCGTCATGGGGTGCTTGGCGCGCATGTCCAGGAGGTCCTGGTCGGTGTTGTAGAAGTTGTAGGTCTTCCGGTAGTCGTCCAGGGTCTGCGCCTCGCCTGCCTGCTTTTTTCGCCCGTCCGGCGCGGGCGCCGTGTCGAAGGCCCTCTCGTAGATGTAATCCCCGAGGCAGATGACGAGGTCGATGTCGTCCTGCTTCGCCAGATCGGCGTGCGCGTGGTAGAAGCCCGAACCGAACTCCTGGCAGGAGAAGAAGGCGATCTTCACCGGCTCATTCGAGTCGGGGGGCCGGGCGGTCCGGAAGCGGCCGAGGTCGGAGCCGTCGGAGTCGGTGGAGAAGCGGTAGTAGTACTGCTCTCCGGCGTCGAGGCTGTCGAGGCGGACCTTGGCGATGGGGTTATCGGCAAGGACGGGCACCGGCGCGTCGAAGACGCCTCCGGTGCCGTCGCTGTTCTTGAACACCTCGAGCCTAACGGTGCGGTCCCCGCTGATGCCGGCGACGCGAGTCCAGAGGGTGATGGCGTCCGTGCCGGGGTCTCCCGAGGCCACGCTCTGGCTGAAGCTGCCACCGCTCGCCACCGCTCCTCTCGAGGTGAGGATCGCCGGACCGCCGAGGACCGCGTAGGTGCCGAGGCCCGCGGCCGCTCCCCCGAGGAACTTCCGGCGGTTGAAGCGGCGCCCCGAGGAAGAGGCACTCAGAAGGGCTGGATGGTCGCGATAGGGCACCCGCAAGAGTGTGCCGCTCTAGCGGCGCGGGGTGTTACTTATCGGTGAACCCGGGCAGCTCGATGCTGCCCGGGCTCACGTGCTCCTACTTCCAGAAGCTGCCTCATCTGTCCGCGGTGGCCGCCTCCGCCGGCCGCCCGCTCCCCTGCCGTTGCTGCTCCCCACCCCCTCGGAGCTCTCGCCACCTCGGAGCCGAGGCCCGTCTCCGAGCCGAGCGCACGTAGCGCTCCTCGAAGGCGCCCTCGTTGCTGTGCTCCTTGCTGAGGATGGTGTCCAGGAAGCCGAGCGGGATCGAGACGATGCTCGGGTTGTCGAGCGGGAAGAGCGCCCGTCCATCCAATCCGGCCCGGCCGTGGCCTGGGGCTCAGCAGGATGAGCCCCACCGAGCTGATGGTGCCCACCGGCACGCCGGTCACGTTGATCCCGCTGGATGGGAGGGCGAGCACGCCGACGCCCGCGATCTTTCCGGCCAGTGGGTCGCTGAGGGCTGGACCCTACCCCGAAACGGGCACGAACGGAACCGTGCGCCGGGGCACGATCTGGGGAGCGCGAGCGACCGGACTCGAACCGGCGACCTCCGCCGTGACAGGGCGGCATTCTAACCAACTGAACTACGCCCGCAGGCCGGGAGACGATAGCGGAACCGAGAGCGCCGATCCACCGCCGGGAGCGGCAGCTCGCTCAGCCGAAGCGCCCGGTGACGTAGTCCTCGGTGGCCTTGTTCGCGGGATTCGAGAAGATCGTGTCGGTCTCGTCGATCTCCACGAGCTCCCCCGGCTGCCCGGTCTCCTTGAGGTTGAAGAATCCCGTGATGTCGCTCGCGCGAGCCGCCTGCTGCATGTTGTGCGTGACGATCACGATCGTGTAGTTGCTCTTCAGCTCCCGGATGAGATCCTCGACCGCGAACGTCGCGATGGGGTCGAGCGCCGAGCACGGCTCGTCCATCAGCAGAACCTCGGGCTCCACGGCGATGGCGCGCGCGATGCACAACCGCTGCTGCTGGCCTCCGGACAGCCCCGAGCCGGGGCGGTCGAGCCGATCCTTGACCTCCTCCCAAAGATTCGCGCCGCGCAACGAGCGCTCCACCACGCCGTGCAGCGATGCCTTCTTCGTCCGCTTGTTCAGCCGCAGGCCCGCGGCCACGTTCTCGAAGATGGACATGGTCGGGAAGGGGTTGGGCTGCTGGAAGACCATCCCCACCTGCCGCCGGACGGCCACCGGGTCCACGGCCGGGGCGTAGATGTCCTGGTCCTCGATGAGGACCTTGCCCGAGACGCGCGCGCCGGCGACCAGCTCGTGCATGCGGTTGAGCGAGCGCAGGAACGTCGACTTTCCGCATCCCGACGACCCGATCAAGGCCGTGACCTTGTTCGGCTGGATCGTCATGGTGACGCTCCTCACCGCGTGGAACGCCCCGTAGTAGAGGTCGAGGTCGGTGACCTGGACGCGCTTGCTCACGCTCCCCGCGACGGCTCCGTCCTCCTGTGTCGGTGACGCCAAGCCGGCATCGCGCTGCGTCGCGGTCTCCACTACACGGGTGCTCTCCTCCGCCCGGGTGGCCACGCCCTCGTCGCGCTGTCTCGCGCTCTCCATCCTCTCGCGGCTCCCTTCGGTCGGTGTGGCCATCAGCGGATGTCGGTGCCGAACCGACGGTAGACCAAGCGGGCCACGAGGTTCAGCACCATCACGATGGCTATCAGCGTGAGAGCCGCCGCCCAGGCCCGCTCGAGGTACGGAGCGGGCGGCACTCCTGGGTTCTTGTACTCGTTGTAGGCGAAGACCGCCAGGTTCTCCATGCGCCCGTCGAGCGGATTGATGTTGATCGAGGAGAAGACGCCGGTCGTGATGAGCAGAGGAGCCGTCTCCCCGATGATCCGTGCGACGGCGACCATCACCCCGGTCACGATGCCGGCGAGTGCGGTCGGCAGCACGACCTTGGTGACCGTGCGCCACTTGGGCACGCCGAGGGCGTAGGAAGCCTCGCGCAGATGGTCGGGGACGATTCTCAGCATCTCCTCGGTGGACCGAACGACGATGGGGATCATCAGCACCGAGAGCGCCACCGCACCCACTACCCCGAGCCGGACCCCGGGACCGAGGAAGAGGGCGAAGAGCGCGTACGCGAACAGCCCGGCCACGATCGAGGGAATCCCGGTCATGACGTCGACGAAGAAGGTGAGCGCCCCAGCCAGCCGGCCGCGTCCGTACTCGCGGAGGTAGACGGCGGCCATGATCCCGATCGGCACGGAGGCGAGCGTCGCCACGCCCGTGATCACGAGCGTGCCGAGGATGGCGTGCGCGCCCCCTCCGCCCTCGCCGACCACGTTGCGTGCCGACTCGGTGAAGAACTGGCCGTCGAACCGATCGAGCCCCCTCGAGACGACGGTGTAGAGCACGGAGACGAGCGGCACGAGCGCGAGCGCGAACGCCGATGTGACCACGAACGTGACACCGCGGTCGGTCGCCGTGCGACTGCCCTCCACGACGCGGGACCAGGCGTAGATGACGATGCCCGACAGGACCACCGCGCCCACCACCAGCACGGCCAGACCGACGTCCGTCAGGGCGAGCAGGGCGACGGCGGCCACGCCCGCGCCGATGCACACCGCCCACGAGCCCCACGAGGGCAGCGAGTTGCGAACGATCGGAGCCCTGACGGGCGGCCCGGCGACGTCGAGCGTGCTCATCGCGCGGCTGCTTCGGTCCGACTCATGACCACTCGCGCCGCCATGTTCACGACCAGGGTGATGGCGAAGAGCACCAGCCCGGAGGCGATGAGCGCGTTCACGGCGAGCCCCGAGGACTCCGGGAAGTCCAAAGCGATGTTGGCGGCGATCGTCGAGGGGTTGCCCGCGCTGATCAGGTTGAAGGTCACGGCACCGGAGACCGAGAGGATGATGGTCACGGCCATGGTCTCGCCCAGGGCTCGGCCCAGGCCCAGCATCGAGCCGCTGATGATGGCCGACTTGCCGAACGGCAGCACCGTCATCCGGATCATCTCGGAGCGGGTGGCTCCAAGCGCCAGCGCGCCCTCCCGGTGCGTGCGCGGAGTCTGGGAGAAGACCTCGCGGGTGACCGCGGTGATGATCGGCAGGATCATCACCGCGAGGACGAGCCCGGCCACCAGCATGGTGCGGCCGGTGCTCGAGGCCGGTCCCGCGAAGAACGGGAGGAACCCGGCGTTGTCCTCGAGCCACTGCTGTATGCCGACCGCCGCCGGTCCGAGGACGGCGATCCCCCAGAGTCCGTAGATGATGCTCGGCACGGCCGCGAGGAGATCGATCACGTAACCGAGACTCTGGGACACCCGAGCCGGGGCGAAGAACGTGATGAACAGGGAGACCGCCACCGCCATCGGCACCGCCAGCACGATGGCGATCACGGCGGCCACCACCGTGCCGAAGGCCAGCGGGGCGATGTAAGCGACGAGGCCCTCGTTCCCCGGAAGCTTGTCGGCGGGGGCGTTGATGGCGGGCCAGGCCTCGATGACCAGAAAGATCGCGACCCCGGCGAGCAGCACCAGGATCGTGACCCCCGCCGCCGTGGCCGCAGCGGAGAAGATGCGGTCACCGGTCCGCCCCGACGAGCCGCGGCGAGGCGTTCCGCCCACCGCGTCGGCGCTCGTGGTTTGGGTCTCTGTACTCAAGTCATCGGTCCTTTGCCCTTGAGTACCGGGTCGGGGGGAGTGGGCGGGCAAGTAGTCCGAGACGCGCA
>JBPCRE010000083.1:0-12503 GCA_050997195.1 Thermoleophilaceae bacterium
GCGCTGGTGCGACCGGCCCACCACGCGCGAGCGCGAGCGCGGCCGGCGGCACCCGGCCGCCGGGGCCCACCGCCGGCGACCCGCCCCTCTCCCGCACCGAGGCGCGAAACGCCGCGGTGCGTGCGGAGCTCGTGCCCCTCAGGGAGGGCGAGCGGCCCACGGCCGTCACCGTGGGCGCGATCGTGGCGTTGGTGCTCGGGCTCACCACCGTCGTGCTCTACGCCGCGGGAACGAGCCTGCGCGGGGGCGGCACCCCGGCGGTGGTCCAGGTGGTGTTCCAATCGGGCATCATGCTCGTCATGGCCTACGGGATGTGGCGGGCCCGCTACTGGGCCGTCCTCGGGATGGAGGCCCTGCTCGGGCTCGTGATCGTCGTCTTCTCCCTGTCGTCCATGTTCGCGGAGAACCTGCAGGCCCTGCTCGTGGCCGCGGCCATCGTGCTTCCCGCGGGGGCGCTCTTCTGGCACCTCGTGAAGGCCATGGCCCGGATCCAGATGCCGAGGCGCCCGTGACCGAGGAGGAGGTGCTCGCAGCCGAGGATCCGAACGCGCCGGCCGCCTTCTCGATCGTCGAGCGCGTGCGCTTCGGTGACCTCGACGCCATGCAGCACCTGAACAACGTCGAGTTCCTGCGCTACTTCGAGTCGGCGCGCATCGCCTACCTGCAGCAGCTCCTGCCCGAGCACGATCCCACCGTGCGCGACAGGTTCGGCTGGATACTCGCGGAGTGCCACATCCGCTACCGCTCGCCCGGCTTCTTCGACGAGATGCTTCGAATCTTCATCCGCCCGGGTGAGCTCAAGCGCTCCTCCTTCGAGCTGCTCTTCGAGATCCGGGGCGAGGACGACGACCGGCTCGTGGCCGAGGGCTCGGGCACGATGGTGGGCTACGACTACAGCGCCGCCACGGCGGAGGCCATTCCCGACGACATCCGCGAGCGCCTCGGGTCGGACACGGCGTGAGAGGCTGAGCGCTCGCCCGCTCGCCACGCTCGTCTAGTCTCGAATCTCATGGCCGAGAGCTCCTACGACTGCATCGTGATCGGCTCGGGGCCCGGCGGCTACGTGGCCGCCATCCGCGCCGCCCAGCTCGGGATGAAGACGGCGGTCGTGGAGAAGGACCGCATCGGCGGGCGCTGCCTGAACTACGCGTGCATCCCCGCGAAGAGCGTGCTGCGAGCGGCCGACGTGTACTCGACGGTGACCGGCTCCGAGCAGTTCGGAATCAAGGTCGAGGGCGTTTCCGTGGACTTCGGCGGCGTGGTCAAGCACCGCGACAAGGTCATCAAGACGCTCACCGGCGGGGTCGCCGGCCTGCTCAAGAAGAACAAGGTCGACGTGATCGAGGGGCTCGGTGCCGTGAACGACGACGGCAACGTGCTCATCGGCGGGAGGTTCGACGGCACCGAGATCGAGGCCAAGATGGTGATCCTCGCCGCCGGCTCGGTGGCGAGGCCCGTGCTCGGTCTGTCCTTCGGGGGACGGGTGCTCGGCACCGAGGCCACGTGGGGGCTGAACGAGCTTCCCGAGCGCCTCGCGGTGATCGGTGCCGGCGCCTCGGGCACCGAGGTGGCCTCGGCCTTCGGCCGCCTCGGCACCGCCGTGACCATGCTCGAGGCCCTGCCTCAGATCCTCCCCATCGAGGACGAGGAGATCGCCAGGGAGTGCGCCAAGGAGATCGGCAAGCAGAACGTGGAGATCGTCACGGAGGCCAACGTGGAGTCCGCGCAGGCCGACGACGACGGGGTGACGCTGACCTGGGGCGGCGAGGAGCACCGCTTCGACTATCTATGCATCGCGGCGGGGCGCGCCCCCGACGTGGAGGAGCTCGGCCTCGACGAGGCGGGCATCGAGCGCGACGAGCGGGGGCTCATCAAGATCGACGAGACCATGAGGACCACCGCCGAGGGCGTCTACGCCATCGGGGACCTCGTGCCCGGCCCCGCCCTCGCACACAAGGCCTCCGAGCAGGGCGTGCTCGCCGTGGAGGCCGCCGCGGGCATGGAGACCCACCCCATCGAGAACGAGTTCATCCCGGGCGTGACCTTCTGCTACCCGCAGGTGGCGAGCTTCGGGCTCACCGAGAAGCAGGCACGCGATGGGGGATACGACGTGGTGATCGGCAAGGTCCCCATGGGCGCCGTGGGGGCGCCGACCGTGTACGGCGAGCGCGGCGGCATGGTCAAGATCGTGGGCGAGAAGCGCTACGGCCAGATGATGGGCGCCCACATCGTGGGCGTGGAGGCCGCCAACCTCATCGAGGAGCTCGTGGTGGCGCACGAGCTCGAGGGAGGCTTCGCGGAGATCGCGCGCACCGTGCATCCCCACCCAGCCTTCTCCGAGGTCATCCTCGAGGCCGCCCGCGCCACCGACGGCTGGCTCATCCACGGGTAGCCCCGTGCCGTCGGCGGAGCCCGAGCGGCCCGTCTTCTACTACGACCTGACCTCGCCGGAGTGCTGGCTGATGGCCGAGGAGGTGAACGCGGCGCTGCCGGTCGTACCCGTCTGGCAGCCCCTCGACGTGGCGGCCGTGCGGGAGCTCGCCGGCGGGCCGACCGGTGGCGAGGAGACTTCGGACCTCGCCGCCCGGCGGGCCGGGGTCGCACGCGAGGCGGCCGCCCGCGGTCTGCCGGCGGTGCGCTGGCCTGAGCCGTTCCCGGCCGACGGCGAGGCGGCGATGCAGGTGGCGACCTTCGCGCAGGCCTGCGGCCGCGCGGTCGCCTTCTCGCTCGCCGCCTTCCGTCAGGCCTTCGCCGCCGGGCGCGATCTGGCCGACCCCGACACCTTGCTGCTGGCCGCCGCGGCGTGCGAGCTCCATCCGCGGGCGGTCCTGAAGGGGATCGAGACGCGGGGCGTCAAAGAGCGCGTCCGCCGTGCGCACGAGCAGGCGGCGAGGCTCGGCGTGGGGCCGGTGCCGTGCGTGCGCGCCGGCGGAGCTCTGTTCACCGGTGAGTCCCTCCTCGAGCACGCCGCGATCGCGTTTGCGGCGAGGGGCTCCTCGGGTGATACGCCGCTCAGCTCTTGACGCCGACCTCGGCGTTGTGCCTCAATGAGCCTGGTAGAGGGACCCGACGAGAGAGGAGCGCCATGGACGCGCAGGTCGACGAGGTGGTCGACGGGATCTATCGGATCGCGACCTGGCTGCCTGAGGCCGGGATCACCTTCAACCAGTTCCTCATCGACGACGAGCGTCCCGCGCTCGTTCACACCGGAATGCACGAGATGTACGACGCGGTGCGGGGACGCCGTGGCGGAGGTGCTCGACCCCGCGCGTCTCGATTACGTCGCCCTTCTCCACTTCGAGGCCGACGAATGCGGAGGGATGAACCGCTTTCTTGCCGAGGCGCCCGCGTCCACCCTGATCGGGAGCGCCCTGTCGGTAGGGCTCAACCTGAGCGGCTGGGACTATGCCGGCAAGGTTCCGGGCTTCGCCGACGGCGAGCTGCTCGACCTCGGCCGGCACCGCCTGCGCTTCCTCGAGACGCCCCACGTCCACCACTGGGACTCGATGATGATCTACGAGGAGACCACTAACAGCCTGTTTCCCGCCGACCTCTACATCCAGCCGGGCGAGCAGCCGGCCGTGGTCCGCGAGGACCTCGGCGAGGCCATGTGCGGCTTCTACCGCGAGGTCGGCATCTTCGCCCACGAGCAGCCCGTGCGCCGAGTCGTGGATCGCATCGAAGAGCTCGATCCTGAGTGGATGCACGCCATGCACGGTGGCTCGCTCAACCGCGAGGCCATCCCCCGTTACACCCGCGCGCTGCGCGAGCACCCCTTCGCGTACGACGGCAGGCTCCTCGGAAGAGACGTCGTGGCTCCCGAGCAGGCGGTCCCGGGTATGGGCTCACCGCCGGAGGGGAAGAGCCTGGAGTAGGGAGCCGTCCCGCTCGAGGGGGCTCGGCCGTGCTCCGCCCGCATTGGCCCACCGCGCTTACTGTCCGGGCACGCGGCCATCCTCTCAGCGTGGTCGCTTCGATCCGGCGGATCGGCGTCTCGTCGCGGGGGCTCGTCGGGATGGCCGTCGTAACCGTCCTTGCGCTCGCGTTACGCGCTCGCCGCCATGTGAATCCCGTCACGGTGAATCCGGTAGGCTCGCCGAGGATGGCCACCGAGGAGAAGGAGAAGGCGAAGCCCGACGATGAGGCCTCCGGTGAGGGCGCCGAGCACTCTCTGCCCGACCGCGAGACGAGTAAGGCCATCCTCCGCACAATGGTGCTCATCCGGCGCTTCGAGGAGCGGGCGGGCGAGATGTACGCCAAGGCGAAGCTCGGCGGCTTCCTCCACCTCGCCATCGGCGAGGAGGCCACCATCGTGGGCGCCACCCGCGCGCTCGAGGAGACCGACTACCTCATCTCCACCTACCGCGAGCACGGCCAGGCGCTCGCCCGGGGCACCGAGCCCGAGCGGGTCATGGCCGAGCTCTTCGGTCGCGTGGACGGCGTTTCCAAGGGACGCGGCGGCTCGATGCACCTCTTCGACGTGGAGCGCCGCTTCATGGGCGGCTACGGGATCGTGGGGGGATCGCTGCCCCTCTCGGCCGGGCTCGCCCTCTCGTGCGCCTACCGCCAGACGAGCGACGTGACGCTCTCGATGTTCGGCGACGGCGCGATCAACCAGGGCACCTTCGGCGAGACCATGAACCTGGCCGCGCTGTGGACGCTGCCGGTCGTCTTCCTCGTGGTCAACAACCAGTTCGGGATGGGCACCGCGCTCGAGCGCCACTCCGCGGTCACCGACCTCTCGAAGCGCGGCGAGGGCTACGGCATCCCCGGAGTGCGCTGCGACGGCATGGACGTGCTCGACGTGCACGCCACGGTCTCCGAGGCCGTGGGCAAGGCCCGCTCCGGCGAGGGGCCGCAGCTCGTGGAGGCCGTGACCTACCGCTTCCGCGGCCACTCGATGGCCGACCCCGAGGAGTACCGCTCCAAGGAGGAGGTCGAGGAGTGGCGCCGGCGCGATCCCGTCGAGGCGTTCAAGGGCCGCCTCGCGAGCGCCGACGTGCTCTCCGAGGACGACGCCGAGTCGATCGACTCCGAGGTGATGGGCGTGATCGACGAGGCGGTGAGCTTCGCCGACCAGAGCCCGTTCCCGGGCCTCGACACCCTCTACGAGAACCTCTACGTGATGGGCGACCAGGTGAAGGGATGGTGGGTGCTCGACGAGCGCTCGCCCGAGGGTCACCGGGGCGAGGAGGAGATGCGCTCCCAGGAGGCCGACGCCTACGGGCTGGCCGAGGCGGGGGCCGCCCACGCGCGCGAGGGCGACGCCGGGGAGCGCGAGGAGCGCGGCGGCCAGGAGAGCGCGGGAGACGAGGGCGCGGGAGAGGGTGAGAGCGCGAGCGAGGAGCGCGACACCGAGGGCGGCGGGGACTAGTGGGCAGCTAGGTGGCCACCATGCGCTACCGCGAGGCGCTGAACCAGGCGCTCCGCGAGGAGCTCGACGCCGACGAGGACGTGTTCCTCCTGGGCGAGGACATCGGGGTGTTCAACGGCGCCTTCAAGGTCACGGCCGGCCTGCTCGAGGACTACGGGGAGCGCCGCATACGCGACACGCCCATCTCCGAGAACACGATCGTCGGCGCCGGGGTGGGCGCGGCCATGACGGGCTTAAGGCCGGTGGTGGAGCTCATGACCATCAACTTCTCGCTGCTCGCGTTCGACCAGATCGTCAACCACGCGGCGGCCATCCACTACATGTTCGGGGGCCAGGTGAAGGTGCCGCTCACCATCCGCATGCCCCAGGGCGCGGGCCACCAGCTCGGCCCCACGCACTCGCACTCGCTCGAGGCCCTCTTCCTCCACGTGCCCGGCCTGCTCGTGGCCGTGCCCTCCACCGCGGCCGACGCCAAGGGGCTGCTGAAGGCGGCGATCACCGACGACAACCCGGTGGTGGTGATCGAGCACGAGGCCCTCTACGGGCAGCGCGGAGAGGTACCGGAGAACGGCGGGCCCACCCCCTTCGGCCAGGCCGCGATCCGGCGCGAGGGAGAAGACGTGACCATCGTCGGCATCTCCCGCATGGCGGTGACCGCCGAGAAGGCCGCCGAGACCCTGGCGGCCGAGCACGACATCGACGCGGAGGTGATCGACCCGCGCACGCTGCGCCCGCTCGACCTCGACACCATCCTCGAGTCGGTGCGCAAGACCAACCGCGCGATCATCGTGGAGGAGGGTTGGCCCCACAGCGGCGTGGGAGCCAACATGGCCGCCCTGATCCAGGAGCAGGCCTTCGACCACCTCGACGCCCCCATCTCCCGCGTGACCTCGGCCGACGTGCACATGCCCTACTCGAAGCCGCTCGAGCAGTCGGCCTTCCCGCACGAGGAGCACGTGGTGGAGGCGGCCAAGGCCATCGTCTCGGTGCGGGTCTAGGGGGCAGCGCGTGGCCACCGACGTGCTCATGCCCCGGCTATCGGACTCCATGGAGGAGGGCACGGTGCTCAAGTGGCTCGTGGAGGAGGGTGGTGAGGTCAAGCGCGGCGAGCCGCTGGCCGAGATCGAGACCGACAAGGCCAACATGACCTACGAGGCCGACACCGACGGCACGCTGATCGAGGTCCTCGCCGGGGAGGGCGACACGCTGGCCATCGGCGAGGTGATCGCGCGGGTGGGCGAGCCGGGCGAGGCACCCTCGGGCAACGGAGCGAGCGCGCCCGAGGCGAAGGAGGCCAGCTCTGAGGAGCGGGCCGGCGACGACGAGGATGGCTCGGCTGAGGTCACCGGCGGCGGAGGCGAGGCCGAGGCGAAGGCTTCCGCGGGCAACGGCGGCGAGCCCTCCGCCGGCTCGGGGGCCGAGCGCACTTCGAGCACCACCGGCGAGGACGGCGAGCGGCTGAAGGCCTCGCCGGTCGCGCGCCGGATGGCCCGGGAGATGGGCGTCGAGCTCTCCGCCATCGAGGGCTCGGGCCCCGGCGGCCGGATCGTCAAGGCCGACGTGCAGGCCGCCGCCGACGGCGGCGGCGGGGAGGCCACAGGGGCTCCCGCCGAGGAGGCCGAGCACGCCCCCGAGCCTCCGACCCAGGAGCGCGCCGCCAAGGGCGAGGCCGGAGCGAAGGGCGAGACCGAGGTCGTCGAGCTCTCACGGCTCCAGAAGACGGTGGCCCGGCGCATGGCCGAGTCGAAGGCCACGGCGCCCGACTTCCATCTCCAGATGGAGATCGACATGTCGGGGTGCGTGTCGCTGCGCGCCGAGCTGAAGGCGGTGGCCGACCCGGTGCCGACCTTCAACGACATGATCGTCAAGGCCTGCGCCTCGGCCCTACGCGAGCACCCGCGCGTGAACGCCGCCTACCGCGACGGCGCCTTCGAGCACTACTCCCGGGTGAACGTGGGCGTGGCCGTGGCCGGCCAAGACGCGCTCGTGGTGCCCACCGTGTTCGACGCGGGCACCAAGTCCCTCGGCGAGATCGCCCGGGACGTGCGCGGTCTCGTGGAGAAGGTCCACGAGGGCACGATCAGCCCACCGGAGCTCTCGGGCGGCACCTTCACGGTCTCGAACCTCGGCATGTTCGGCATCGAGAGCTTCTCCGCGGTGATCAACCCGCCGCAGGCCGCCATCCTCGCGGTGGGGGCGCTCAAGAAGAAGGCGGTGGTCGCCGAGGACGGCGAGATCGTCGCCCGGGACATGATGGGCGTGACCCTCGTATCCGACCACCGCATCCTCTACGGAGCGGACGCCGCCCGCTTTCTCGCCCGTGTGCGCGAGCTGCTCGAGCAGCCACTCTCGCTGGCCCTGTAGGGATCCGCACCTGCGGGCCCCCGCTCACTTCTCGGTGTAGAGCACCTCGGGCCCACCGCGCTGCGGGTTGCCGTCACCCTTCTCCCGGGTCACGCTGAGCTTCGGGTACTTCTTGGGATCCGCCGCCGCGGCAAAGGTCACGTTGGAGCGGCCCTGCTCGTCGGGGTGGAACGTGCCGGCCGAGATGCGGTTCGGCCGCTCCCGGCTGTCGCCCGGGCCGACGAACCAGAGCTCGTAGTAGTCCTTCTTGGGGAGTATCGGGAGGTCGTCGGTGCGGAGCTCGATGACCCGCCCGATCCCCGTCTTGGTGACCGTGGCCCCCGCGCGGCGAGAGGAGTCGCCGCCTCCGCTTAGCGTGGCCACTACCTCCGGTGGGCCGAGGTCCCGGCCGCGCTCGGAGATCTGGACTCCGGCGAAGGCGGCGGCGGCCAGGGCAGCGGCGCCCCCGGCCACGAGCCCGAGGCGTGGCAAGGTCAGGCGGAAGCGCGTCCGGGGACGCGGAGCACCGCGGCCGGCGGGCCGCGCCGCGGGGCCTCGGTGGCCGTTGGTGCTCGCTGCCAGAGCCGGCGCCGCCCCGTCTTCGATCGCCGCCCGCTCGACGGCGGCGAGGGTCCTCTCCTGCAGACCGGACGGGAGTGGGTACGCGGGCGCGGCTTCGCTGAGCAGCCCCGCCACCTCGCGCAGCTCGCCGAGCTCGCGCTGGCAGCTCTTGCAGGTGGCGAGATGCGTCTCGAAGGCCTGGCGCTCGTCGCGCTCGAGGGCGCGAAGCACGTAGGCGCCGATCTGGGTGTGGATGGAGGTCTCCTCAGGCAACGAGCTCACGCTCCTGCAGCTCGGACTTCAGTGCGCGAAGCGCGTGGTAGGTCCGGGTCTTCACGGTGCCGAGCGGAGCCCCGAGGCGCTCGGCGATCTGGCGCTGGGTGAGGTCCTCCCGGTAGTGGAGCTCGAGGACCTGGCGGTGGTGCGCGGAAAGTGTGGTCATGGCGTCGCGTACGTCGAGGCCGAGCACGAGCGCTTCGAAGGACTCGGTCGCCGGCGAGCTCTCCCCCACCGGCTCGCCGCGAGTGTCGAGGGGCCGGGAGGCCGGCCGGCGCTTGAAGTCCACCGCCGTCCGGTGGGCGATCGTGTACAGAAAGGTGCGAACGCTGCCCTTCCTCGCGTCGTAGCCGGAAGCCGACCGCCATAGGCGGACGAAAGTCTCCTGCACGAGCTCTTCGGCGGCCCCCTCATCGCGAAGCAGCCGCATTCCCAGTCCGTAGAGCCGTCCGGCGTAGCGCTCGTAGAGCGTCTCCAGCGGCTCTCCTCGATCACCGGCGGCCACGCGCGACATCAGCGCCACCTCTTCCGCGGCGCGAACATCGCTCGACTGCCCTTTCTGCTCCATCCATGACATTCCGGTGTGAGCTTCCGCGTCTCTCTTCGTCGTTACCCGTTCGGCGCCTTTCGGCCGAAGACGAGTCACCTCCGCGCGTACGTCCCTACCTGACCCCTACTTCGCGGTCGGAGCCTCGGAGGGTTCAGTCACGCCAGCGGAAACCCGTCGGCGCGAGCCGCGGGTCGAGCGGGCTCACCGGAAGTCCGGGCGGTGGCACGGGATCGTTGTAGCCCCCGGGCGCCACGTCGTTCGGAGTGTCGGGATGGAAGAGGGAGGCGAGGTACTGGATCTGTCCCCGCCCGGGGCCCAGCTCGAACTGACCGCCACCGTAGGCGCCGATGCCGTGCTCCTCGCAGTGGTCGTAGGCGGCGAACAGCTCGCTCAGGCGACCGAAGCGCGAGGGCTTGAGGTTCACCATTCGCGGAGGGAAGACGAGGCCCGCGATGTCGGCCACGGAGTGGATCGGCGCGTCCCAGGTCACGCGGTCGCGGTGGGGCTCGAGGATGGCATCGGTCTCCGGCGTGAGGTCGGGGTCCTCGATCCAGGCTTCGGGAAAGGCCTCGACTACGCGCGCGTAGAGCACGGGGTCGGCGGCCTGGTCGACGAGCGTGCCCTTGTAGGCGCCCTTGAAGTCGATCGAGTCCACGGCGCCGGTGGCAACCAGCTCGGCGATCAGCTCCGGCGTCCACGAGCTCGTGGCGTCGAGCTTGAAGCGCAGGTCCGGGTAGGGCTCGAGGCGGCGGCGAAGGACGTCGACCGACGGCGGCTCCCCGAGGCGAAGCGACACCACGAACGTGAGCGGACGCGGCGTGCGCCCGAGCACCTCGTGGAGCCCACTGCCCGCCTGGCGCAGGGCGAGGTCGAGTGCGGCCGACTCGAAGGCCCAGCGCCGGTAGAGCACGAAGGCGTCGTGCTCGGGCGGGGCGGCGAAGAGCTCGAGCCCGTCGAGCAGCGCGGAGAAGGAGTGGAGGGTGTGCTCGCCGGCGAGAGGGTGGAGCGCTCCCGCGTCCTGGAAGGCCACGTGCTCGAGGGCGGTGTAGGTCACGTCCTCGCCCACGCCCTCCTCCCCCGCTCCGCGCAGGTGCACGACCGTGGACAGGCGCACGAAGTCGCTCGACACGTCGCGCTCGAGGCCCTCGAGCTCGTAGCCCTCGATCCGCAGTGGCAGTCGGGCGAGCTTGTCGTAGGTGACCATGGGCTCGCTCGACCCTACCCGTGGCGCCGCCTCAACCTCCGGGCGAGCGACCCTCGGCGTAGCGCCCGTTCGGTGCCGGGTTGGTGTCGCGCGAGACCCTCGGGGGATGGACGTTGGTGTCCACGTAGAGGCACCAGGCCCGCGTGCGGTCGTCGAGCGAGATGCAGGTGCGGAAGAAGCCGGTGGCGAGGCGCAGGGTGTTAGCCGTGTCGAGGTTGCGCTGTACCTCGGGCGGTGCGGTGGCACGGACGTTGTCGCGCACGAGCATGGCGTTCAGCTCGGTCTCCTCGGTCTCGGAGACCACGAGCGGCCGCGTGCCGAGGCCCGCGGCGAGCAGGCCGAGCGCGCCGGCGCAGAGCAGGGCGGTGGCGGCCTGGCTCAGCAGCACCTCGAGGGGCGGCGCCGGCCGGGGGGCCCCGGGGGATCTCCCCCAGGGGGGGCCCGCGTCCCGAGAGGCGCGCTCGTCGAGCCGGCGCGCGAGCCAGGGGGCAGCGAGTCCCACCAACACGAGGTTGCCGAACGAGGCGAGGATGATCCCGGGCACGAGGCCGATGTCTCGGCTCGTGGGGGGCAGCAGGTGAAGGATCAGACCGTCGAGAAAGGTGAGCACCGCGAAGGCCGGCCACTGCCACGCTCCGGCGAAGCGCCAGCGAAGGCGCCGGGTCCAGAAGCGAGCGTTCGAGGCCACGTTCGTGAGCGTAGAGGCGGGCGGTAGCATCGGAGCGTCGATGGCAACCCGTTCCGCACCAGTTCGGGAGGCCCCGGAGCGGAGCGCGCGAACACGGCTCCCGGAGCTCTGGAGCGCGCATCTCGGCCGGATGCCCTACGCCGAGGGCGTGGCGCTCCAGGAGCGCCTGCGGACCCGCCGTCAGGCCGGCGAGATCCCTGACGCGCTGCTGCTCCTCGAGCATCCGCCGGTGTACACCACCGGCCGCCGCACGGGCCCTGCCGACCTTCCCATGGGCAAGGACTTCTACCGCACCCGGGGCATCGAGGTGGAGGCCTCCGACCGCGGAGGCCGCGTGACCTACCACGGCCCGGGCCAGGTGGTGGGCTACCCCATCGTGGTGGTGGGCGACGTGCTCGAGTACGTGCGATCGGTGGAGCGGGCCGTGGTGGCCGCCCTGGCCGACTCGGGCGTCGAGGCGGGCGTGCGCGAGGGCCTCACCGGCGTGTGGGTCGAGGACCGCAAGATCGGCTCGATCGGAGTCCACGTGTCCCGAGGGGTGACCACCCATGGCTTCGCGGTGAACGTGGAGAACGACCTCGAGCCCTTCGAGTGGATCGTGCCTTGTGGGCTCGCAGGCGTGCGCATGACGTCGATCGCAAGGGAGACCGGCGCCGGGGGCGAGGTGGACCGCTTTCGCCGCCGGGTGGCCTTCCGCCTGGCCGAGGCGCTCGGCCGGCGCCAGCGCATCGTGTCCCTCCCTCGCCTCGAAAGGAGTGGAGCGCTTCGCCCAGGCGGATGAGCAACGGTAAGGGCACCGGGGGTGGCTCGAGCGGGGTCCCGGAGCTCGTGAACGAGATCAGCCGGCGCGGACTCGAAGGGGCCTTGTCTGTGACTGAGAAGCTCTTGAGGGCCGAAGCACCGTCAGAGCGAGAGTTGGGAGCGGGCATCCTCCGGGCCCTGGCGAGCTCGAGAGTCGAGGAGGAGCGAGCCGCGGGAGTCCTACGACTACTTCGGGTCATCGAACGCGAGAGCCACCCGGACGTGCTCGCGACCGCGGCCGCTGGACTCGGGCATGCGGCAGAGGAGCGAGCGCTCGAACCGCTCGTTCGCCTCAGCGAGCACCAGGACGAAGAGGTCAGGTGGGCAGTCGCCCTAGCACTGCCGAGGATCCTGCAGAACACGCTCGACGACCGCGGCGTGAAGGCGCTGATCGGGCTCACCTCAGATCCCGACGACGACGTGCGTGACTGGGCAACCTTCGGCCTCGGGATCGAGCTTCAGGAGCTCGACACCCCCGATGTCCGCCGCGCTCTGCAGGAGCGTTGCGAGGACGAGAGCTTCGCGGTTCGCTGCGAAGCGCTCGAGGGTCTAGGTGACGTGCCTCACCACGTTCCGAACGTCGGCCTCGCAGAGCATCCTCGGACTACGTCCGGGACGAGAGGAGCGCTCCTCGAGGCACGCAAGCGAGCGACGCCTCTCGGGAGTCGCTTGACGCCAGCGGGTGACCCACGCCCAGACGGTCGAC
>JBPCRE010000123.1:0-17123 GCA_050997195.1 Thermoleophilaceae bacterium
TCAAGGCGGTCTCCGCGTCACGGGCGCGGGAGGCGGCGCGCAAGGCGCGCGACCTCACCCGTCGCAAGTCGGCGCTCGAGAACACCACGCTGCCCGGGAAGCTCGCCGACTGCTCGGTGCGCGACCCCGCGCTCGCGGAGCTCTTCGTGGTCGAGGGCGACTCGGCGGGTGGCTCGGCCAAGCAGGGCCGCGACCGCAACACCCAGGCGGTGCTACCCCTGCGCGGGAAGATCATCAACGTCGAGAAGAACCGCATCGACAACGTGTTGAAGAACAACGAGATCCAGGCGCTCATCACCGCCATCGGCACGGGGATCCGCGAGGAGTTCGACATCGAGAAGGCCCGCTACCACAAGGTCATCGTCATGTGCGACGCCGACGTGGACGGCGCCCACATCCGCACCCTCGTGCTCACCTTCCTGTTCCGCGAGATGCCGGAGCTGATCGACGCCGGGTACGTCTATCTGGCCAAGGCTCCGCTCTACAAGGTGAAGTCCGGCAGCCGCGAGCTCTACATCGAGAAGGAGTCCGAGCTCGAGGAGTTCCTGCTGCGCGACAAGCTCGAGAAGATGGACGTGACCGACCGTGGGGGCTCGCCGTTCAAGCTCACACACGCGCGGTGGCAGAAGTTCGGGCGCCTGCGCAAGCAGTACGAGGGCTGGGCCGCGGCGCTTCGCGCGGGCTACGGCAACGAGACCATCACCTTCCTCGAGGAGTCGCAGATCCTCGACGCCGGCGCCCTGGACGGCGATGCGGTGGTCGAGCTCTTGAGGCGCGAGGACCACGAGGGAGAGCCCTACGAGACCGAGCTCCTGTCCGAGGACGCCAACGAGATCGCGGTCCGGGTGGTCGAGCGAAAGACCGGCTCGGCGGCCACCTATCGCCTTCGCCGTGAGATGTTCGCGGCCCGCGACTACCAGAACTTCGTGCGCGTGCACGGTGAGCTCGCCGCGCTGGCGGGCACACCGCCGTTCAAGGTCGGGCTCGGCAAGGAGGCGGATGCGGCGCTGTCCTTCGAGGACCTGCACCGCGCGGTGCTCGACGTGGCTCGAAAGGGCGTCCACATGCAGCGCTTCAAGGGCCTCGGGGAGATGAACCCCGACCAGCTCTACGTCACGACCATGGAAGCGTCGAGGCGCACGCTGCAGCAGGTCACGGTGGACGACGCGAGCGCCGCCGACCTCACGTTCTCCATGCTCATGGGCGACAAGGTCGAGCCGCGGCGGGAGTTCATCGAGAGCCACGCTGCCGACGTGGCCAACCTCGACGTCTAGATGCACGCACGGATGAGGCGCGATACCTGCGCTGGAGCGTCACCCGCGGACTCGCGGGTAGTACCACTACCCGCTTCGCCCGCGTGCGCCGCCCAGCTTGGTCTCGCGCCTCCCCGTGCGCACATCGAGTCGGGATCGGTTCTCTAGATGTCGGCCATGGACACCATCTCGGGCGGCTCCATCGAGCCGCGGGGGCTCGACGAGGAGATGCGCTCCTCCTACCTCGACTACGCCATGAGCGTCATCGTGGGCCGAGCGCTTCCCGACGTGCGCGACGGCCTGAAGCCCGTGCACCGGCGCGTGCTCTACGCCATGAACGAGTCGGGACTTCAGCCCAACCGGCCCTACCGCAAGTGTGCCGGCGTGGTGGGCGACGTGATGGGCCGCTACCACCCGCACGGGGACTCGGCCATCTACGACACGCTCGTGCGCATGGCCCAGCGCTTCGCCATGCGCGAGGTGCTAGTGGACGGCCAGGGCAACTTCGGCTCCATCGACAACGACCCCGCGGCGGCCATGCGCTACACGGAGGCCCGCCTCAGCCGGATCGCCACCGAGATGCTGCGCGACATCGACGCCGACACCGTCGACTTCGTCCCGAACTACGACGAGTCGCGCCAGGAGCCGCTCGTGCTCCCCGCGCGCTTCCCGAACCTCCTCGTCAACGGCTCGGCGGGGATCGCGGTGGGCATGGCCACGAACATACCGCCCCACAACCTCCGCGAGGCCATCGACGCGGTGGTGGCCTACATCGACAACCCGGCGCTCACCGTGCCCGAGCTCATGCGGCACCTGAAGGGCCCGGACTTCCCCACCGGAGGGATCATCGTCGGCCGCCAGGGCATCAAGGACGCCTACGAGACGGGACGCGGCCGCGTGATCGTGCGGGCCCGGGCTCACATCGAGCCGCTGCGGCAGGGCAAGGAGGCCGTGGTGGTCACCGAGATGCCGTACCAGGTGTCGAAGGGCGACGGGCGAAACGACGGCTCGGGGCTCATCAAGAAGATCGCCGAGGTGGTGCAGGAGAAGCGCGTGAACGGCATCTCCGATCTGCGCGACGAGTCGGACAAGTCGGGTACCCGCATCGTGATCGAGCTGAAGCGCGACGCGATTCCCAAGGTGGTGCTCGCCAACCTCTTCAAGCACACCTCGATGCAGACGACCTTCGGGGTGAACATGGTCGCGCTGGTGGACGGCATCCCGCGGACGCTGTCGCTCGTCCGCATCATCGACGCCTACGTCCAGCATCAGCGCGAGGTGGTGGTGCGGCGCACCAAGCACCAGCTTCGTCAAGCCGAGGCGGAGGCTCACCGCCTCGAGGGCTTGCTCATCGCCCTCGATCACCTCGACGCCGTCATCGAGCTGATCCGCGGCTCGCAGGACCCGGACAGCGCGCGAGAGGGCCTCGTCGCCCAGTTCGAGCTCTCGGAGATCCAGGCCCAGGCCATCCTCGACCTGCGCCTCCAGCGCCTCACCGCTCTCGAGGCCGACAAGATCAAGCAGCGCCACGCCGACCTCATGGAGCGGATCCGGGAGCTCCGCGAGATCCTCGGCGACGAGCACCGAGTGTCGGGGGTCATCAAGGAGGAGCTCCTCGAGATCAGGGAGTCCTTCGGCAACGAGCGGCGCACGGAGATCACCCACTCCGAGGCGGACATCGACGTCGAGGATCTGATCGCCGACCAGCAGATGGTGATCTCCATCACGCGCTCGGGCTACATCAAGTCGCTCCCGCTCGCCACCTACCGCCAGCAGAAGCGCGGCGGACGCGGGGTAATGGGCATGGAGATGAAGGACGACGACTTCATCGAGCACCTGTTCGTGTCCTCGACCCACGACTTCCTGCTCTTCTTCACCAACCGCGGGAAGGTCTACCGGGAGAAGGTCTACGACCTACCAGAGGCCTCGCGCACGGCGAGGGGGCGCGCGCTCGTGAACCTGCTGCCGCTGCGCGAGGGCGAGGAGGTGCGTGCGGTGCTCTCCACGCGCGACTTCAGCGAGGACCGGTACCTCGTGTTCGCAACCAAGCAGGGGATGATCAAGAAGACCGAGTTCGCCGCGTACAACACCCCGATCCGCGCTGACGGGATCATCGCCATCAACATCCGCGACGACGACGAGCTGGTGGCCGTGCGACGCACGAGCGGGGATGACGACGTGATCCTGATCTCGCGGGCGGGGCAGGCCATGCGCTTCCACGAGTCCGAGGCGCGCCCCATGGGGCGCGACACCAGCGGCGTGCGGGGAATGAACATCAGTCGCGGCGAGGGCAACTGCGTGCTCGTCATGGACGTGGCCCACGACGACTCCGAGCTCCTCGTGGTCACCGAGAACGGCTACGGCAAGCGCACCGCCATCGCCGAGTACCCGGTGAAGCTCCGGGGCGGGATGGGAGTACAGACCATCCGGCTCACCGAGCGCAAGGGCGGTCTCGCCGGCGCGCTGATCGTCCGCGAGCACGACGAGCTCCTGTTCATCTCCCAGGCCGGCATGGTGCCGCGCACCTCCGTGCGCGGGATCTCGCGCTACGGCCGGGGCTCCCAGGGAGTCCGGCTCATGAACATGCGCGACGACGACTCCGTGAGCGCGGTGGCCCTGGTGGTCGAGGACTCCTCGGGCGCTCCGGCGGAGGACAACGGAGGCCCGCCCCTGATCGACGGCGAGGCCGACCCGGTGGCCGACGGCACGAGCGCCGCGGCCGAGGGCGTGGTCGAGGCCGGGAGCGACACCGAGGCGCCCGAGGGGATCGACGCCGATGGGGAGGACGCCGAGCCGGCGGAGTAGTTCCTCGCCCCTTGCGGCGGGCTCAGCCTCTCGCGCTCCCGAGAGAACGCCGGCCGGCGCGGGTAGCCGTGGCGCAACCAGGACGAGAGCCCGGCGGCGGCCAGGCCGAGGCGGCGGCGAGCCTCGGTGCTCAGCGCCGCACGCCTCTTCTCGATCCCGGACGGTCGAGCGCCCTCGGCGAGTACCTCGACCCGCACGGCGTGAAGGCCGTGGGCGCCTCGTGGGTAGGGCGGACTCGACTCCTCGGACTGGAGGGCTCCGCTTCGAGAGCGGGTGCGGACCAGTATCTCGTGGCTCCCGGGGAGGGCTTGCCAGGGCCGCCGCCACTGGCGCCAGGCGTGCGGATCGAGCTCGGCCGAGAGCTCCGCGGCCTGCCAAGGGCCGCCGTCGATCGAGACCTCGACCCTCTCGACCCCGTGTGGCGGCGCCCAGGCCACTCCCGCCACGACCGCCGAGCCGGCGGACACGAGGGCCCGCGCGCGCGGCACGTCGATGCGGCTGCTCGGCTCGACCGGCGACGGCTCGCGCGGCCACCCCCGCCGGTCCCAGTAATCCTCCACGGCCGCGAAGGTCGTGACCTCGAGCTCGGAGAGCCATTTCGTGTTGGCGTCGGCGCCCCAGAGGCCGGGCACCAGGAGGCGTGCGGGGTAGCCGTGCTCCGTGGGTAGGGGCTCGCCGTTCATGCCCACGGCCACGAGGGCCGCGCGACCCTCGTCGAGCACCGTGAGCGGTACGCCCGCGCTGAACCCGTCGACCGATCGGGCCAGGAGCTGATCGGCCTCGGGCCGCACGCCGGCCCGCTCGAGAAGCCAAGCCAGCGGAACCCCGAGCCACCGCGCGGTGCCGATCCGGTGGCCGCCCACGGGATTGTGCACACACACGAGCGTGGCGTCGAGCTCCTCGAGTCCGAGAGCCAGCAGCTCGGGATAGGACAGCTCGAACGGGCGCTCGACCAGGCCGTGCACGCGAAGGGTCCAGGCGCCGGCGTCGAGCGCCGGCGGCGGGAGCGTGACGTCGGTCTCGTAGAAGTCGGCGTTCGGGGTGAACACCGGAGAGAGCTCGGGCGCGGAGAGAGAAGCCTCAGGCGAAGGAGCGGGGAGAGGCCTCGACGGGGTGGGAAGCGTGCGCCGGAGGCGGCGACCCTCGATCTCGTCGGCTCGCACGCCGATCCGACGGCGGGCCACCCCGCCGACGAGCACCGCGGCGCCGAGCACCGCGGGAAGCGCCGAGGGGCGGCGACCCAGCGTGCGAAGCGCCCCGTAGCCCGCGCCTGCCCCGAGCCCCGCGGCGAGGAGCGACCGGCGGCCGGCGGAGTCCTTGCGGCTCGCCGCGGCCGCGCCGGCGAGCACCCCGTGGCCGAGCATCAGCGCGGCGGCGGTTCGAGGCCGGGACGGATGCGCCGCGCCGGCGAAGGCGCCCACCGCCAGGAAGCTGGCCACCAGGTTGGCCATCAGCAGTGGCTTGTCCATGGCCTCCACCGTTCCGACGGTCATGTCCACGAGCGGACCGGGAGTGAGGTCGATGAGGGCTCGGCCCATGCCGGTGACCGGCGAGCGCGCGCCCGGGAGTAGCGAAGCGGCAAGCTCTCCGGCCGCGAGCTGGAAGGCCCCTCCGGTCGCTCCGGCGATGGCGAGCCGGCCCCCACCGGCAGGTCGCGGCACCCTCATGCACGCTCACGATATCCAGTCGCTGTCTCCCGCGTCTGCTTAGATGTCGGAACCAGAGAAAGGGGGTGGTCCTAACTTGATTCACAGACATTCTGGGACTCTGGAGGTGCCTGGCCGCTAGGCCAGTTGCTGGACCGTCTGGCGGAGTCCAAACCAGGGCACCGTCGGTGTTTGCGGGGCTGGGATTGGTCCCTCCGGCTCGACCCCTCGTGGGGTCGCATACCCGCCGCCGACCCGTTCAGCCGAGTACCACGAGAGGCGCCTCCGGGCGCCTCTCGTGCGTTCCGGCCCGGGCGCGCACCGAGCAGAAGGGGCCGCGCGTTCTCCGGCTACTCTCGCGGCATGAGCGATCGAACGCCGCTCCTTCGCGTGGTAGCACTCCTCGGCGTCGGCGCTCTCGCCGCCTCGGCCGCTGGCCCGCCGTGGTGGGCATCGCGCTGTTCGCCTGGCTCGAGCGGCGTGGGAGCGCCGAGGCCGCGAGGTGGGACTCCGCCGGCGCCTCCGAGGGGCCGCTCGTCCAGTCCCTGGCGCCCGCTGGCCAGGGGATCGAGGGCCTGGGCCTCGATCCGGGCACGGCCGTCGAGATCGCCTACACGGCGGACGTCCTCGTGTCGGTTCTGCTCGCCTACGGCCTCCGGGGCCGCGACGGCATCTTGACGAACTGGGGCTCAGGCCGCTAGGAGGTAGCGCTCCCACGCGGTCGGGATGGTGCTGGTGGCCACGTGGACGAAGATGGTCGGGCTCGGGGGCGCGGGCGCACGCTTGGGGTGCATGTCAGCCTGGGCGGGGAGGCGATCGCCCTTGCGGCGGTTGCACGGGGCGCAGCTGGCCACGATGTTCTCCCAGGCCGAGGAGCCTCCCTTCGAGCGGGGGATGACGTGATCCACGGTCAGCGAGCCCCGCTCGATCCCGCAGTACTGGCAGGTCCAGCGGTCCCGAGCGAACACGGCGCGCCGGGTGATCTTGCGCGCGTGGGCGTCGCGGGGGATGCGCACGTACGTTGTGAGCCGGATGACCAGGGGCCGCGGCATGGTGAAGCTCTCCGCGTGGAGGCTCCACTCCGAGCGCTCGAGGATCTCGGCCTTGCTCTTCAGGATGAGCACCGCGGCCCGCCGTGTCGTGCAGACGTTGATCGGCTCGTAGGAGGCGTTCAGCACGAGCACCCGGCTGCTTGCTCGGCCACGCTGCTCGTCCGGGAAGCGGAGCAGCGTGCCGGGGGGAGGACCCGGCTCGGCCGCCAATGGTGGCCTGTCGAGGGGCGCGCTCACCGCCACAGGGCCAGTGTACAAGCCAATGGAGCGGTTCCCGCGAGTCACGTGGCCGGATAGGAGCCGAGCACGCGCAGGGCCTCGACTCTTCCTCGCAGCGCCTCGACGGCCTGCGCCACGGCCTCCTCGTGGACTCCGCCGGCGAGATCGGCGAAGAACATGTAGTGGCCGAGGCCCATCCGCCGCGGCCGGGACTCGATCTTCGTGAGGTTGATGCCGCGGTCGGCGATCTCGCGCAGCACGTCCACGAGCGCTCCCGGCGACTCGTCGTTGAAGCCCCAGAACACCACCGAGGTCTTCGATGCCTCCGTCGGCCAGCCTGCCGAGGCGGGCGCGAGCCACACGAAGCGCGTGCGATTCTCCGGGCGGTCCTCGACGCCCTCCGCGAGCAGCTCGCATCCGTAGAGCTCCGCGGCGAGCCGCGAGCCGAGCGCCGCCCACGGCTCCGGGCTCTCGGCCACCACGCGGACGGCCTCGGCGGTCGAGCCCACGCCCACGCGCTCGGCAGCGGGCATGCGCTCGTGCAGGAAGCGGTCGCACTGAGCGGTGGCCTGAGGATGGGAGAGCACCCGGCGCACGGCCTCGAGCCCCAGCACGCCGCGGGCGATCAGGCAGTGCCGCACCGGCCGGACCACCTCGGCGGCGATTCGCACGGCGGCCGCCTCGCCGGCGAGGGCGTCGAGCGTGGCGTTGACCGAGCCTTCGAGGGAGTTCTCGATGGGTACCACGGCCCGATCGACGTCGCCCGTCTCAACGGCCATCACCGTCTCGTACACCGTGGGGTAGGGAACCTCCTCGACCGGGCCGGTGGCCGAGGCGCGCAGGGCCTCCTCGGTGAAGGTGCCCGCCGGCCCGAGGAAGGCGACGCGCATGGGTCGGCCGGCACTAGGAGTGGCCGTTGGCGCCCTGGGTGATCATCGGCTCCCCGGAGAGCGCGGCGCGGATGGCCTCGAGCTCCTCGGGGGAGAGCTCGAGCTCCGAGGCGCCCTCGTGAACCTGCTTGACGTAGACGCGCGCCTGGTCGCGGTGCAGGATCGAGGAGATGACCACGCCGGAGCGCCGTTCGTCGAGGAGCGCGAGCGAGCTGGATTGGCGCCCGGACATCTCCCCGTAGGCGTCGTAGCGCACGAGCGCCCGGTGGGCCACCGACCCGTCGAGGCGCTCTTCGACGCTCACGAGCCGACGCTCCGCGCCGTCGAGGGAGTGCTCGACCATGTCGCGCAACTCGGCGAAGCCTCGTTCGAGGCGCTCGGCGTGGCGGACGAGGTCGCGCTCCTCTCCGTCGCCGAGCACGGCCGACTGCGCACGGCGAAGTCCGCGTATGCGGCGCGCGAGAATCGCGATGAGGACGAGAGCCACGAGAGCCGCGCCGGCCGCGCCGATGGCCACGAGGCCCGACGCCGAGGAGAGCACCTCGTTCACGGCGCGGAGGCTAGTGCACGCCCCCGTCGACGCGCCGCCTCGCTAGGGACTCTTGCGGGTGAAGGTGACGGAGTAGGCGGCCTTGTTGTTCTCGCGCATCTCCTCGCCGGGCACGGGCACGACCTCGACCTCTACCGACACGGGCTCGTCGAGCGGAGGCGGGGGCACCAGGGGGATGGACACGGTCTCGGTCTCGCCCGGGGCGATCTTGTCGTCGAGCTTGCGCTCGACCTCGACGGGCTCGCCTTCGCCCTCGGGCTTGAGGACGAGGCGCACGCGCACGTCCTCCTCGTTCTCGCCCTGGTTCTGAACCTTCACGTCGATGCCCACTCGGGGTCCGGAGGGAATCTCCACCGGGGCGTCGGGCGAGAGGGGGGTGCCCGACGGAGTGGCCGACACTCCGCTCAACCCGGTTCCGTGCGAGCCGGGGCTCGCCGCCCGATCCCCTTCGGGGGAGCGAATCCGCCCGATGCGCGAGGCCACGGTCTCGGGCCGCAGCCAGGCAATGTCGCCGAGGAAGACGCTCTCGGGCACCCTCGGGGTCTGCCCCTCGAACTCCTCGCCGCGTAGTCGCTCCTCGAGGGTGGGTCGGAAGCGCCGCGCGTACACCACGTCGCTCGCGAGGAAGACGCGCATCTCCTCGGCGATGCGCCGCGCCGCGGCCTCGCGTCCCTCGTCGGCGAGCGCCGTGGGCAGCTCACGCGCCACTCCGGCCATGCCGTCGCGGCGAAGCTCGAGGGTCTCCACGAGGAAGCGGTCGGCCTGGGAGAGCTCGTCGGGCCGGTCCGTGCGAGCCGCCCGCTCGGCGAGCTGCTCGGCCTGGACCCGGAAGCCGTTGACCGTGCTCTGGAGCTCCACGGGACTCTGGTCGCCGGGGTCGCGGAGCAGGCCGAAGAGACCATCGCTCGTCTGTCGCGACTCGTCCACCACGGCGCTTGCCTCCTGGACGTAGTCAAGCCGTCCTCGCTCGGCGCGCGAGTCGCGACAGGAGCGAACGCCGAAGAGCAGCAGAAGCAGGACGACGAGCCCGATTCCCAGCGCGACGAGCTGGCGGAGCCGGACGTCGCGCCCAGGCCCCTGGCGCCGGCGCGGACGCGACGAGGGGGAGTTGCGGCTGGATGTTGCCTGGCGGTCTTCGAGAAATGACACGGCGCGGACCCGACTGTTGAGGCCGGTGGAGCCGGCCTGCCGAGGCTGAAAGTATGACCCAAGCCTCGGAGGGGTTCGCGACAGGGTCCGACGATCCCGTGGCAGGGGGCCCTCGCCCCGACCCGAAACCTCTCCCACAGCGCCATGGACCGCCGCCCTCCCCACCACGAGCCTCGGACGGAGGCCACTCGCAGCCTCGGCGAGGACTCGACCACGGCCGCTCTGGCCACCCAGCCGGGCCCCCCGGAGGCGAGGTCCGCCTCAGCGCCTACGTCCGAGCTCGAGTCCGGCCCCGGACGCGGCCGGCTCGTGCTCGGCCGCTACCGACTGGAGGGCCGCCTCGGGGCGGGCGGCTTCGGGGTCGTGTGGCACGGGCGCGACGAGCGCCTCGAGCGCGACGTGGCGGTCAAGGAGATCCCGCGCGAGGGGCCTGCACCGGGGCGGGCCGAGCGCGAGGCCCGCGCGGCCGCCCGGCTGAACCATCCGGGCATCGTGACCCTGTACGAGCTCGGCTCCGACGAGCACGCCTTCTTCCTGGTCTCCGAGCTCGTGCACGGACGCTCGCTGGGCGAGTTGTTGAAGGCCGGGGCGCTCTCCGATCGCGACGTGGCCCGCGTGGGCACGGCCATGTGCGAGGCGCTCGCCCACGCTCACGCGCGAGACGTCATCCACCGCGACGTGAAGCCGCAGAACGTGATGGTGGTGGCCGAGCCCGCGGCGGGCACCGGCTTCGCCAAGCTCACGGACTTCGGCGCCTCGACGCTCGGTGCCCCCGACGGGCTCACCCGTCCAGGGGACGTGATCGGGACGCTGGCCTACATGGCGCCCGAGCAGGCCGACGGCCTCGCAGTGACCGAGGCCGTCGATCTCTACGCCCTCGCCCTGACCCTCTACGAGGGCCTCGCCGGGCACAACCCCGTGCTCGGCTCGGGGCTTGCCGACACCGCTCGCCGGGTGGGACGTCCGATTCCCGCCCTCGAACGCACGCGGCGCGATCTGCCGCTGGCCCTCTGCCGCGCGCTCGACGCCGCCCTCGACCCCGAGCCGGCCCGGCGCGGGACCGTGCGAGAGCTCCACCGCGCCCTCGAGGGCGCCGAGCACGAGCTCTCCGCTGAGGGGGGCCTCGGTGAGGCGGCGACCCTCGAGCGGTTCGGACTGCGACCGCGGCGCGGACGGCGAATGCTCGCCCTTCGCCCGCACACCGATGCATCGCCCGAGGGCCTCGCCTCGGCCCCTTGGGAGCGGCTCGTGGGCCGGCTCGTGGCGGGGACCGCCGCCGGGCTCCTGCTGCTCGTGGGCCTCGAGGGCCCGAGTCTGCCGCCACCGCCCGTCGACGCTCCGGTGGCGGCGGCCGTCACGGCCCTGGGGGTGGCACTGCTTCCGCGCATCGCCTGGCTGGCCGCCGCAGGCCTCTTCCTCGCCTGGCTCGCTTTTCCCGACGTGAGCCGCGAGGGCCTCGCGCTCCTCCTCGCTCCCGCGCTTGCCGCGGTGCCCCTCCTCGCTCCGCGCGCCGGCGTGGCCTGGACGCTCCCGGCCCTGGCGCCCGCCCTCGGCGTGGTGGTGCTCGGGCCCGCGTACCCGGCGCTCGCCGGACTCGCGAGCCGGCCGCTGCGTCGGGCCGGCCTGGGCGCCGCGGGCTTTCTCTGGCTGGCCACGGTCGAGGTCCTCACGGGGCGCACCCTGCTCTTCGGGCCGGTCAAGGGCACCGGGACGCCGGGGGATCTCGGAACGTCGGTGTTCGCGGTCGCGGCCGAGGCCTTCTGGCCCTTCGTGACCTCCCCGGTGGCCGTGGTGGCGCTCGTGTGGGCGCTCTTTGCGATGGTCTTCCCCTTGCTGGTGGCCGGCCGTGCTCCAGTGATCGATCTCCTGGGCGCTCTGGCGTGGTGCCTGGGCCTCGTGGCCGCGCACCTCGCGCTGGCCGAGCAGCTGCGCCCGTGGATCGCCGAGAGTGGGGCCCCGAGCCCGGTGGGAGGTGCCGTTCTGGGGGCTCTGGCCGCGTCGGCGGCGCTCCGCGTCTGGCGTAGGATGGGCTCGGGATGAGCTTGCTGCGAACGCTCGAGTCGAAGATCGAGGGCCTGGTCGAGGGCACGTTCGGGCGCGTCTTCAAGTCCAACGTCCAGCCCGTGGAGCTGGCCCGCAAGCTGGCCAAGGAGATGGACTCCCACCGCGCCGTGTCGGTCTCGCGCGTGTACGTGCCCAACCGCTACTCGGTCTGGCTCTCGCCCGGGGACCGCGAGCAGTTCGAGACCTACGAGGCGGCACTCAAGAAGGAGCTCTCGGACTACCTGCTCGAGCACGCCCGCAAGGAGGGCCTCGCGGTGGTCACCCGTCCGCGCATCGACTTCGAGACCGACGAGCGCCTGAAGCTCGGCGAGTTCGGCATCCAGGCGCAGATGGTGCAGCCTCCCGAGGACGAGTCCGCCGAGCCGAGACAGGGCGACCTGGGCCACACCATGGTCTACTCGCCGAACGCCCCCGAGGCCCGCGAGCTTGCGCCCAGCGCGAGCGCCGAGCGGGCGCTGCTCGTGGGCGACGGCAAGCGCACGGTGCTCTCCGGCGATCGCCTCGTGCTCGGCCGCTCACGCGAGTGCGACGTGGTGATCGACGATCCGAACGTCTCCCGCCGCCACGCCGAGGTGCACCACCGCGACGGGGGCTGGGTGGTGCACGACCTCGGCTCGACCAACGGGATCAAGGTCAACGGCCGCCGAGTCGAGGAGGCGCCGCTCTCCTCCGGGGACGAGATCTCCCTCGGCCTGGCCAACCTCACCTTCGAGACCGAGTAGACGGTCCGCCGGTGGACAACGATCCGATCGCCCTGATGTTGCAGTTCGGCTTCCTCGCCGTCCTCTACCTGTTCCTGCTCCTGGTGGCCCGGAGCGCCGTGCGCGATCTCGCTCGTCACGACGACGACGCGATGGCCGCCGAGGCACCGCCGGTGGCCGGGACCCGCCGCCGGCGCCGCAAAGAGGAG
This sequence comes from Thermoleophilaceae bacterium, assembly GCA_050997195.1. Classification (GTDB taxonomy): domain Bacteria; phylum Actinomycetota; class Thermoleophilia; order Solirubrobacterales; family Thermoleophilaceae; genus JACCZP01. The sequence continues at coordinate 12,539 of JBPCRE010000123.1, forward strand.
GCCGGGCCCGACCTCCGCGCCGGAGTCGATCCGCGGCTGGAGGTGGTGGCCGCGCTCGGCCTCGAGCCCGGCTCGAGCTACGACATCGGGGAGAGCCTCACCCTGGGCCGGGCCGACACCGCCGAGGTCAAGATCGACGACCCATTCGCCTCCTCCGCTCACGCCCGCGTCTTCCCTCGTGGGCAATTCATGTATATCGAGGACATGGGATCCACCAACGGCACCTTCTTGAACGGCCGCCAGCTGCGACGTCCCGAGCAGCTCAAGCCCTCCGACAGCGTGCGCATCGGGGAGACGGAGTACCGCTACCAGGAGTAGCCGCCCATGGCCCTGCGGATCTCCGAAGAGCACGGCCTCACCGACGTGGGGCGTCAGCGAAAGACGAACGAGGACTCCTACTTCGAGTCCTCTCCGGTGTTCGCGGTGGCTGATGGCATGGGCGGGGCACGGGCCGGTGAGGTGGCCTCGAGGATCGCCGTCGAGGCCTTCGAGGGCACGCGCGACCAGGGCGAGAGTCACGAGGCCCAGCTGGCCGCCATCGCCCGCACGGCCAACCACCGCATCCACGAGCTGGCGCACGTGGACGAGTCGCGCGCGGGCATGGGCACGACCCTGACCGCGGTCATGGTGGGCGACAGCGACGTGGCCGTGGGCCACGTGGGGGACTCCCGCGCCTACCGCTTCCGCGACGAGACCCTCGAGCGACTGACCAACGACCACTCGCTGGTGGAGGAGATGGTGCGCAAGGGCCAGCTCACCCCCGAGGAGGCCGAGGTGCACCCGCAGCGCTCGATCATCACCCGCGCGCTCGGTCCGGAGCCCGAGGTCGAGGTCGAGACCTTCTCCACGCCGGGACGCGACGGCGACGTGTACCTGCTGTGCTCGGACGGGCTCACGGGAATGGTCTCCGAGTCCGCGATGGGCGAGGTCCTCCACGAGCACCACACCCTCGCCGAGGCGGCGGAGCGGCTCGTGAATCTCGCCAACGCCAACGGCGGGCGCGACAACATCACCGTGGTGCTCTTTCGGCTGGGCGAGGACACGGCGGGGACGAGTGAGGAGGACACCGGGGAGATCGACGCGCGCGCGGTGGCTGCCGGCGTGGCTGCGGAGGGCGAGTCCGGACGCGGCGCCCCGAGTACCTCGGCAGGCCCCGAGGGCCAGACGTTCCTGCTGGACGCCGAGACCGCCGAGCGGGAGCGCGGCGCCGAGGGGGCTTCGCGCCGCGGTGACACCGCGGAGGGCCCGGTCGTGGCCGAGGACCGCCCCGCCGCCGAGGGCCGGCCGGGCGCGAGGAAGGGGCCCTCGACGCGCCGTCCCCACCCCTCGCGCGGCCAGCGCCGGCGACGGCTGCGCACGGCCGCCCTCACGCTTCTCGGGGTGGCCGTGCTCGCCCTCGGAGCGGTGGCCGGAGCGCGCCAGCTCTTCTTCCTCGGCACCAACGACCAGGGCCTCGTCACCCTCTACCGCGGCCTGCCCTACGAGGGGCCGTTCGGGCTGCGCTTCTACGAGGAGCAGTACGCGAGCGCGGTGCCGGCCGCCTCGATCCGGCCGCTGCAGCGCGACCGAGTGCTCGACCACGAGCTGCGCCCTCGCCAGGATGCCGCCGACCTCATCCGCAGGCTCGAGCGGGCGCGGGCCCCCTCCCGATGAGCGGGCGCCGCTGGATGACCCTCGACGGCAGGCCCCGACCATGATGTCGGCCCGGTGGCGCGAGCTGCTCGCGCTCGTGCCCGTCTCGCTGCTCGTGACCGCCGGCTTCACCTCGGTGCTCATCACGCGCTCGTCCACGGTGGAGACGGTGACGCTCACCTACGGAGCCTTCTTCCTCGCCTGCTGTCTGTTCGCCCACCTGTTCATTCGCGCCCGGCTGCCCGACGCCGACCCCTACATGTTCCCGCTCGCGGCGCTGCTCGCCGCCTTCGGGCTCGTGATCCAGTACCGCATCGAGGAGGACTTCGCCCGCGAGCAGGCCACCTGGTTCTTGGTGGGTCTCGGCCTCTTCTGCGCCACCATCGTGTTCCTGCGCGACTTCCGCGTGCTCGAGCGCTACCGCTACACGATCGCCGCGGCGGGCATCCTCCTCCTCCTCGCTCCGCGCATCCCGGGCATCGGCGCCCAGGCCAACGGCGCCTACCTGGCCATCAAGCTCGGGCCCCTCCAGTTCCAGCCGGCGGAGTTCGCCAAGATCGCGGTGATCGTGTTTCTCGCCTCCTACCTGAGCGATACGCGCGACGTGCTCGTCCAGGGGCGGTTCCCGCGGCTCTCGCTGCGCCACTTCGGGCCGCTCCTGGTCATCTGGGGGGCCTCCATGGTGTTGCTCGTGTTCATCCGCGACCTCGGCTCCTCGCTCATGTTCTTCGGCGGCTTCCTCGCGCTGCTCTACGTGGCCACCGCGCGTCTGTCCTTCGTGGCCATCGGGATGGCCATGTTCTTCGGCGGCGCCGCCTTCTTCGGCCGGACGGTGAGCCACGTGCAGGATCGCTTCGCGATCTGGCTCGATCCCTTCGCCAAGGGCGTGGTGGACGACGAGGGCTACCAGGTCGCCCAGTCGCTGTTCGCCCAGGCCGACGGGGGCCTGTTCGGCCAGGGCCTCGGGCAGGCCCTGCTCGAGCTGCCCAACGGAGCCCAGATCCTGCCCGCCGCGCACACGGACCTGATCTACGCCCTCATCGTCAACGAGCTCGGCCTGTTCGGCGCCACCGGTGTGATCGTCGCCTACATGTTGTTCGCCGCTCGAGGGCTGAAGACGTCGCTGGTGGCCTCCGACCCCTTCTCGAAGCTCCTGGCCGCCGGCCTCACGGCGGTGTTCGCCCTCCAGGTGTTCGTGATCGTGGGGGGCGTGACCCGGGTCATCCCTCTCACGGGCGTAACGCTTCCCTTCGTGTCCTACGGAGGGTCCTCGGTGCTCGCCAACTTCGTGCTGCTCGGCCTCCTGCTCATCGTGTCCGACCACGCGCGGCGCGACCGCGAGGCACTCGGTGGAGGCCTCGTATGAACCGCCAGATCACTCAGCTCTTCGGGCTCGTGCTCCTGCTCTTCGGACTGCTCGTGGGCTTCACCTCGTGGTGGTCGGTGTTCCACGCCGACGCGCTCGAGCAGAACACGGCCAACCGCCGGCCGCTGCTCGAGCAGCAGCGCATACCGCGCGGGCTCATCCTGGCTCGCGACGGAACCCGTCTCGCCCAGAGCCGCGGGACCGGCCGCGGGCAGAGGCGCCGCTACACGCGCCGCTACCCGCAGGGCGAGCTCTTCGCCCACGCCGTGGGCTACTCGTTCGTCGACCGTGGCAGCGCCGGGCTCGAGCAGTCGCGCAACAGGGAGCTGACGGGCCTCGACGACGAGTTCGGCTCGATCATGGAGGCTCTGCTCGGGGGCGCCGGCGAGGGCGACGATCTACGCACCTCACTCGATCCCGCCGGCCAGCGGGCGGCCATCGCCGCGCTCGCCGGACGCAACGGATCGATTGTGGCCATGGAGCCGGACAGCGGTCGCATCCGCGTGATGGCCTCGGTACCCACCTACGACCCGAACCAGATCCCGGATCGCTTCGCGGAGTACAACTCCCAGGAGGACTCGCCGATCTTCAACCGGGCCACGCAGGCGCGCTACCCCCCGGGCTCGACCATGAAGGTGGTGACCGCGGCGGCGGCGCTGGACTCGGGGCGCTTCACCCCGGAGTCGGTGGTCAACGGAGACTCCAACCGGCGCGTGGGCGGCGTGCCGCTCCAGAACTTCGGCAACCAGGACTACGGCCCGATCGACCTCACCGAGGCGCTCACCAACTCGGTGAACACGGTGTGGGCACAGGTGGCCGAGCGCCTCGGCGCCGAGCGCTACTACGACTACATGAAGCGGTTCGGCTTCAACGTGGAGCCGCCGATGGACTACCCCGAGCAGCAGCTCACCCCGAGCGGCGTGTACGGGCCGCGCGGCCGCCTGCTCGACGAGGAGGATCCGGTGGACATCGGGCGTGTGGCCATCGGGCAGGAGCGCCTGCAGGTCACGCCGCTGCAGATGGCCACGGTGGCGGCCACCGTGGCCAACGGCGGAGAGCGCATGGAGCCGCGGCTCGGCGAGCGCATCATCGCCCGCGACGGCCGGCTCAAGGAGCGGATCCAAACGGACGAGGCAGCCCAGGTGATGTCGTCGCACGCCACGAGGGACCTCACCCGCATGAGGGCCAGCGTGGTCAAGGAAGGCTCGGGCACCGAGGCCGCACTCGACGGCATCCCGGTGGCCGGCAAGACGGGCACGGCCGAGGTCGACGGAGGATCGGCCAACCAGGCGTGGTTCGTGGGCTTCGCGCCTGTGAACAATCCGAAGATGGCGGTGGCGGTCACCGTCGAGCGCACCCAGGGGCAGGGAGGCACCGTGGCCGCTCCCCTGGCCAAGCGAGTGCTCCAGACGCTCCTGTCGCGGTGAGCCGCGAGCGCATGCTCGGAGGGCGGGGCGTTGACTGAGGTCGCCGAGGATGCGGTGGTGGACGGCCGGTACCGAATCCTCGGCCAGCTCGGCACGGGCGGCATGGCCGACGTGTACCTCGCCCAGGACGCGCACCTCGGCCGCCAGCTCGCCCTCAAGG
>JBPCRE010000129.1:0-15143 GCA_050997195.1 Thermoleophilaceae bacterium
GCCTCCATCCAGCAGGCCATGGAGAAGCAGATGCGCGCCGAGCGCGACCGCCGCGCGGCCATCCTCACCGCGGAGGGCACCAAGCAGTCCGACATCCTCACCGCCGAGGGCGCCAAGCAGAGCGCCATCCTGCGCGCCGAGGGCCAGCGCGAGGCCGCGGTGCTGAACGCCGAGGGTGAGTCGAAGGCCATCGAGACGGTTTTCGAGGCCATCCACCGCGGCGACCCGGACCCGAAGCTCCTCGCCTACCAGTACCTCCAGATGCTCCCCCAGATCGCCCAGGGCGACGCCAACAAGGTGTGGATCATCCCGAGCGAGTTCCAGCAGGCCCTCGGCCGGCTCGGAGCGGCGATCGCCCCGGCGGAGGCCCCCGCGACCCCCGCCCGGGAGGACGACGGCGGGGCGCCCGACGTGCCGCCCGCCCGCGGCCTGTAGCGCCACCGCGCGCTCGCTAGCCTCGACTCGACGTGTTCGACTCGCTCTCCGAGCGCCTCCAGGCCGCCCTCTCGGACGTCCGCGGCCGCGGTCGTCTCTCCGAGGAGGACGTGAGCAAGGCGATGCGTGCCATCCGCCTCGCCCTCCTCGAGGCGGACGTGAACTTCCAGGTGGTCAAGCGCTTCACCGCGCAGGTCAGGGAGCGCGCGCAGGGCGCCGAGGTGCTCGAGGCCCTGAACCCGGGTCAGCAGGTGGTAAAGCTCGTGGACGAGGAGCTCACCGCGCTCATGGGCGGGGCGAGCCGCGAGCTCGTGTTCGCCTCGAAGGCCCCCACCGTGGTGCTCATGGCCGGGCTGCAGGGTTCGGGCAAGACGACGACCACGGCCAAGCTCGCTCGCCACCTGCGCGAGGAGTACGGCAAGGACGTCGCGCTGGCGGCCTGCGACGTCTATCGCCCCGCGGCGGTCGACCAGCTCGTGCGGGTCGGCGAGCAGGCCGGAGCCACGGTGTACGAGCAGGGCACCGGGCGCGACCCGGTGGACATCGCGGAGTGGGCCCTCGGTCGCGCCCGGGCGGAGGGCCGGGACGTGCTGATCATCGACACGTCGGGGCGCCTCCACGTGGACCAGGAGCTCATGGCCGAGCTCGGGCGCATCCGCAAGAAGACGAAGCCCCACAACGTGCTGCTCGTGATCGACGCCATGACCGGTCAGGACGCCGTGGGCGTGGCCGAGAGCTTCGCCGAGACGGCCAACTTCGACGGGGTCATCCTCTCGAAGCTCGACGGCGACGCGCGCGGAGGCGCAGCCCTCTCGGTCAAGGCGGTGACCGGCAAGCCCATCCTCTACGCCTCCACGGGAGAGAAGCTCGACGCCTTCGAGCGCTTCCACCCCGACCGCATGGCCCAGCGCATCCTCGGCATGGGCGACGTGCTGACCCTGGTCGAGAAGGCCGAGCGCCAGATGGACGACGAGCGCGCCCACGAGCTCGAGCAGAAGATCCGCAAGCAGCAGTTCACCTTCGACGACTTCCTCGAGCAGATGCAGCAGATCCGCAAGATGGGCCCGCTCACCGGCCTGCTGAAGATGATCCCGGGCATGAGCCAGCAGCTCGGCAACGTGAAGATCGACGACCGCGACCTCGATCGCCTGCAGGCCATCGTCACCTCGATGACCCCCGAGGAACGGGCGAATCCGGCGATCCTCAACGGCTCCCGGCGCCGCCGCGTGGCCCGAGGCTCGGGCACCACCGTCCAGGCCGTGAACCAGCTCGTCAAGCAGTTCGGGCAGATGCAGAAGATGATGCGCTCCCTGCAGCAGGGCAAGATGCCCTCGCTCTCCCAGCTCGCCGGCCGCTAAACGATTGATTCCGAATCCATCCGCGTGTGCAGCGATAAGGAATCAATCGTCTAACGTTGCCCGGTCCGTCCAACGCCGGAAGATGATCGGAGCCGTGTGTCCGTACGTGTGAGGTTGACCCGGGTGGGCAACCGCAAGAACCCAGTCTGGCGTGTGGTCGTGGCCGACCAGCGCTCGCCCCGCGACGGCCGGATAATCGAGACCGTCGGGCGCTACAACCCCCAGCGCCAGCCCTCCGAGATCGTGCTGAACCGCGAGCGCATCGACCATTGGGTCTCGCGCGGGGCACAGCCGTCCGGCACGGTAAAAAAGCTCATGCGCGCCGATGAGCGCTCGACGCCTCTGGCCTCGGCCACCGCGCCCGAAGCCGAGGCGCCCGAGTCCGCCGACGCAGCGTCCACGCGCGAGGCCGCCGACCGAGCGGACGCGGGCGAGGCCCCCGGCGCCGCCGATGTCGCTGAGGCGGATGGCCCGGACGCCGCCGCGAGCGACGACGGCGCTCCGGGGCCTTCGGAGGAGGTCGCCACCGAGCCGGTCATCGAGACCGGTGCCGCGGCCGTGGAGGCGCCGCCGGGCGACTCCGGCACAGAGAGCTAGTGGGCCTTCTCTCGACGTCGCACTCGTTACGGCGGCCCCAGAGCGCCGCCATCCTACGTCCTCGGAGATCCGCCATAGCGCTTCTATGCCGGACTCCTGCGTCCTTGCCTGGCGGCGTCTGGAGCTCGCCGTTTCCGGGCGAACGTCTCGAGAAGATCCACTAGATGACCGATTCCACCACCACGCCCGCGCGGATGGCTCCACAGAGTCCCGCTCGGCCTTTGTCCTCGGGCTCGCCCATGCCACCAGCATGGGCTTCGCCCTGCGTCCTCGGCCAGCGGGCTCTGTGGAGCCCCCGCACCCACGCGGCCGTGGAATCGGTCATCTAGAGCGCCCGGCCTCGCGTGGAGGATCTGCTCGAGTTCCTCGTCCGCGCACTCGTGGACCGTCCCGATGAGGTATCGGTCGAGGGCTTCGACGAGGAGGACGGAACGATCGTCCTCGAGCTGCGCACCTCCAGCGAGGACGTCGGCAAGGTCATCGGCCGCAGCGGAGGCACGGTCAAGGCGCTGCGCACCGTCGTCAAGGCGTACGGCTCGCGCCAGGGCCACCGGGTGATCATCGACCTCATCGACTGAGCGTGCGCTCCGTGGGTCGGGTGGGTAGGCCGCACGGCCGTGACGGGTCCTTCTACCTCGACGCGCCCGCCGATCCGCCGGGCGAAGGCGCCGCCATCGTCCTGGCCGGGCGAGAGGCTCGAGTCGAGCGCCGCGGTGGAACCCAAGAACGGCCCCTCATGCGCGTGAGCGGCGTGTTCGATCGAGTCGCCGCGGCCGCGCTTCGCGGAGAGCCGCTCCTCGATCCCGCCGGTGAGGCTCCGCTCGGCGCCGGCGAGTGGTCCGCGGAGTCCATCGTCGGCTGCACGATCGAGGGGCTCGGGGAGGTCCGCCGCATCGTTGCCGGGCCGTCCTGTGACGTCCTCGAGGTCGGCGAGACGGGCGTTCTCGTCCCCTTCATCTCAGACGCCATCCGACGCGTGGATCCCGAGGCCCGCCTCATCGAGGTCGATCGCGCCTTCCTCGGGCTGGCTCCCGCCGACGCAGAGAAGGAGGGGGGGTGAAGATCGACGTCATCACCCTCTTTCCGGGGTGGTTTGCGTGGTTTATCGAGCAGCGCCACGTCCGCAACGCGCTCGCCCTCGGGCACGAGGTCTCCTTCGTCGATCTCCGGGAGCACACTCCCCTCGGCGGCGGGCGCGTGGACGACACGCCGTACGGCGGGGGAGCGGGAATGGTCATCCGCGTCGATGTCGTCGAGGCGGCGCTGCGCGCGACCTACGGCGGCGACCCTCTCGAGGCTCCGCCCGGCCGCCGGGTCATCGCCCTCGCGGCCGGAGGCCGGGGCCTCGACGACGCCGTGGCCGCGGAGCTCGCCTCCGAGGAGCATCTGACCCTTCTCTGCGGCCGGTACGAGGGCTTCGACGAGCGCATCCACGAGCACCTCGCCTCGGACAGCCTCTCGATCGGACCGTACGTGCTGTCGGGCGGGGAGCTCGCGGCGATGGTGGTCTGCGACGCGGTCATTCGCAAGCTCGCCGGCGCTCTGGGGCATCCCGACAGCGCCCACGAGGAGTCCTTCAGCCCGAGCCTCGGTGGGGCACCGGAGTACCCCCACTACACGCGACCGGCGACCTGGCACGGCCACGGGGTGCCCGACGTGCTCCTCTCGGGCGATCACGCGCGCATTCGCGCCTGGCGACTGGAGCAGAGCCGGGCGCGAGCCCGTGCGTGAGCCGAGTGCATCCCCACCCGGAAGCGCCCCACACCTCCGCTACCATGGACTCTCGCGCGGCGGTCCCGGGGACCATCGCGCGTTTCCCTTTGCCATGACCGGAGTCATCGAAAGCCTCGAGCGAGCCCAGCTTCGCTCCGTGCCCAGCTTCCAGTCCGGGGACCGACTCAAGGTTCACTTCCAGGTGGTGGAGGGCACACGTCGTCGAACTCAGGTGTTCGAGGGTGTGGTCATCAAGCGTCAGGGAAGTGGGGCGCGCGAGACCTTCACCGTGCGCAAGCAGTCCTTTGGCGTCGGCGTCGAGCGCACGTTTCCCGTGCACTCGCCCAAGATCGAGCGCATCGAGGTCGCGAGCCGCGGCGACGTGCGCCGGGCCAAGCTCTACTACCTCCGCGGCCGGGTGGGGCGCCGTGCGCGTGTCCGCGAGCGCCAGTACACCGGGCGGACCGGTATCGGTGGCGGCGGAGGGTCGCAGGCCCGGAACGGGGCCGGCAGCCCGAGCGCTTCCGCCGACACCGACGCGCCGGACGGCCTCGCCGCCCAGGACGCGGCGACACCGATCGAGGCCGATGCCGCCGCCGCGTCGGTGACTGCCCCCGGCGAGTCCGGCGGCTCCGACGAGCAACGCGACTCCGCCGCCCACTCCACCTGAGCTCCTCGTCGCACTCGGTGTCAGCCGCCACTCGCAAGCAGTCGGGCTATGGCGTGGTGTTCGAGTTCCTCGCCATCGTCGCGGTGGCCGTCGGCTTGGCCTTCGTCATACAGGCGGTGCTGGTCAAGCCCTTCCGCATCCCGAGCGAGTCGATGGTGCCGACCCTCGTGGTCGGACAGCGCGTGCTGGTGGATCGGGTCTCCTTCCGCTTCTCCGACCCGCACCGCGGCGACGTGGTCGTGTTCAAGCCGCCCGCGGGGGCAGAAGAGGAGCCGTCGGCCTGTGGGGTCTCGCCCAAGCCGACCGGGTCTCCGTGCCCGCGCCCGACCCCGAGACGCTCCGACGCAAACTTCATCAAGCGGGTGGTGGGGGAGCCGGGCGACCGGCTCAAGGTCCTGTCGGGCGACGCGTACATCAACGGCCGGCGCCTGCCCGAGCCCTTCGCAGAGGACTGTGAGTGCGAGGACCTAGGTCGCGAGATCGTGATTCCGCCCGGACACTTTTTTATGATGGGCGACAACCGTGGGGAGAGCGCCGATAGCCGCGAATGGGGGCCCGTCCCCAAGGACTGGATCATCGGCAACGCCTTCTTCACGTATTGGTCCCCGAGTCGCATCGGTCCGCTCTAGGTCACCTCGGCCCGGCAGCGGTCGCCGCCTCTTCGCCTTCGACCGCTCGCTGGGGCGGCGCTTCGTCGCCGGTGCCGACGAGGCCGGGCGAGGGTGCCTCGCCGGGCCTCTGGTGGCGGCCGCCGTCCTCTTCGACCTCGACCGTCTCACCCTCTCCGATCGGCGGGCACTCGCCCGGCTGAACGACTCCAAGCAGCACACCGAGGCGAGCCGAGAGCTGCTCTACCCGCTCGTCGTTCGGGCAGCGGCCAAGATGGCGGTGATCTCCCGGTGCGCTCGGGGCATCGACGCGCGGGGACTTCACCGCACCAATCTCGACGCCTTGCGGTCGGCCCTGCTCTGCGTGGCCGAGCCCGACACACTGTGCCTCGTCGACGGCTTTCGCGTCGCGGACTTCGGCATCGAGCAACGGGCCGTCGTGGGCGGAGATTCGCGCAGCGCGGCCATCGCCGCCGCCTCGGTCCTCGCCAAGGTCACCCGCGACCGGTACATGCGCCGGGCCGCCGCCCGCTACCCGGGGTGGGACTTCGCCGAGAACGTGGGCTACTCGACACCCGAGCATCGGGCCGCCATCGCCGCACGCGGAATCTCGCCGCTTCACCGGCGCAGCTTCGCCTCGATCGCCTACCAGCAGCTCGCTCTGGAGCGCTGAGCCTGGACCCACCGAAACCGCCGGGACGTTGGATCCAGGCTGAGCTCGGGCCGCCGGCGGGCCTGAGGTGTGCCGAGGCGCGAGGGTCGACCCGTGGCCACCGACGACCTCGCGCTCAGAAAGCCCCCTCCACGTGATCGAGCCGAAGCAGCCGTCCGCGGCGTGAGACGGTGATCCCAATGGCGTCGAAACGCAGCTCGGGGCGCTGCGTGCGCGGCGTGTCCCCACGCGCCGCCAGCCACTGCCCGGCCATACGGCGCAGACGGCGACGCTTGTCGGGGCCGATGGCGTCGAGGGGCTCCGCGGGGCCGCACCGTGATCCGACCACGCGAGTCTTGACCTCGCAGAACACGAGCCATCGGCCTCCGCTGACCACCAGGTCGAGCTCGCCGGCGCGCGTACGGAAGTTGCGCTCGACGATCTCGTAGCCGGCTCGGGCGAGATGCTCGGCGGCGAGACGCTCGCCGAGCGAACCGATCATCCGACGAGGGTCCGAGGACATGGAAGCCACGCTACGGCGGTCTCGCGCACAGCAGGGCGACGTGTGCACCGACTTCGTGCCGGTAGTGGCCGGGCGCCGGTACCCACGAGACCGTGTCCAAGTCGATGCAAGGGCGTCACGTCCGTCGCTACGGCTGCGCAGAGGCCACCCTAGGTTGCCCGTCGTGTTCGCGAGCGTCGCAACCTTCGCCCTCGAGGGCGTGGAAAGCCAAGAGGTCACCGTCGAGGTCGATCTTCGACGGGGACTGCCCGTCTTCGCCGTCGTGGGCCTTCCCGACGCGGCCGTTCGCGAGGCCCGAGAGCGGGTGCGGGCGGCGCTCCTGAACTCCGGGCGCGAGTTTCCCCTGAAGCGGCTGACGGCCAACCTCGCTCCCGCGCATCTTCGCAAGGCGGGACCGTCCTTTGACCTGGCGCTGGCGGTGGCGGTGCTGGCCGCCAGCGACCAGGTGCCGTGCGAGGGCCTCGACGGCTACGCGGTCTGCGGAGAGCTCTCGCTGAGCGGAGAGCTCCGGCCGGTCCTCGGGACCCTCGCGATGGCGCTCGGCGCACGCCGCGCGGGGTACGCGAAGCTGCTCGTACCCGAGGAGAACGCTCCCGAGGCTGCGCTCGTCGAGGGGCTCGAGGTCCTCGGCGTGCCGAGTCTCGGGCGCATCGTCGACCTCCTGCACGGCCGCTGGCGTCCGGAGCGTTCGGCATCGCGTCGCGCCGCTCGAGTGCCTGCGGTCGGCGGCCCCGATCTCGCGGAGGTGCGAGGCCAGGCGGACGCGCGGCGAGCTCTCGAGATCGCCGCGGCGGGCGGCCATCACCTGCTGATGATCGGTCCGCCCGGGGTGGGCAAGACCATGCTCGCGCGACGACTTCCGAGCATCCTTCCTCCGCCGTCCTTCGAGGAGGCGGTGGAGATCACGCGCGTCCACAGCGTCGCTGGGCTCACCAGCGGAGGCGTGGTGGAGGAGCGCCCCTTCCGCGGTCCCCACCACACGATCTCGAGCTCGGGACTCATCGGAGGCGGCGCCAGCCCGCGGCCGGGGGAGATCTCACTCGCTCACCGTGGGGTGTTGTTCCTCGATGAGCTGCCGGAGTTCTCCCGTGCCGCGCTCGAGGCGCTCCGTCAGCCCCTGGAGAGCGGGCGCGTGGAGGTCATGCGCGGTCAACGTGCCATCGTCTTTCCGGCTGAGGCGATGCTCGTGGGAGCGTGCAACGCCTGTCCGTGCGGCCGCGTCCGAGACGAGTGCACCTGTCACGAGGCCGATCGAGCCCGGTACGCGAGGCGACTCAGCGGGCCGCTGCTCGATCGCATCGACCTTGTCTGCGAGCTCACCCCGACGTCGACCTCCGAGCTCGACGCTGAGGGCGTGTCGGCCGGCGAGAGCTCGGCCGATGTGCGCCGAAGAGTGCTCGATGCGCGAGCACTTCAGCTCGCTCGTCTGCGAGGCACGACCGCACTCTCGAACGCCGGCATGGACGCCGGTCTGACCCGCAGGTTGACCCGCGTGGGCGCGGGCGCCCGTCGACGGCTCGCCGAGTGGGGTGCGGGCGCGCGGTTGAGCGGGCGAGGCCACGACCGCGTGTTGCGCGTCGCACGAACGGTGGCCGATCTGGCCGGGCGGGCGACGGTCGAGGCCGAGGACCTCGACGAGGCGCTCGGCTACCGCATCGGCGCGTCCCTGCGGGCCGCGGCGTGAGAGAGGCATGCTTCTCGTGCCTCAGGCGCAGCCACCTGATCGCCTTTCTGGCCCCGCGGATCCAGGGGTTGCTCAGCCAGCGCCAGGGGCGGGCCTCGGCCCTGCTCGGCCTCGGGGAGGAGGAGCTGATCAAGGCGGTCGGAGGCTCCCGGAAGGAGGCCGCTCATCACTTCGCCGGCAGCTTCGACGCCGAAGCGGCGCGACGGCGCGTCCATGGCGTCGGCGCCCGCGCGCTCTGCGCCCACGGGGACGGCTACCCATTCGGGCTCACGTGCCTCGTCGACCCGCCGGCGGTCCTCTACGTCGTCGGCGATCCCGGGCGCCTGGACGTCGAGGAAGGCTCCTCGGTGGCGATCGTGGGCTCGCGTCGATCCACGCCTTACGGGCTCGAGGTAGCCCACGAGTTCGGCCGCGGCTTGGGCGCGGCCGGAGTGAGCGTGGTCAGCGGCCTGGCACTCGGGGTGGACGCCGCCGCTCACCGAGGAGCGTTGGCCGGGAACGGACCGGCGATCGCCGTCCTCGCCTGTGGACCGGACATCGCCTACCCACGCCTGCACCGACCGCTCTACGAGAAGATCCGGCAGGTCGGAGCCGTGGTCTCTGAGCTTCCGCCCGGGCAGCCGGCTCTGCGCTGGAGCTTTCCCGCCCGCAACCGGATCATGGCCGCTCTCGCCGACCTCGTCGTGGTGGTGGAGGCTGCTGAGGGGTCCGGATCGCTCTACACCTCGACGTTCGCCGAGCAGCTCGGGCGAGAGGTCGCGGCTGTGCCCGGTCGGGTCACCGGCCGCGCCTCGACTGGGTCGAACCGACTTCTTCGCGACGGGGCGACGGTGGTCCTCGGCCCCCAGGACGTGCTCGACGCGCTCTTCGGAGTCGGCCAGCGAACAGCTGCCGCGCCCGATGCGCCGGCTGCGCTCGAGCCCCGCGAGCTCCGTGTGCTGCGAGGAGTGGAGGCGGCGTGTGGGGGCGCGGACGCCATCGGGCGGGAGCTCGGGCTTCCGCCGGGCTCGGTGCGCGCCGCACTCGGGCGCCTCGAGACGCTCGGACTCGTGGCCAGAGACGCCTTCGGGCTCTACGAGCGAACCGCGCGATGAGCAGGACTCTCGGATGGGCAGGGCTCCTATGCTCGCCGGGTCTCACCTCCGTCTGCGCTGCGAATGCCCGCCATCCCTCCCCCCGTCACACGCCTCCCGCGCCTGCTCTCCATCGCCGGCTCCGATTCGGGTGGCGGCGCTGGGATCCAGGCCGACCTCAAGGCGTTCGCCCGATCCGGGGTCCACGGCATGACGGCGATCACGGCGATCACCGCTCAGAGCACCGTCGGCGTTCGTTCGGTCTGGGATGTGCCCGGTGAGGCGATCGTCGACCAGGTGAGGGCCGTGGTCGAGGACATCGGCGTGGACGCCGTCAAGATCGGCATGCTGGGAAGCGTCGCCACCATCGCCGCGGTCGAGGAGGCGCTCGATCTGGTCGGCGAGGTGCCGATCGTTCTAGATCCGGTGATGGTGGCCGAGAGTGGTGCGGCGCTCCTCGACGAGGGCGCGCGGAGCGCTCTTCTCGACCGCCTCGTGCCGAGGGCCACGGTCGTGACTCCGAACCTGTCGGAGGCCCGCGCGCTCACCGACCGCGACGATCGAACTGGAGTCGAGGATCTCGCGCGCGGGGTTCACGACCTCGGGCCCCGCGCGGTCGTCGTGACCGGGGGGCACCGAGAGGAGGCGACGGACGTGTTCTTCGACGGAGGACGTCTCGTCGACCTCCCGGGGGAGCGCCACGCCGGTGGTGCCACGCACGGCTCCGGCTGTACGCACTCCTCCGCGCTGGCCGCCGGACTCGGCTCGGGCCTCGACCTCCTCACCGCCGCGCGACGGGCGAAGCTCATGGCCTCCGAAGCGGTCCGTGACGGCCTGAGCAACCTTGGCGCGGGCGCCGGGCCGGTCGATGTCCTCGGCTTGATCCGGGCTCTTGAGCTACGCGTAGAGCTGTCGAGCGGTCTGGCATAATCGCCGTTCACCACACGGGGGAGTAGAACCCCGTCTCCGTCAACACACCAAGGGGACAGTCATCAAGTTTCTTCGCATGAAGCCCGGACACGGAGAGGTGCTGCTCACCGAAGGCGATCCTCGCGTCGAGGAGGACCATCGGCGCCTCGTGGAGGAGTTTCGCCGCCAGCTGGACGAGGGGATGTGGGCTGCCGCCCCCGCCACCGATCCCGAGACGGGGCGGCGTGAGGCGCAGATGGTGCAGGACTACGCAGAGGTTCCCGCGCACGCCGACCGCGTGATCTTCTTCCCCCGCGCTGCGGGGGGTTGAGTCCACCGGTTCCGAGGTGCTGCTGGCGTTGCTCGTCCTCGGCCTCGTCGCCGCGGCGCTACTCACCCCGTCGTTGCTGCGCGCCTCGGTCGCGCGGCGCACGCGGCGGGCCGATGACCGTCGGAGGGCGTCACGCCGCCGAAGCGAGCAGTTCGAGCCGGGCGATCCCGGCCGTGAGCGACGCGCCGAGCAGCGTGCCCGTGAGCTGTTGCGAACGTGCGTGAACGACGAGGAGTGGGGGATGTACCGCGACCTCGGCTTCATTCGCGTGCCGGGTCGCCTCGTGGGAGCGGGTCGCGAGCGGCCGGCCGGCGAGGGCGCCGGGACGGGCACTACATCGCCGCGGTCCGACGGCGACGTCGTCAACGGATCGAGGCCGGGAGGGGGAGAGCCTCCTGGGCGCGTCCAACCCCCCTACGCCTACCTCATCTATCCGCACAAGCCGATCGTGGCCTACGTGCCCGAGAGCCGACGGCTGCTCAGCGAGTACTGCGTCGAGTTCCCGGATCTCACCGGCGCCATCTCCGAGACCCGCCTGCCCGACTCCGACGATGTGCTCGCCAAGTGGATGGCCGTGACGGGCGACGAGGCGCGGCTGCTTCGCAGCGCCAACATGCACCTGCCGGGCCGGCAGGTCGATCCTGCACGCGTGCGGCGAGACCTCTGGCGACTGGCCGAGTGGGAGCGCCAGCGAGGGGACTCGAGCTCGGTTGAGACCCCGCCGCGGTGAGCTCACGCCTGCGCCATGTCCGCGTCCGCTCGACCCGGTGATGTTCAGCCCTCGCTCGCGAGCCCTCCCGTGAGCACCGGGGCTCGGCGGCCGAGTCGCACCATCCTCGAGGGCCCCGACCGGGCCCCTGCGCGTGCCTACCTGAAGGGCATCGGCTACGACGACGACGCCCTCGAGCGGCCCATCGTCGGCATCGCCAACACCTGGACGGAGACCATGCCGTGCAACTTTCACCTGCGCCGGCTCGCCGAGCGCGTGAAGGAGGGAGTGCGGGCGGCGGGCGCAACGCCGATGGAGTTCAACACGGTCGCCGTATCCGATGGCATCACGATGGGCACGGAGGGGATGAAGACCTCGCTGGTGTCCCGCGAGGTCATCGCCGACTCGATAGAGCTCGTGGGTCGCGGCCACCTCTTCGACGCGGTGGTGGCCCTCTCGGGGTGCGATAAGACGATCCCCGGCTGCGTCATGGCCCTGGCGCGCCTCGACGTTCCGAGTCTCATGCTCTACGGCGGCTCGATCGCCCCCGGGCGCTATCGGGGAGCCGACGTGACGATCCAGGACGTCTTCGAGGCGGTCGGCGCTCACGCCTCCCACGACATCTCCGACGCCGACCTGGCCGAGCTCGAGTCAGTGGCCTCTCCTGGCGCCGGGGCGTGCGGCGGGCAGTTCACGGCCAACACGATGGCCACGGCCTTCGAGGTGCTCGGGATCTCGCCGATGGACAGCGGGATGGTCCCCGCCGAGGACGGCAAGAAGGGCCAGGTGGCCGAGGACTGCGGGCGGCTCGTGGTCGACCTCCTGGAGCGGGACCTGCGCCCGAGCGCGGTGATCACCAAGCGCTCGCTCGAGAACGCCATCGCCATGGTGGCCGCGAGCGGCGGCTCCACGAACGCGGTGCTCCACCTGCTGGCCATCGCCGGTGAGGCCGGCGTCGAGCTGTCGATCGACGACTTCGATCGGGTCAGCTCCGCCACGCCGCTGCTCGCGGACCTGAAGCCGAGCGGCCGCTTCGTGGCCACCGACCTCCACCGCGCCGGCGGCGCGCGCCTCCTGGCCAAGCGACTGCTCGAGCACGGGGTCCTGCACCCGAACGAAATCACGGTGACCGGTCGGACCATCGGGGAGGAGGCCGAGCGCGCCGAGGAGATCGCGGGCCAGCAGGTGGTGCGCCCGCTCGATCGCCCCATCCAGGCCACCGGGGGCCTTGCCATCCTGCGCGGCAACCTGGCGCCGGAGGGATGCGTGTGCAAGGTCTCCGGTCACGGTCGCACCTCACACCGCGGCCCGGCACGCGTGTTCGAGAGCGAGGAGGAGGCCTTCGCGGCGGTCAAGGCGCAGGCGATCCGTGCGGGGGACGTGCTCGTGATCCGCAACGAGGGGCCCTCGGGAGGGCCCGGCATGCGAGAGATGCTCGCCGTGACCGCCGCGCTCGTCGGGGAGGGCATCGGCCACGAGGTGGCGCTGCTCACCGACGGCCGCTTCTCGGGGGCCACCCACGGCCTGATGGCCGGCCACGTGGCCCCGGAGGCGCCCAGGGGCGGGCCGATCGCCGCGGTGCAGGACGGGGACATGGTGGTCTTCGACGTGACCGGCCGCGAGCTGCGCGTCGAGCTCTCCGACGCGGAGATCGAGCGCCGCGTGGCCGCGTACGAGTCGCCGCCGCCGAAGTACCGTTCGGGCGTGCTTGCGAAGTATGCCCGCCACGTCGGCTCGGCCTCCCTCGGCGCCGTGACCGCCTGAGGATCGCCGGTTGAGCCCCCTCCTGGCCCTCGGGGTGCTCGCCGCCCTCGGCTCGTCGCTGCTCTACTCCGGCGGCGCGGCACTCCAGGCGCTCGAGGCGCGCGACTGCCCGAGCGCCTACGGCCTGCACACGACCCTCATCCGCCGGCTCGTCACGCGACCGCGGTGGATCCTCGGCACGTCGTTCGTGCTCGGGGGGTGGGGGCTGCAGGCCGTCTCGCTGCTGCTGGCTCCGGTGACCATCGTGCAGCCCACGCTCGCCGTCGGGCTCATCGCCCTGCTCCTCATCGGGCTCAGGCTGCTCGACGAGCGCGTCGGTCGCCAGGAGATCCTCGGGGTCGCGGCCATCCTGGTCGGGGTCACGGGGCTCGCGCTCACGGCGCCCGAGAGCTCGAGCGAGCACGCGAGCTCGCCTGTGCTCGGCGTGGCCCTCCTGGCCTTCGCGGTGGTCGCCCTCGCTCCCTACGCCTTCCGTTCGCACCGCTACCTGGGAGTGCTCGTGATCGTGAGCGGTGGGGTGGCCTACGCGTGGACGGGCTTTTCGACCAACTTCGCCGGGGACGCCCTCTCGTCCGGCCGGTGGCTCGTGTTCGGGCTATGGATGGCGGCCACCGTGGGGGCCGCCCTCATCGGCCTGCTCAGTGAGATGACCGCCTTCCAGCACGGCCCGGTGACCCACGTCTTCCCCGTCATGCTCGTGGTGCAGATCGTGATCGCGGTAGCCCTGTCGCCCCTCCTGGCCGGGGAGGGGTGGGGCGCGACGCCGCTCGACGGCTTCGCGCTGGCCGCCTCGCTCGCCGTCGTGACCATGGGGGCGGCGTTCCTGGCCGGAGGCCGGGGGGTGGGCGCGGCCATGGCCTCCGGCTAGTCCCGCCCGGCCGCCGCCTCCTCGAGCTCGGCGGCGTGGCGTGCTCGACGCTCCGGGAAGAGCGTGGGGAAGGGCACGACGCTCACCATCAGCACGCACAGGGCGAGGGTCACGCTCAAGGCGACCTCGATCGGGGGCTCGACCGCCGCGATGAGGACCGCGGTCACACCCGAGGGCGGGATCGGCATCCCGACGTAGCTTCGAGCGCGAGATACGAGCGGAAAGCGCGCGAGGCGCCACGCGCCGCACAGGAGGAAGCCGAGGCAGGCCGCGATGCCGAGGACCGGCACGTCGTTCAGCATCGACAGGTAGAGCGCCATGGCGGGGGCGGCGCCGAAGGACACGAGGTCGGCGAGCGAGTCGAGATCGGACCCGAACCCGTCGGTGCTCGCCGGGCCGCGGCGCGCGGCGATGCCGTCCACGGCGTCGCACGCCGCGGCGATGCCCACCATGCCCGCCGCCCACGCGAACTCGCCTTGAGCGGCGAGGATGAGCGCGACGAACCCCGCGGCGAGGTTGCCGCTGGTGAGCGCGTTGGCCGGGTTGACCCAGTCCTTCATGTCCCCTCCTCCGGGGAGTGGCCGGCCACGGAACCCTCGTGCGCGTATTCGCGCCCGCTGTTCGTCGCCGACCCCTCCTCTTTCTTGTGGTAGCGCGCGATCGGGCTCACGCCCGCACGAACGCGATCTCCTCTGCTCACCAGCACCTCGACCCGCTCGGCCGGAACGAGCACATCGGCTCGGGAGCCGAAGTGGATGAGCGCCACGCGCTCTCCGGCCCTCACGTGGCTGCGCACCCCCACCCACGGGGTGATCCTCCTTGCCACCATCCCGGCGATCTGCACGAGCACGACCCGGCCGCCCTCGCCGTCGATGGCCAGCCGCGTACGGCGGTTCTCCTCGGAGGCTCGTAGAAACGCCGGCCGCAGGCCGCCCTCGACCTCTTCGGCCAGCGCGATCTCTCCCGCGACCGGACTGCGCGTGACGTGGACGTTGTGCAGCGACAAGAAGGTCGAGATCCGGGTGGCCTCCGCCGCCTCGAGCCACGGCTCGCGAACCGACGCGGCCACGTCGGTCACCACGCCGTCCGCCGGCGCGTAGAGCGTGTCGGCGCGCTCGGCCGGCGGTCGCTCGGGGTCTCGGAAGAACAGAAGGCTTCCGAGGCCGGTGGCGAGTACCACCCGCCCGCTTGGGGGCCCAAAAGCCAACAACACGAAATCCACGAGGAACGTCTCTTGTGCCCACCCGCC
>JBPCRE010000094.1:0-4283 GCA_050997195.1 Thermoleophilaceae bacterium
CACCTGGCCTGCTGCTCCTCATCGACGCGCTGGGCATCACCACCAACGCCCAGATGGCCACCTTCGAGATCGCCGGCGGGGCGCTCGCCACGCCGCTCGCCTACCTCCTGGCCCGCCGGTTCCTGGACGAGGCCGGAGCCCGCACGGCCGCCCTCCTCTTCGTCTTCTCGCCCGCCATCATGATCTACGGCGTCACGTCCACCGACGCGTTCTTCGTAACGCTCGGTCTGGCCGCGTCGTGCGCTCTTGTGGCCCGTTCGGAGGCGGCAAGATGGCTCGGCGCGGCGCTCCTGGCCATTGCGTCGTTCTTCTCCTACTCGCTCCTCGCCGTGGGTGCCTGGGCGGCCCTCGTGGCCCTCGTGCGCGAGGGGCCGGTGAGCGCCGTTCGCCTCGGGGTCCAGTGCGCGGCGGCGCTCGTCGCTCTCTACGCCGGCCTGTGGGCGCTGACCGGCTTCGACCTCTTCGGAGCGCTCGACTCCGCCGACCTCGTGTACCGGATCGGGGTCTACTACTCGAGGCCCTACGCGTACTGGCTGCTCGGCTCCCCCGTGGCCTGGGTCGTGGCCCTCGGCCTGCCCATCGCCTGGTACGCCGCCCAGGCGGCCCGGGCCGGGTACACCGCCGCGATCGCACTGGTGGGCATCGTCGTCGTGGCCGCGGTGGGGGGCTACACGAAGTCCGAGACCGAGCGGATCTGGATGTTCATGGTCGCGTTCGCGTGCATCGGCGCCGCCGCGGTCATGCCCGGCAGGCGTCTCGTCCCGGTGCTCGCCCTCCTCGCCGCGGAGGCGTTCGTGATCGAACTGCTCACCGACACCAAGTACTGAAGGGGCGGTCGCGCCCCGCGGCCTGACGGTTCCCTTACGCCGGGCCCGGTTCTCGCCGCCGCCCCGGCGCCCCGGTCACAATGGCGGGGGTGAACGCCCCCCGCGAACGCGGCTCGGTCCTGGTGGTCGACGACGAGCCCACCATCCTCGACGTGGTCTCGCGCTACCTGGAGCGGGCCGGCTACCAGGCCCGGGTGGCCGGCGACGGTCGGGAGGCGCTGCGCCTGGCCGGAGAGGAGCGCCCCGACCTCGTCGTGCTCGACCTCATGCTGCCGGGAATGGGCGGCCTCGAGGTCATGCGCCTGCTGCGCGAGCGCTCCTCAGACCGCGGCCGCGTGTCGGTCATCCTCCTCACCGCGAAGGGCGAGCAGACCGATCGCATCGTGGGCCTGCGTCTCGGAGCCGACGACTACGTGGTCAAGCCTTTCTCCCCGGCCGAGCTGGTGGCCCGGGTGGGCGCGGTGCTCCGCCGCGTCGACTCCTCGCCCCAGCGCGAGGAGCCGCTCGTGCTCCCGGGCCTCGAGATCGACCCGGTGGCCCGGCGCGTGACCGTGTCCGGCGCCGAGGTGGCGCTCACCGTCCGCGAGTACGACCTCCTGCTCTTCCTCGCCCGCCACCCGGGGCAGGTGTTCTCCCGCGACCAGCTCATGGAGACGGTCTGGGACTACTCCTTCTACACCGACACCTCGACGGTGACCGTGCACGTGCGGCGCCTGCGCGAGAAGATCGAGGCGATCCCCTCCGAGCCCCGCCTTCTCCAGACGGTCTGGGGCGTCGGATACCGGCTCCAGCCCTGAGCCTCGCGCGCGGCACGCTGGTCCTCGTCGTTGCCGCCGTGGTCGGGGGTGTGGCGATGGGCCTCGTCTACAGCGCGGCGGACGGCGCGCGCACGGCTGGGCTGCTGATGCTCACGGGCGTGCCCGCGCTCGCGCTCGCTCACGTGTTCACCCGCCGCCGCGACCGCTTCGGCTCCCTCTCGAACCAGTTCGTGCTCGGCACCGGGCTCACCGTCGGACTCTCCTTGCTCGGCATCGGGCTCGTGGCCGCGCTCATGTTCGTCTCCGCCCACGACGCCTTCACCCTGGTGCTGCTGCTGGCCTTCGGAGGCACGCTGGCCACCTACGCCGCAAGCATGATCGCGAGCGGCGCGATGCGGGACCTCGAGGCCGTTCGTGACGGCATTCGCGCCGTGGGGGAAGGCTCCCGGGACGTGCACATCGAGACGAGCGGACGCGACGAGCTGGCCGAGCTCGCCGCCGCGGGCAACCGGATGATCGAGCAGCTCGTCGAGCGCGAGCGCACCGCGGAGGGCGCGGACAGCGCGCGCCGGGAGCTCATGGCCGCCGTCTCGCACGACCTGCGCACCCCGCTCGCCTCCCTCAGGGTCCTCGCCGAGGCCATCCAGTCGGAGGTCGGCGACGCGGACACGCGCCGGCGCTACGTGGAGCAGCTCTCGATCCACATCGGCGCCCTCGGCGCGCTCATCGACGACCTGTTCGAGCTCTCGCGCCTCGAGGCCGGCGACATCCAGTGGTCGCTGCACCAGGTGCAGCTCGA
Organism: Thermoleophilaceae bacterium; assembly: GCA_050997195.1. GTDB lineage: Bacteria > Actinomycetota > Thermoleophilia > Solirubrobacterales > Thermoleophilaceae > JACCZP01. The sequence goes on from JBPCRE010000094.1 coordinate 2,385, forward strand.
CGTGCTGGTCGAGGAGACGGTGGAGGCCATGCAGCCGCAGGCACACCTCCGGGGCATCACGACCCTCTCTCACGTGGCCGCCGATCTCCCGCCCGCCCGGGCCAACCCCGAGAAGGTGCAGCGCGTGCTCTTCAACCTCATCCAGAACGCCATCCGCCATACGCCCTCGGACGGCACCATCACCGTGGCCGCCGAGCCGCGCGAGGGTCACCTGGAGATCGAGGTGGCCGACACGGGGGAGGGGATCGCTCCCGAGGAGCGCGGTCGTGCCTTCGAGCCCTTCTACCGCGGCGGGGGTGAGGCCTCGCGCACGCGCAGCGGGGCGGGTCTCGGGCTCACCATCTGCCGTGCCATAGTCGAGGCGCACGGGGGGCAGATCTGGTTGCCCGAGTCGAGCGCGGGCACCCGTGTGCGCTTCAGCCTGCCGAGCGCGACCTGAAACCGAAGGGATCGAGGAGGAGAACACATGGCCACCGAGACCGACACCGGCGCAGAGGAGGCTCTCGCCGAGCGCGCCCGCGCCCGCCGGGCGCTCGCGCCCGGCGAGCGCTTCCCCGACCTCGACCTCCCCGACCACACGGGCCGGCCGCGCCTGCTCTCCGAGCTGGCGGGCGGTGACCCCGTGGTGCTCGTCTTCTCGCGCGGCTGGTGGTGCCCGAAGGAGCAGACCTACCTGCGCCGCCTCGTCGAGGTCCAGAGCGAGTTCGAGGTGGCCTACGCGCGCATCGTCGTGGTCAGCGTGGACCCCGCCGAGGTGCAGTCCGCCTTCCGCGCCGGGCTCGGCGCGCGCTTTGCCTTCCTCTCCGACGCCGAGCGGCGCTGGCTTCCCCGCCTCGGGATGCTCGAGGCCTCCGACACCGAGCACGATCCCTACCGCCCCAGCGCCTTCACGCTCCACCCCGACCTGACCGTGCACCGCCACTACGTGGGCGACTGGTACTGGGGCCGCGCGACGATGGAGGAGCTTCGCGCCGACATGTGCGAGATCACCCGTCGCATCCGGACCGACTGGGAGCCCGAGTGAGCCCGCCCTTCGCATGGCTCTGGCTCGCGGACGGCCGTCTCTCACTCGACGAGGAGCCGGGGGCGCGGCGCTTCGGGGTGGACGCTCGGTGCCTCGAGGGAGCCTCGGTCTCGAACGCCTACGTGCACCTCTGCGCCCTCGAGGATCCCGAGGCGCGCATCCCCTTCGACCAGCCCGAGGTCCAGCAGGTGCGCCGCGACGCGCTCGCCTGGTGGATCCCCATGCTCGGGGAGGATCTCGTGTGCCTGAGCACGCTGTCCCTCGACGCCGTGCACTACGGCGGCGCCATCACCGTGGCCCGGAGCCCTCGGCGCTTCGACGACGATCCCTTCGCCCGGCTCTTCCCCGGGCGCACGCTGCGCAGCGATCTGTTCTGCTCGGTCGACGCTCCGCCCGGGCCGGTGCTCGAGCGCTACGTGGGGGCTCCCTGGCCCGGAGGACGCTTTCCGGCGGCCGACGGCGCCGATGCGTGAGGATGCCCTCGGGCGACGGGGTCCAGGGCTACTTCCAGCACGACCGAGGAGGAGAGAAGATGGCTGAGAGCTTCGACGCGGTGATCATCGGGACGGGCCCGGGCGGGGAGGAGGTGGCCGATCGCCTGATCGACGGCGGCCGCAGCGTGGCGCTCGTGGAGCGCGAGCTGATGGGGGGCGAGTGTCCCTACTGGGCCTGCATACCGTCGAAGGCCCTGCTCCGGCCCACCGAGGCGCAGGCCGAGAGCCGCCGGGCCTTCGGGGTGGGCACCCCCGAGCTCGACTGGAAGGAGACCGCCGAGTACCGGGACTTCATCGTCCGCCACCTCGACGACTCGGGCACGGCCGACGGCTACGAGAAGAAGGGCGCGACGATCGTGCGCGGCGCCGGGCGCATCACCG
>JBPCRE010000210.1:0-15627 GCA_050997195.1 Thermoleophilaceae bacterium
GGAACAAACGTAAAAACGATCTTCCCCCCGGGGTTGACTGGCCCGAGGCGTTCGCCGGCAGGAAGCCGCGCGAGCGCCTCGATCACGGCTGCCGGCCCGATCTCGAGCAGTCCGGGGTCGGGCTCGGCGCCGTGCGGGTCGCCCGTGGTCTCCGACCACAGCACGCGGTGGCGGGGGCGGTCCGCCGGTGGCCCCCACTCGAGCGGCGAGGTGGGGCCGAAGAGCACCACCGACGGGGTTCCGAGAGCGGTGGCCAAGTGGGCGATGCCGGTGTCCCCGCACACCACTCGGCCGGCGGCGGCCACCACGCGCGCGAGCGCCGCGAGATCGGTCTGCCCGGCCAGCACCATCTCGTCCTCTAGGCCGGCCTGTGCCGCCACCTCGCGCGCGAGGGAGACCTCGTCGGGGCTCCCGGTGATGACCACACGCCGCCCGTGGAGCCGCTCGGCCCGGGCCACCGCGGAGAAGCGCTCGGCCGGCCAGCGCCGCGCCGGGCTCGCCGCGCCGGGGTGGATCACCGTGGCGCCGTCGGTGCCCCGCGGCGCGACGCCGGACGGACGATGGATGTCGAGCTGCCGCGGGTACGCGGGAACGCCGAGCTCGTGGAGCATCCGGCACCAGCGCTCCACCTCGTGCTCCCCCGGCCGCCACCCGGGCATGCCCTCAGTCTCCGCGACCTCGGGGTGGAAGAAGGAGAGGAGACGCCGGGGCCGAGCGTCGAGCAGCACGCGGCTGCTCTCCGGCCCGCGGCCGTGGAGGTTCACCCCCACCGCCGGCCGGGCCAGGGAGGAGGAGAGCCGAGCCAGGGGCTCCGTCGGCACCAGCGTGAAGCCGCCGGGCAGCAACTCGAGCAGGGGAGCCAACACGCATGGAGCGGCGAGCTGGCGGCGATGGCGGGGAAAGGCCCGAGCGAGGGCGACGAGCGACGGGACGGCGGTCAGGAGATCGCCGACGCCGAGAGCCCGCAGGACGAGGAGCCGTGGCGGCTCGGGGCTCAACCCGCGGGCGTCGGGGTCCGGCCTCCTACGGCGGCCACGAGGACTCCACCGAGGGAGTCACCACAAGCTCGCGTACCTCGCAGCCCGGCGGCTGGCCGAGGGCGAAGACCACGGTGCGGGCCACGTCCTCGGGCCGGTTGAGGGTGGCGTCGGCCGGAGGGCGATAGCGCTCCTCGCGCTCGTCGAAGAACGCGGTGCGCATCCCGCCCGGCGTCAGGAGCGTCACGCCGATGCGCCCGGCCGTCTCCGCCGCGAGCGCCCGCGTGAAGCCCACGACACCGAACTTCGAGGCGCAGTACGCCGTGGCGTCGCCCACCGCCTTGAACCCGAGTGTCGAGCCCACGGTGACCACCGTGCCATGGCTCTGCTCGAGGAAGGGAAGAGCGGCTCGGACCACGCACACGGTGCCCACGAGATTGACCGCGAGGATGCGCTCCCACGTGGCGGGCTCCACGTCCTCGAGGCGTCCGGGCACGTCGAAGGCCGCCGCGGTGACCACGCCCGAGATCGAGCCGTGCCGCTCGGCCACCCGCGCGACCGCCGCCTCGCCGGCGCGGGGATCGGCCAGGTCCACCACCTCGTGGTCCCCGCCGGTCGGGGGCTCTCGACGATCGAGGACCACCGGCGTGCCGCCCGCCTCGGCCACCGCGGCCGCCGTGGCCGCACCGAGGCCGGAGGCGCCCCCGGTCACGACGACCACACCGAGATCAGGCGGCGCCACGGACCAGAGCCTCCTCGATCAGGCGAGTGGTGGAGTGGCCGTCCACGAAGGGGAGCACCACGGCTCGGCCGCCGATTCGCCGCATGAGCTCCGCCTCGGGCAGATCGGCAACGGCGTAGTCGCCGCCCTTGGCCCACACGTCGGGGCGCAGACGCTCGAGAGCCGCCTCCGGCGTGTCCTCCTCGAAAACCGCGGTCGCGTCCACCGCGGCCAGGGCCTCGAGCACGGCGGCTCGGTCGCTCGCGGGCACCACGGGGCGCTCGACGCCCTTGAGCCTCCGCACGGACGCGTCTGAGTTGAGCAGCACGACGAGGCAGTCTCCCAGAGCTCGGGCCGCGGTGAGCGTGGCCACGTGCCCGGCGTGGAGGAGGTCGAAGCACCCGCCGGTGGCCACCACCGTGCCGCCGCGGGCCCGCGTGCGCGCCACCACGGCTTCGGTGGTGACACGGCGCGGCGGCGTCGCTCGGCCGAAGTCCTCCACGCGGGCCGCCGGCGCGGCGAGCTGCGCCCCTCCGCGAGCCTCGAGTCGCGCCCTCGCGGCCCCGCCGCCTCCGACGAACGCCGAGGCCGCCGCCACCGCCGCGCTCACCGCCTCGAAGGTGGGCACACCGACGGCCAGCAGCGCGGCCGCGCGGGAGGCGAAGCGATCCCCCGCGCCACAGGGATCGCCGCCGCTGACGGGCAGGGCGGGAACGCTCGTGGCGGGACCCTCGGCGGAGGCGAGGAGGGCGCCGTCGGCTCCGAGGGTCACGCACACGGCCGCGGCGTCCCATCGCCTCGCCAGGGCGCCCGCGGACGCCTCCAGGCTCCCGTCCCCCGGCGCGCCGGAGTCGCCCGCCTCGCGGCGGTTCGGGGTGACCAGAGCGACGCCGCGAACGGGTGAGGGTCCCCGGGGATGGGGATCCCACACCACGGGCACGACCCGCGCCACCGCCTCCACCGCCTCTCGGATTCCCGGCTCGGCGGCCACCCCTCGCCCGTAGTCGGACACGAGGACGCCCGCCGCCGAGCCGATGGCCCGGCGGGCCGCGTCCACGGCTCGATCGCGCCACGGCCCGCTCGGCTCGCCGGCGCCCGTGGGCTCTCCGCCGCGGTCGAGCCGGATCAGCGTCCTGCCGTCGGCGCGCACGCGCATCTTCTCAGGGGTCGTGCCGTCCAGCCCGATGTCGATCAGGCGCACGCCGCTCGCGGCCACGGCGGCGGCCAGCTCTCGACCGGGAGGGTCGTCGGCCAGGGCGCTCACGAGCGTGACGCTCCGCCCGTCGGCGGCGGCCAGGGCTGCGGCCAGGGCGGCGCCCCCGGGGCGGGTGGCCTGCGTGAGCCCCTCCACCACGGGTACGGGAGCGTCAGGGCTCAGACGCTCGACGTGCCCGTCGAGATCGCGGTCGAGCAGCGAGTCGCCCACCACCACGAGCGCGTCCGCGTGGTTCATCGGAGCGCCTCGGAACGGCCTGGCCGCGCGGCGCGCCGTCCCGACGGGAGGGTGGCCGCGTTCACGTGGGCCTCGACCGCGGCGCAGAGCACGTGGAGGGCCACGAGGTGGACCTCCTGCACGGTCGCGGTGGTCGGCGCGTCCACGCACAGGGCGTCGTCACAGGCCGCGACCAGATCGTTGGGAGAGGGGCCGGTCAGGGCCCAGGTAGTGAGTTCCATCTCGGCCGCGGCCTCCGCCGCGGCGAGCACGTTCGGGCTCGCGCCCGAGGTCGAGAGCGCCACGAGCACGTCTCCCGGGCGCCCGTGGGCGCGGACCTGACGGCGGTAGGGCTCCTCGGGGCCGTAGTCGTTGGCGATGGCGGTGAGGCTCGAGGACTCCGCGTGGAGGGCGATGGCGCTCAGGGGCACGCGCTCGTCCTGGTAGCGGCCCACGAGCTCTCCCGTCAGGTGCTGGGCCTGGGCCGCGCTCCCGCCGTTGCCGGCCGCCAGCAGCCGCCCCCCGTCGAGCAGCACGCGGGCCAGGCGGGCACCCCAGCGCTCGAGGCGCTCGCAATCGTCGCGAAGGGCGACGAGAGGATCCTCGAGGGCGGCCAGGTGGTCGAGGCCCCTCGGCGCCGGCCCGCGGACGCTCACGCCGAGACTCCCTGGCTGCCGGCGCTCCGGGCCGCGAGCAGGGTCCGGTAGACCTCGAGGCTCGAGGCGGCGATGCGGTCCCATCCGTAGCGCTGCCGTGCCCGCCGGGCGCCCGCGGCGCCGAGGGCGTGGCGCCGGCGGGGGGAGCCGAACAGCTCGCGCAGCACGGCGGCGAGCTGCTCGGGATGACGCGGAGCCACGTGCACGCCGGTCACCCCGTCGACGACCGAGTCGATCTGCCCGCCCACCGCGGAGGCCACCACGGGCACGCCGCAGGCCATCGCCTCGAGCGGGACGATGCCGAAGGGCTCGTACCACGGCACGCACACCGCCGCGTCGGCGGAGCGAAGAAGCGCCGGGATGTCGGGGCGCTCGACCCGCCCGCGCAGGTGCACCCGCCGCGCCACCCCGAGCTCGGCGGCGAGCGCCCGGAGGCGCCGGGCCTCTCCGTCGTCGCCGAGCAGCGAGGCCTCAGGCCCTCCGGCCACGACGAGCTCGGTGTCGGGGAGCTCGACGAGCGCGGCCACCGCATCGGCCACGCCCTTGCGCTCGACGAGGCGGGCGAGGCACACGATCCGGTGCACGCCGGGCCGACGCGGCTCGGCGGGGCCTTCGGGGGTGAAGCGCTCGAGGTCGACGCCGCAGGGGATCACGCTCACCCGCCGCCGTGACGTGCCCAGGCGCACGAGCTCGAACACCTCGTCCGAGCTGGTGGCCACCACGTGGTCGGCGGAGCGGGCGATGCGCTCCTCCTCCCCGAGCCGCCCGGCAGGACTCGGGTCGCCATCGCCGAGGTGGCGGCGCTTCACGACGCCGAGGGCATGGAAGGTCTGCACCACCGGGGGGCGCCGCCGCGACGGGCGGGCGGCCAGGGCGGCGCGGCCGGACATCCAGAAGTGTGCGTGCACCACGTCCGGGGGCTCGTGTGCCCAGCGCGCTCGAAGGCCGGAGGCGAACTCGTCCATGTGGGGCAGCAGCTCGTCCTTGGGCACGCGCCGGGCCGGGCCGGCGTCGACCTGGTGAACCTCGGCGCCGGGGCCGAGGCGTAGGCGCGTGGGCACCTCCGGATCCTCGCGCCGGGTGTGCACCACCACCTCGTGGCCCCTCCGACCGAGGGCGAGCGCGAGCGCGGCCACGTGCACGTTCTGGCCTCCCCCGTCGGCCTCGCCGAGTGCCGCCAGGGGGCTTGCGTGCTCGGAGACCATGGCCACCCTCATGCGGCCACCTCCTCCAGCAGCTCGTCCCAGTCGGCCAGGAAGCGCTCGTGCCCGTAGCGCTCGCGCGCAGCCGCGCGGCCCGCGTGGCCGCGCTCCCGGGCGGTGTCCGGATCGGACGCGAGGTCTCGCAGCGCGTCGCGCAGGACGTCCACGCGGTTCGAGACCACCCCTGCCGCGGCCGGCACCGCCTCGGGCACCTCGGTGGTGGCCAGCGCCACTACCGGCATCCCGAGGTGCATGGCCTCGATGAGCGAGAGCCCGAGCGAGGTCCAGCGCACGGGATGCAGGTACGCGCGGCGCCTGGCCATCGCGTCGTGGAGATCCTCCTGACGCACGTCGTCGTGGCCGCCGATGCCCGCCGAGTCCATCCCGAACACGTCGAGGGGCATCTCGTGGCCGAGCTGCTCGAGCAGGTCCGTGCCCGTGACCCGGCCTCGCCGGCGCGGCTCGTTGATCACCACCGCCGAGCGGGCCAGCTCGCCGGTGTAGCGGTAGCCGGGATCCACCACGCCGTGCTCGATCACCCGGGTTGGCGTGCTTCCCGTGTCCCAGAACAGGGCGTTGAAGTGGGTCACGTGGGCCACGGTGAGCTCCGGCCGGTCCGCGGCGGGGTGGCGCATCTCGGCCACACGGCCCTGCGGCGCGTTGTGCTCCACGTAGACCGCCGGCACCTCCCGCCCGGGGCGGCGCCCGCCGAGCCAGCGCTCGGCCATCTCCTCGAGCTCTACGGGGCGCTGGAGGATCACGACGTCCACCTCCGCGTCGGCCGCCTCCTCGGCGGTCACCTCTCGAGCGCTGTCCGGCCACCGGTAGGTCTCGGCGCGCCCGCGCCCCTCGGCACCCCGCCCCGCCACCACCGGCACGAGGTACTCGTGCTCACCGTGCACGAGCGCCGTGGTCCAGGAGCCGTGCACGTGCCAGAGAAGCACCTTCACGCGGCCACCACCTCGAGCCGGATGCCGAGCCCACGGGGCGCGAGCCGATCGATCGCGGCCACGACCTCGTGCACCGACACTCCGGCGAGGCACGGGTGACCGGGCACCGGGCACTCCCGCGCGCGGCACCCGGCGCAGGGCACGGCTGCGCCGAGGAGCTCGTGGGCCACGCGCCAGGGCCGCCACCGCACGGCCGGCACGGTTGGGGCGAACAGCGAGACCACCGGGGTGCCGAGCGCCGCGGCCAGGTGAGCGGGACCGGTGTTGCCCACCACGAGGGCCTCCGCGCCGGCGAGCACCTCCGCGAGCTCCGCGAGGTCGGTGGCCCCGCCGAGGTCGAGCACGCTTTCCCGGCTCGGCCCCGCGGCGAACGCGGTGAGCGCCGCCTCGCTCCGGGTCCCGGTGACCGCGACCCTGCGACCGCCCTCGGCGAGCGCGTCCACGAGGCGCGCATTCGGGCGCGCGCCCCACGCCCGGGCGGGCACCGAGGCGCCGGGATGCACCACCACGTAGGGACCCTCGGCGGTCCAGTCGGCGAGCGACGAGGGAAGGCGTCCGCGGGCCGGGCGGCGCACGCGCAGGCGCCCGTCGTCCTCGAGGGGAAGCAGGTGCCCCATCGAGGCCGCGAGCGAGAGCGAGCGCTCGACCTCGTGCACATCGTGGGGAGCGTGGTGGCGCACGTCGAGGAGTGAGCCCGGGTAATCGGGGCTCGTGGCCGCGATGGTCGAGACGCCCGCGAGGCGCAGGAGAAGAGCGAGAGGGAGCGGGCTCTGGTGGAAGGAGGTGAGCACGAGCGCCTCGTCGATCGCGCGGGCCGCGAGCGCGTCCACCAGGGCGTCGGTGTCTTCCCGGGAGACGGGCGCGGGATCGGCGTCGATCCAGGGAGCGCAGTGCACGACGACGTCGTCCACCTCGGGAAGGAGTCGCGCGGCGCTCTCGCCGCGCGGACCGCACAGGAAGGTGACGCGCTTCGCTCCGGCGGCCACGGCGCGCACCGCGGGACCGGCGAGGAGCACGTCGCCGTCGTTGTCGAGCCGGGCGACGAGGACGTGGCCGCTCATGCGGACCCTCCCGAGGACCCCGCCGCGACGGAAATATCCCACGCGGGTGCGGCTCCGCCCAGCAGAAGCTCGACGGCAGCGCCGAGATCGCACGCCACCTCCGGCGCGGCGGCGATCTCCTCGCGACGGGTGACCCGGGTGGGCACGAGCACGCCGCGGGCGCCCGCCGCGCGGGCCGCCTCGACGTCGGCACCGATATCGCCCACCACCGCGCAGCGCGCCGGCGAGACGCCGAGCTTTCCGGCGGCCTCCAGCACGAGGCCGGGGGCGGGCTTGCGGCAAGCGCAGCCGGCGCCGGGCGCATGGAGGCACACCGCCCACGGGCCGAGCGGCCCGAGCAGCTCCTCGACACGGGCGTTCACCGCCGCCATGTCGGCCGGGGACAGGAGGCCTCGCCCCACGCCGCTCTGGTTGGAGACCACGCCCGTGGGCACCCCCGCCTCGCGCAGCCGCTCGAGGGCCGCGCGGGCGCCCGGTACCGCGACCACGCGCTCGGGATCGCCGTTGTAGGGAACGTCGACGATGAGCGTCCCGTCGCGGTCGAGGAGCACGGCCTCGGGCACGCCCGGATGGTGTGCGTCGGTGAGGCGCAGCACATCGGGCGCCTCAGCGGGCCGCGGCGCGCGTGCCGTGTCGCCCAGCAGGGATCGCCGGCGCACGAGGCCCCGCAGTCGGTGGTACGAGGCCGCCGGCGGGATGAGCACGCTGGTGGCGATCATGATGCCCACCTCGCGGGCGCTCCTCGGTCCCGGGCCGATGCGAGCAAGGGCGAGCTCGGCGGTGCCCGCGGCCCAGGCCGCGGCGCCCGCCGCGAGGAGCCACCGGCGACCCGTGACGACGCCCGCGAGGGCCACGCCCGCGCCGGCGCACACCGCCACGTGGCGGCGAGCACGGCCGGGAGGCGCACCGCCGGCCTCGCGCCAGCCGGGTCCGTGAAGCGCGCTCATCAGCACGTCGTCGGCGTTGCCGGCCTGCAGCCGGAAGCTGATCAGCGGCCCGGCCGGGCGCACCGGGTGGGTCACGCGGCGCGCCCCCGTCGCGATGCTCCATCCCGCGGCGCGCACCCGCAACCCGAGGTCGGCGTCCTCGCGGTAGGCCCGCGGGAAGCGCTCGTCGAAGCCCCCCACCGCCGCGAGCACGTCGCGTCGGTAGGCCATGTCCGCCGTCGCCCAGCGCGCGCCTTCGAGCCCCGCCACGTTGCGCTCCCAGTCGGTGGGCCGGCGCCCTTCGGGCAGGGGCACCCGCACCCGGCCCTGCACCCCGGCCACCTCGGGCGCCGCCCCGCGAAGGTCGTCGGCCAGGCGCGCGGCCCAGTCCGGATCCGGCACCACGTCGTCGTCGAGGAACGCCACCCACGACGCGCTCGCGGCCCGCCAGCCCACGTTGCGAGCCGCCGCGGGGCCGGCGCCCGGCCCGCGCAGCACCTCGACCCGCTCACCGAGCTCCGACGCGTCGGCGAGCAACGGCGTTCGAGCGCCGAGGTCTCTCCGGCTTCCGAGGCGACTCCGCGCGCGCCGGTCGTCGACCACGATCACCCGCCCGCCGAGGCGATCTTCCCCTTCGGCCAGAGCGGCGAGGAGCGTCCACAGCGACGCGCGCCCGGCCGAGGGCACCACCACGTCCACCGAGACGCCAGTCACGCGAGCGCCTCGTGCGTCGCGGCCGGCACCTCGGCGGTGAGCGCCGAGCGGCGGAGCAGGTAGGGACCGATGGCCAGCGCGTCGATGGGCGCCGAGCCGAAGCACTCGAGCGCGTCCCGCGGGTCGTCGACCATGGGGCGCCCGGCCGTGTTGAGGCTCGTGTTGACCACGACCGGCACGCCGGTGAGCCGCTCGAAGCCCTCGAGCACGCGGGCCATCAGTGGCTCGGCCTCCCGGTCCACGGTCTGGATCCTTGCCGTGCCGTCCACGTGCACCACGGCCGGGATGCGCTCGGCCCATCCGCGGCGGACCCGGTGGGTGAAGAGCATGTACGGACTCGGCACGGGGCCGTCGAAGATCTCGGCGGCCCGCTCGGTCAGCACCATGGGCGCGACCGGGCGGAACTGCTCGCGGCCCTTGATGTCGTTCAGCCGCTCGAGGTTGGCGGCGGCCCGCGGGTCGGCCAGCAGGGAGCGGTGTCCGAGGGCCCGCGGGCCGAACTCGCTGCGACCCTGGAACCACGCCACCACGCCATCGGCGGCCAGGATCTCGGCCACGGCCTCGGCGAGGTCGTCCGGGCGCTCGTGGGACAGCTCGGCCACCGCGAGCCGGGCGCCGATCTCCTCGTCGGAGAATCCGCGGCCGAGGTCCGCGCCGGGCATGGGCTCCACGCCGCCCTCCAGCTGTCGAGCCACCTCCAGGGCGGCCCCGAGGGCGGTGCCCGCGTCGCCGGCCGCGGGCTGCACCCAGATGCGCTCGAACGGCCCCTCCTCGAGCAATCGGGAGTTGGCCACGCAGTTCAGCGCCACACCTCCGGCCATCACGAGGTCCCGGTCGCCGGTGCGCTCGTGCAGCCAGCCCGCCAGCTCGATCACGACCTCCTCGAGGCGGCGCTGAACGCTCGCCGCGAGGTCGGCGTGCACGGGCATCCACTCCTCCTCCGCGAGCAGCGCCGGGGCCAGAACGCCCCAGTCGATCGGCGCGACCGTGAAGCCTCCGTCACCGGTGCTCCGAATGAGCTCGCGCAGCTCGTCAAGGAACTCAGGCCGCCCGTAGGAGGCCATGGCCATGACCTTGTACTCGTCGGATGAGCGGCGAAAGCCGAGGTGCTCGGTGAGCTCCTCGTACGCGAGGCCCAGGGAGTGGGGGAGCGGCTGAGAGGCGAGGACCTCGAGCGCACCGCCGTCCGGCCAGCGCCCGGCTAGCGACGAGGCGCTCTCTCCCCGGCCGTCGAGCACGAGGACGCTCGCCGGCCGGAACGGCGCGGCCAGGGCCGCCGACGCCGCGTGGGCCACGTGGTGAGCCACGAAGCGCACTCGCTCGGGGTCGAGTCCCGGGAGGGCCGTGGCCAGGAAGAGCGGAGCGCGGCGGGTGTAGAGGGTGCGAAGGCCCTCCCACTCGCCGGCGGTGATGTCCTCACCGGGGAACGGGGCCAGATCCGGGTCGTACGAGTAGGCCACGGCGTCGAGGTCCTCGGGGCGGAGGTCGGCCTCGGCCAGGCACCACCGCATGGCCTCGACGGGCAGCTCCCACGTGGAGAACGGCACCGGCGTCTTGCCGTGCTTGCGCCGGGAGAAGCGCTCTTCCTCGGCGGCGGCCACCGTGGCGCCGTCCACCACCAGCGCCGCGGCCGGATCGTGGAACACCGCGTTGACGCCGAGAACGCGCACCGGAGAAGTACTTCCCCGGGGGTGACCTCTTCAAAACGTTGGGGCCTAGAGGATGGCCCCGAGCGGCGTCTCGTCGATCTCCTCGAGCAGCGTCTCGAGCGAGTCGAAGGCGGCGGCCGCTCCCGCCTCTCCGAGCTCCTCGCGCGAGAATCCTCCGGTGAGCAGCCCCACCGCGGGCACCTCCAGGCGGCGCGCGGACTCGCAGTCGAAGGTGGAGTCGCCGACCATCACCGCCTCTCCTCCGCCGGCCTTCTCCAGCGCGACGGCCACGAGGTCGGGCTCGGGCTTGGTGTTCTCCACGTCGGCCGAGGAGGTCCAGGCGTCGGCAAGCTCACGGGCGTCCAAGAGGTCGAGGTAGTGCTCCACCTCGAACTCCTTGGCCGAGGAGGCAAGCACCACGGTGGCGCCGCGCCCCTTGAGGGTCTCGATCAGCGCTCGCGCACTCGAGAAGGGAGCGACCTCGCGCATGAGCTCGAAGTAGAGGATGCCCTCCGCGGCCCTCACCGCGTCGCCGATCTCCGCCTCGCGCTCCTCGCCGACCAGAGCCGGCACGAGCTTCTCTCCCCCCATGCCGATCGATCGTTGGATGCGCCACAGCGGCAGGACCACGTCGCTCTGGCGAAACGCCCGCCACCAGGCCAGGGTGTGCTGGTAGTTGGTGTCGACGAGTGTGCCGTCGATGTCGAGGATGGCCGTGCCGGACACGGGGCGCAGGGTACCGCCTCTAATCCGTCGAGGCCCGCTGCCAGTTTCCTCGCCGTCCCTGATGGGTGCAAGAGACCTTGTGACCCCTCGGAAGCGCGCACGCTTCAACGTCGTGGGTGAGTCGCCCGGGGGGGAAGACGCGATCGGCGGTGGCCGCTGCCGGGGGCGCTCTCTCGGTGTTCTCTGTGGCCGGAGCCGGCGCGAGCCTCGGTGCCGAGGTGCCGTCTCTGGCGGTGCTCGGCCCGCTCGCCTTGGCCGGGACGCTCTCCGGAGCCCTGGTGCACCACGCCCGCGGCGCGCGTGGCCTCGAAGAGCGCACGGTCTCGGCCGCCGGCGCACGGGTGGAGCGCCTCGATCTCTACGACGAGCTCACCGGCCTCGGCAACCAGCGCGCCCTCCACGAGGATCTCCGCCGAGGACGCCGCCTACCGAATCGGGGACGACGAGTTCGCGGTCGTCCTCAAGGGAGAACGCGCCTGGGGCGGCTTTCGCTTCTGCCAACGCCTGCGCCGCAGGCTCGATACGCACCCGGACGGCCTTCCCTCCGCCACCCTCGGCGTGGCCGAGCCCGCGAGCCTCGAGGGCAGCCACACGGTCATCCGTCACGCGGCGCTCGCCCTGCACGAGGCCAGGCGGGCAGGGCGAGAGGTGCTCATCTACTCCGAGGCGCTCGAGCCCACGGCCCGGGAGTCGCATCGAGACCTCGAGCGCCGCCATCTGAAGACGCTCACCACTTCACTCGCCCGGGCGTGCGACGCGAAGGATTCCTACACCCGCAGCCACTGCGAGACGGTGGCCGACTGGATCCTCCACCACCATGAGCGCCTCGACGGCGCCGGCTACCCCGAGGGGTTGAGGGGCGAGGAGGTGCCCGTCGAGTCGAGGGTGATCCTGGTGGCCGACGCCTTCGAGGCCATGACCTCGGACCGCCCCTACCGCCGCGGACGCTCAGAGCAGGAGGCCTTCGTCGAGCTCGAGCGCCACGCCGGCACGCAGTTCGATCCCGACTGCGTGGACGCGCTGCGGCGCGCGCTCGGCGCTCGAGGCCGGCGGGCGTCGCTGCGGCTGGCCTCGGCGTAGGTTCCTCGCCCCGTCCGGGCACCCTGAGGGCGTGTACGCAGACGGGGCGCCCGAAGGCGCCCCGTCTGCGGTGACCCAAGGAGGGGGGCGCCCGCTCCGCAGGAGGCGCCCCGAGTCATTCTCTGAGAACAGGTGTCGGTCTCCCGCCGCGTGCCGATATGGGGTCAGGACCCAACTTCGGACATGAGACGCCGCGACTCCCTCATCGGCCAGGTCTTGGCCACCAACGCCCTGCTCATCACAGGGGCGCTGTTCGCTGCCAGCGCGGCCGCCGGCCTGAACCTTCCCGCCACTCGGCGGCCCGTCGGGTCGACGTGGACCTCGCCGACCGCGAGGGGGCCATCGAGCTCCGCGTCCGCGACGACGGCCGCGGGTTCGAGCCGGCGGGCGTCGAGCTCGGCCTCGGTCTGAACGGCATGGCCGAGCGGGCGCGCCTCGTGGGGGGCAGCCTGTCGGTCGACTCTCGCCCGGGGGCGGGAACCTCCGTGGTGCTCGAGGTCCCGCGGTGCTGAGCGTCCTGATCGCCGACGACCACGGCATCGTCCGCTCCGGCGTGCGCATGCTCATCGAGCGGCAGCCCGGGATGGAGGTGGTGGCCGAGGCGGGCGACGGGATCGAGGCGGTGGAGCTCGCGCTCGCCCGGCGCCCGCGGGTGGCCGTCCTCGACGTCTCCATGCCGCGGATGACCGGCCTGCAGGCCGCCCGGGAGATCAAGGCGCAGGTCCCCGAGGTGCGCGTCTTGCTGCTCTCCATGCACGAGGACGAGCGCTACCTCTTCGACGCGCTGAAGGCCGGCGCGTCGGGCTACGTGCTCAAGCGCGCCGCCGACACCGACCTGATCGAGGCCGTCCGCTCGGCCAGTGAGGACCGCCCGTTCCTTCCCCCGGTCACCCAGCGGGCGATAGTCCGCGAGTGGCTCGAGCACGGGGCCGAGGCGCCCGAGGACCCGCTCACCCCGCGCGAGCTCGAGGTGGTCAAGCTGATCGCCGAGGCCCACACCAACCGCGAGATCGCCGAGGCCCTCAAGCTCTCTGAGAAGACGATCGAGTCGCACCGGGGCAGCGTGCTCGCGAAGCTTGGGATGCGCGATCGGGTGCAGCTCGTGCGCTACGCCGTGCGGCGGGGGTTGATCGAGCCCTGAGGCTGACCGGAGGGGCCCACGGCCTCTCTCCGGTACTTCCCCTGGGAATCCGCTCTGCGCTCAGGGAGCGGCGGGCGCCGAGACCCCGCCCGGGAGCTGGGTCCCGCCGGGAAGGCGTCCCGTCTCAAGGCCGGCCAGCGCCTCAGGAAGCGCGCCGCCGGCGTCGGGCGTCGTCCCCGTGTCGGTGAGCGCCTCGGCTCCCGGGAATCCGGGCGGCAGTGCCATCTCGAGCTTCTTCAGCACGTCGAGGACCGCCTGGGAGGGCTCGGTGCTCTCCGGAGCCTCATCGCTTCCCGACTGCTTCTCTCCAGACACCGTGCGCTCGGTGGCCTCGCGCGTCGGCAGGGTCAGCGTCGCCCCCGCGAACGAGAAGGTGTCGACCACCTTCGAGCGCAGCAGGAACGGCTCGTCCACCTGCATGAGGTCCAGGCGGACGCGGTGGCCCGGCTCGAGCCGCCAGTGGTTGCCGAACAGCGGGAGCTCGAGGTTGCCCGTACGCTCGTCGTAGAAGTCGCTCAACCGGTAGGTGCCGCGGGTCATGAGCAGCGTCGGCTTCCCGCCCGGAGGCACGTCCCAGACGCGGGCGTTCACGGTGGCCGCGCCGTCGCTCTCGGTCAGCCCGTAGCCAGGAAGGCTGACCTTTCCGAGGCCGACGTACGTCGAGGCGTCCTTGAGCGGCGCCGAGAGGGCCGTGTAGCGCCCGGGCCAGGTATCAGCCTGGCTCTGCGCGCACGGGCCCGGGAGGGCCTGCTCGAAGAGCAGGCGCGAGACCGGATCCGAGGCCAGGCCGTCGGGGTCGCCGCTCCCGCTGCCGGGCAGCAGCGTTCCGCCGGGGAAGCTCGCCGACAGAAACCCGCCGGAGAGTCCCTCGGGCGTGCGCGCGGTGAGATGCTGGGCCGGAGCCTTTTCCGTCGGAGGTCGACTCTCGCTGCTGGAGTCCGAGCCCTGGTCGGGGTCGCCGTCGTTGGCGCACACCGTCGGCTCGCTGGAGACGTTCGGGACGGTCTCGTGGGACCCTCGGATCTGCGAGCTCATGAAGCCGAAGGCCCGTTGGTTCAACCGTCGCCACGTCGCGCTCTTGTTCTGCGCACGCGGGTGGCCGATGTCGGCCATCTCCACCTCGACCGGCCACCGCGGGTCAAGCTTCGTCAGGTACTTGTACTGGCGGAAGTCCTCGACGGCCGGGAAGAGGTCGTCGGTCCATCCCTGGATGGCGAAGATGGCCGTCTTATCGCCGCTCTTGGCCTGCGCCTTCCACCCCTCGTCCTGGTAGTAGGAGGAGCGGTACTCGGTGAGGCCCTGGCGTACCTCGCGGATCACCTCGTCCTCGACGCCCGCAACGTCGTAGGGGTCGTTCGCGAGCACCCGGACGTTCCAGGCCGCCACGTCGATCGTGTTCTCCGGCGAGAAGATGCAGGTGTGCTGGCTCGGGCCGTTCGGCGGCACCCGCTGGTACTCGCCGCGCTGCTGGCCGGAGGCGAAGAAGCCGCCGATGTAGGAGAGCTTCGGCACGCCGATCGGGTAGCCGTCGCCGCGGGAATCGTCGGGCTCGCCGATCGAAGAAGCGTACAGATCGCGCTCCGATCCCTGCCGACCCATGAACCGGTCGGATACGGGACTGCACTGTGCGCGCTCTTCCTGATCGTTCTGCGCGGGATCGCCCTTGTGGCCGTTCGGCGCCAGGCCGTAGGCCAGGTCGGTCCACGTGTATCGGGGCACGGCCACCTGGATGGTGATCGGCTTCAGACCGAAGCCCTGGAGGCTCGGCACGTCCTGATCGAGGTCGAACGACCGCTGACTGGCCTGCACCCAGCTCTCGCCGCCGCCGTAGGAGAGACCCGTGACGGCGGCTTGATCGGGGTCGACCGACGGGAAGGCAGTGGCCACGAGCTGCATGAGGAACTGCGTGTCGCGGATCTCGAAGTCGCGGCTCTTGAGGCGGATCTTGTTGTTGGTCGTCTGGTCCTTGACGTCGTTGTCGCGCACGGTCGCCGGCGTGGCCGGCTCGTGCGGCTCGTTCGGGTTCTCCGTAGTGGAGAAGCCGCGCGCCGTGTAGTTGATGACGTAGTAGCCGTGCTTGGCGAACCAGTGCGAGTTCCAGTGGTAGTCCTCGCGGTTGTCGCCCTCGTCGGTCTTCGACTCGTACTCGCGCTTGTCTCCGCCGAAGCCGTGGAGCATGGCGATCACCTTGTCGGATCGCGCCCCGTCGCTCGAGGCGTCGCGGGTGATGTCCACGTCGAGCGGCGTGTTCGGATCGAAGCTCTGCACCCGCAGAGTGCACGTCTCGGTCTGGCCCCCGTCGTAGGAGACGAAGTTGCAGTTCCTCAGGGCGTCGGGTCGCGTCGGGGGCGGCGTGGGGTCGGTGCCCTGCGAGAACGCCACGGGCACGACC
>JBPCRE010000236.1:0-4562 GCA_050997195.1 Thermoleophilaceae bacterium
CGCCTTGGACTCCGCGGAGCGCAGCGCGGCCACGAAGCGATCCGGCTCGACCTCCTGGCCGCGCACCACCTTGTGCCCGTACACGCCCACCAGATGATCGAAGTCCACGTTGTACTTCGGGTTCTTCACCGCGAAGCCCATGATCACCGGCCGCTGGTAGGCCAGGTCCTTCTTTCCGGCGGTGAACATCTCCCACCGGAGGTTCGGCGCGCGCTCGATCAGCAAGTCGCCCAGATGCAGTCCGATGTCGTTGCCGATGGAGTACCAGACCGGGGCCAGCCTTCCGGGGTTGGCGGGGTCTTCCTCGACCTCGGCGCGGAACCAATCGTTGCACGCCTGCACCGACTTGTCGCTTCCGTCGAGCTCTACGCCGTGACGCGCGAGGAGCTCGGCGAGCATGCTCTTCCGCTCCTCCTTCTCGGCCATGAGCTTCTCGTAGTGCGCGCGGGCCTCCTTGCGAGACACCTCGTGAAGGGGCCCGTATACGCCGGGATCGAAGATGCGGTAGTCGCCGTGGTCGAGGGTCATCGGCCCGAAGACTACGGCTCGACGATGGTGATGCCGGCCCGCTCGAGTGCCTCGCGCAGGCGCGGAGTGGGACCGGACTTGCCCGTTACCTCGCTACGGGAGAATTCCCACTCGATCCGGTCGACACCGCTGTCGGGATCGCTCAGCACCTCCGCGTCCTTGCGCACCTCGGCGCGGACGAAGCTGCTGTTGGAGGTGCGGCCCACCTTCGACTCGATGGCCAGGCCGTCGTCGGTCAGGACGTCGACACGGCGGGGACCCTCGCTGGTCTGGAAGGTGACCTCGCGGCGCGCGCCGGGGAAGCGGCTCGCGATCCGGTCCGACGCGGTGTCGCCCGCCTCCTTGTTGGCGCCGATGTCCGATCGTCCCGGAGGCGGGTCTCCATCCGACGAGCGGGCCGGAGGAGCATTCTCCTCCAAGCCCCTCGGCGGCCGAGGGGCGTCGTCGAGGGCGCGGGCTCCCCCCGCGACCTCGTCGGATCCGCGAATGGCGTCCACCGTCCCCTTGACCGCCTTGGTGCCCTTGGCCAGATCGCCGGCGATGGGAATGACCCCGAACGCCGAGAGGCCGAGATCGCCCCATCCCTCGCGCCCGCCGGTCTGTACGAGGCGCACTCCGGCGGCCCCCGCGTCGCGGATGTCCCCCACAGCCACGAGGCCCGACACCACCTGCCCGGCCGACCGGAAGCCCTCGCGCCAGCCTTCGGAGCCCTCCCGGTTGAAGTCGCCGCGCACGCGCTCCAGCCTCGACTCGGGAGCACCTGGCAGCCGAGGCACGCCGCGTCGTCTCCTCGCACCCCGCGACCCCGAGACCGCTCGACCGACTCGAGGTGCTGAGGTTGGCCCTACGCTCGGCCCGAGGGGGTCGCAGGGGCGCTCTCGCCCTGGCTCTCGCGGTCCCGGGATGGCTCGCGTACAGCGCGCTGTCCCCCGAGGCGAACGTCGCGGATCCCCTCGGAATCCTGTTGGTGGGCACGGCGGGGGCACTATGGCTGCTCGGCCTCGCTCTCCTCCCCCTTGCTGCCTACCGCCGGCTTCGTCCAATCCTCGAGCACGGCCGCTTGGCCGCGGCCGTCGTCATCGAAGCGGCCCCCGCCGGCCCGGAGGCACTCCCGGGGACGATCGGCACCCGGCGGGTCGAGGATCCGCACGGCACCTTCACCGACGAGTTCCACGCCCCGGCCGGAACCGCGGAGTCCGCCGTCCGCCCCGGCGCACGCACGAGGGTCCTGCTCGACCCCGCGGCGCCCCGCGTGGTCATGGAGCTCGGCCGCGGGTGACAAGTCCCGCGCGGGCCGCGCCTCAGCCTGGATCCACCGAGACCGGTGGATGCGTCGGCGTCGGAGGTCGAGCCAGGCTCAGCGCCGCTGAGCCCGAAGCGCGAACACGATGGCCACGATGAGCGCCAAGCCGACGACGAGGACCACGGCGAAGGGGATGCGACCGTCGGAGAGACCGACCGCCACTGCGAACAACGCCGCGATGATCCCCAGCACGCGAACGCTCATAGGAGCATGAGTGTACGGCTCTGGCGGCCGTCGATCGTGAAGCGCCCACGCGCCGGCCTCCGCAGTCGGGATCACCCCGTAGAGCCAGAACTCCCACCCGAGGCGTGGGCCTCGGCCGCTCCCGCGCTCAGGAATCGGTCGGCCTCGCCCGCGCGCGTCTCGATCACCGAGCGAGCCCGGCGCGCGGCCGCGAAGCGCCGCGGCGGGACCGCGCGGGCCACGCGCACCACGCGGTCGTCGCGGTCCAGGAAGATCACGTCGATCGGGAAGCGCATGCCCACGGTGTGCACCGAGCCGCAACGCGGGATGCGCAGAGCGTGGCCGGAGGGCAGCACGTCGAGCCCCGCCAGGCCGCGCATGCGCGCGCGGGTGCCGCGCGCCTCGGCCAGACGTAGACCGCCGGGGAGCTCGCGCGCCGGGAGCCGCGCGAGCCGAGCGGGTACCTCGTCCACTCGGCCATCGTACGGGCCACCCCGTGCGCGCGTGGTGCTCTGGACGCACGCGACGCACCGAAGCTCCTCCGCCCGTTAACGTCATCCCACCGTGCGCCGCACCAAGATCGTCGCCACCATCGGGCCCGCCTCGCGCGAGCCCGAGGTGCTGCTCCAGCTGGTGGAGGCGGGCATGGACGTGGCGCGGCTGAACTTCGCGCACGGGAGCTACGAGCAGCACGCCGAGACCGTCGAGCGCATTCACGCGGCCGCCGAACGGGCCGGACGCCAGGTGGCCATCCTCCAGGACCTACCGGGCCCGAAGCTCCGCATCGGCCCCCTCGAGGACGACTTCGCCGAGCTCCGAGCGGGCGACCGCCTCACGCTCGTGGCCGTGGACGGGAGCGGGGATGGGGCGATGGGCAACCGCGAGCGCATGAGCGTGTCCTGGGCCGGCCTGGCCGCGGCCGTGGCGCCCGAGGAGGTGATGTACCTCGCCGACGGCTCAGTGCGACTGAAGACGGAGTCCGTGCGCCACGGCGAGATCGACACGGTGGTGGAGATCGGGGGGACGGTGGCCTCGCGCCAGGGGCTGAACGTGCCCGGCGAGCTCGCGGAGCTCCCCGCGCTGCCCGACGAGGACCTCGAGGCCCTGCGCTTCGGGGAGAAGCTCGGCGTGGACCTCGTGGGCATCTCCTTCGTGCGCCGGCCCGAGGACATCACCGAGGTGCGAAGGCACACGCGCATTCCGCTCATCGCCAAGATCGAGAAGCCCCAGGCGGTCGAGGCCATCGAGGACATCGTCCACGCCTCGGACTGCGTGATGGTGGCCCGCGGGGACCTCGGCATCGAGCTGCCGATCGAGGAGGTGCCGATCGTGCAGAAGCAGGTGATCGCCATGGCCGGCTCGCTGGCCCGTCCGGTGATCACCGCGACGCAGATGCTCGACTCCATGGTCACGTCCACCCGGCCCACCCGCGCGGAGGTGACCGACGTGGCCAACGCCATCCTCGACGGCACCGACGCGGTGATGCTCTCCCAGGAGACGGCGGTGGGCCAGCACCCGGTCGAGGCCGTGAGCACGATGGCGCGCATCGCCGAGCGCACCGAGGAGATCGCCCCCTACGAGCAGTGGAACGAGCGCCGCGTGCGCCGCGACGAGCGCGACCCCGCCTACACCGTGGCCTACGGCGCCTGCTCTAGCGTGCGCCAGCTCGGCCTCGCGGCCATCGTGTGCCCCACCCTCTCGGGTCGCTCGGCGCGCCTCATCTCCGCTCACCGCCCCCAGGTGCCGATCTACGCTCTCTCGCCGGGCCGCGAGACGGTGCGCCGGTGCGGCCTCATGTGGGGCGTGCAGGCCGCGTCGATGCAGCGGTGGGAGACCACCGAGGAGCTGATCGCCGACTGCGCCCGGCGCGTGGTCGAGCTCGGGTGGGCCAAGCGCGGAGACCGCGTGGGGATCACCGCCGGGCTGCCGAGCGGCACGCCGGGCACCACGAGCCTCTTCCAGGTGCAGGAGCTGTGAGCCCGGCACCGGAGAATCCGGAGGAGAAGCTCCGCCTCGGCGGCATGGCCCTGCGCAACGGGCTGCTCGTGCACGGCCCGACCCACTGGGCGGCGGCGGTGCGCACCCGCGAGGGCGGGGTCAAGGTGGCGTCGGGCCGGAAGCCCTCGCTCGGCGGGAAGGCCACCGGGCGCTTCCCCGGCCTGCGGGGGCTCACGCGCCTGGCCGAGGCCTTCGCGGTGATCCCCCTCGTGAAGCGCGCGCTGCCCGAGGCGAAGCTCCCCATGCAGGACCCGAGGACCCTCGGAACCATGGCCGTGGCCGCCCTCGGCGGTCAGGCCATCCGCAGCTCCGGGCCGCGAACCGTGGCCCGCGAGGCGGCGGTGGCCGGCATCTCCCTGCTTCCCGCCCTGCTCAGCCTCCGCGGGGGCGACCTCGCCTCCTACCACGGCGTGGAGCACAAGGCGATCGGCGCCTACGAGGACGGCGAGGACGCCGCCGAGGCCACCAAGGAGCACGACCGCTGCGGCTCGAACCTCGTGGCGCCGCTGCTCACGAGCGCGGTGGCCGGCAACGTCGCGCTCCGCCGCGC
>JBPCRE010000004.1:0-11193 GCA_050997195.1 Thermoleophilaceae bacterium
GCGGCCCTGCGGCCGCTCGGGCTCACCCACGTCCAGTTCGTCCTCCTCGCCGGCGCGTGGTGGCTTGCTCAAGGAGACCAGCACCCGAATCAGCGAGAGCTGGCCGATCACGCCGGCACCGATCGGATGATGACCTCGCAGGTAGTCCGCACGCTCGAGAGCCGGGGCCTGCTGCTGCGCGAGCTCGACGAGCTCGACGCCCGGGTTCGGCGCTTGGCGGTGACACCGGAGGGCGAGCGACTCGCGGTCGAGGCGATAGCGGCCGTCGAGGCCACCGACGAGGCCTACTTCGCGTGGGTGCCCGACCGCGAGGACCTGATGGAGCTCTTGACGGGCCTGGCCGGCAGGGAGGTCGCCACCCTCGCGAGATGAGCGGTGCCGGGGAACCGCCGTCGAAGCCGGACGCCCCTACGGCGAGGGCCGAGCTACAGCCGCACCGACTGCGCCGACGTCGCGCTCTCGAGCACCGCGTGCGCGATGGCCAGATCCTGGATGGCGAGGCCGGTGGAGTCGAAGAGGGTCACCGCGTCGGCGTCCGGGCGCCCCGGAGCCGCTCCCGTCAGCACCGCCCCGAGCTCGGTCACCTGGTCGCGGCTCAGCAGGCCGGCCTCCACCGCGCCGGTCAGCTCGCCACCGTGGCTCGCCTGTGCCCATTCGTCGCAGAAGAGGGTGCATCTCGTCACCGCCTCGATCTCGGCCTCTGCCTTCCCGGGCCCGTCGGCGCCGAGCATCGTGAGGTGGAGGCCGGGCCGGAGGTCGGAGGCGAGCACGACCGGCTCGTGACCAGGCGTGATCGCGGTCACCACGTCGCAGGCGAGGGCGTCCTCGCGGCTT
This sequence comes from Thermoleophilaceae bacterium, assembly GCA_050997195.1. Classification (GTDB taxonomy): domain Bacteria; phylum Actinomycetota; class Thermoleophilia; order Solirubrobacterales; family Thermoleophilaceae; genus JACCZP01. The sequence goes on from JBPCRE010000004.1 coordinate 835, forward strand.
CCGACCTCCCAACCGAGCTCGCCGGCCAGGGCCCCGGCGGCGTCGGGATCGGGGTCGAAGCACACGCCGGGGCCGTACTCCGCGGCCGCCAGACAGCGAGCGGCCCAGGCGCCGTGGAGTCCGCAGCCGAGGATGCCGGCGCTCCGCGCGTCCTCCCGCGCCAACTCCTGAGCGGCCACCGCGGCCACGGCGCCGGTGCGCAGGGCGGTCACGGCGCGGGCGTCGAGGAGGGCGCGCGGCTCGCCGTCCTCGGACGAGGACACGCACACGACGCCGGTCACCACCGGCAGCCCGCGCGCCCGGTTGCCGGGGAAGGAGGTGACCCACTTGAGGATCGCCAGCCCGCCGCCCTTCGCCGGCATGGCCCGGAAGTCCCCGTTTGGCGAAGCGTCCAGATAGACCTTGGAGGGCATGTCCCACTCCCCGTGTGCGTAGCGCACGAAGGCGTCGCGCACCCGCTCGACCGCCTCCTCGGGGGACACGGCGGCGAGCACCGCGTCGTGGTCGAAGACGGGGATCTCGGGCATGGCGCGGCGACGATACCCTGCGCGCCGTGAGTGGCAACGGACGCCGCCGGCACGCCCGGCCTCGGATCGAGATCCTCCGATCCGCCGCGTCGCCCGAGGAGGCGGCGGCCATCGCCGCGGCCATCGAGGGCTTCCTGCGCGACACCGCACCGGCCCCGGAAGCCGCCGGTGAGCCCGTCTCGCCGTGGCTGCGGGCCGGGCTGTTCGAGAACGCCGGGCTGGATCCGGCCGGACCCGGGCCGTGGGCGGATCCCGAGCCGTGGGGTCGAGAGGGGCCCGTGCGGTAGGGGCGCCGCCCCGCCTATGAGGACAGCGGTATGGGCACCCGGCCGCGCACCCGGCGCCCGCCGAGGCGGCCCGATACCCGAAAGCCGGAGCGGTCGCTCGAGATCGTGAGCCGGCCCCGTGAGGCCGCGGCGCCGCCTATCACCAAGCCCCCGCTGAGCGAGAAGTCGTCGTCGAAGCGGAGATCTCCGCTCACGCTCACGCCAGGGACGGAGACCGCGCGGTCGAGCCGCAGGGCCAGCACCTGCTCGACCGGGCGGCGGCGCGAGCCCTCCGTGGCAACCCGCCCACCGCGCACGCGCTCCACTCCCAGGCGAAAGCGCCCGCCACGGAGGCCGCCCCCACGTACGTTGAGACCGTCGCCGGCGGCGCCGAAGACGCTGGCCAGGAACACGTCGTCCACCGTGAGGGCGGCGGCCGTGAGGGTGCGCCCGCGGCGCCCGGATGCCCCGCGGGCGAACGGCACGCGCGACAGCGAGGTGGGAGCCACCGGCGGCGGGGCCACCGAGCCCTCCGCACGGCAGCGAGAGCTCTGGGCACCTCGAAGGAAGAAGCGGCGAAGGGCGCGCTCGGGGCACTCGTCGGACGACTGCCCGAGCACCGAGTGGCCCACGTCGGGCACGGCCACGACCGCGCTCATCGTCAGTCGGGCCGCCGCGCGCCGCGCGCTCTCGAGGGGCGTGCGGAGGTCGCGCTCGCCGCTGAGGAGAAGGGTGGGCACGTCGGTAGGCGGGGCGTCGGTGGCCGGAAGGGGGCTCTCCGGGGCCTGGGGCCAGGCCGCGCAGAGCTCGATGATGCCGCCCTCGAGCGCGGTGGGGCGGTCGAACGGAAAGAAGGCCTCGTCGGGAAGCTCATCGGCCCGCTGACGGGCCTCGGCCAGACGCTGCTCGCGGGGGGCGCCGCGAGTCCACGGGAAGTCCACGTCCTCGCACAGGGTCGCCGTGAACAGGGCCGGGCTGAAGAGCCGAGGCGGCTCGCGCTCGGCCCCGCCTCCACCTCCTCCCCCACCGGTCAGCCGCAGGATGGGCGCGAGGTCGCCGCGGAGGGCTCCCTGCACGGCGCCGGGCACGAGCGCCCGCACGCTCGGCATGAAGTCCCCGGCGAGGAGGAAGTCGAGCAGGTCGGTGCGCTCGAGGGCGGCAGGCCGCCGGCGCCCGTCGGGCCCCACCCGGTAGCCGTGAAGCGGCCCCTGGGCGAGCGCCGCCACGAGCTGGGAGAGGTCGCCCGCCGGGTCGGCGGTGATGCCGCGGCAGCTCGGCCGGCAGAGCTCGCGGAGCACGCGCGGCGTGGCCTGGAAGGTCTCGCGGGAGAAGGGATCGGGGCCCCGGGCCTCCACCACGGAGTCGAGCACCAGGCGCTCCACGCGGTCGGGATGTGCGGCGGCGTAGGCGAGCGCCACCTTGGTGCCGTAGGACACGCCGTAGAGGCTGATGCGCTCCACGCCGAGCTCTCGGCGGACGTCCTCGATGTCCTCCACGCTCTCGCGCGTGGTGTAGAAGGACCGGCGTGGGCCGAGGGCCTCGGCGCAGCCCTCGACGGCGCGGGCGAGCGGTCCCGTCGGGGTCCGGCTCGACTCCGGCTGGAGCACTTGCTCGAGGCCCGGGCAGCGCAGGAGCCCGGAGCGGCCCGTGCCCCGCTGGTCGAAGACCACGAGCTCGTGATCGTCGAGCACGCCCTCGAGCAGAGTCGCAAAGGCTTCGGTGAACGGGGTGGCGGCCTGCCCGGGCCCTCCGGCCAGGGCCACGATGGGCGCCCCTCCCCGGCGACGCTCGAACGCCCTGACACGCTCCACGCGGAGGCCGATCGTGCCCGGCACCCCGCCGGAGCGATCCACGGGCACGTTCACCGTCGCGCAGGAGACGCCGTCGAAGCCGGCGCAGGGGCGAAACGTCGCCTGCGCACCCGCCGGAGCCGGCGCGAAGGCCACAAGGAGCGCGGCCACGCCGAGAGTCGCGAGCCGCCGCACGCTGACATTGTGGAGCATGGGGCCGAAGGAGGGGCCGCCGCGCGGCGCGACGCCCCGGTTCCGGCATCCCGGACCGCGCGAGGCCGCCACTAGTCTCCCGGCCGTGTTCGCCAAGGTGCTCGTGGCCAATCGAGGCGAGATCGCCATCCGCGTGATGCGCGCGCTCGAGGAGCTCGGGGTGGGCACGGTCGGCGTCTACTCGGAGCCCGACCGCGACGCCCCCCACGCCCGCCGCGCCGACGAGGCCTACCTGCTCGGCCCCGGGCCGGCCGCCCAGAGCTACCTCGTGGTGGAGAAGATCCTGGAGGCGGCGGAGCGTTCGGGCGCGGAGGCCATCCACCCCGGCTACGGCTTCCTCGCCGAGAACGCGCCGTTCGCCCGCGCGTGCACCGAGGCGGGGCTGGCCTTCATCGGCCCCCCGGCCGCGGCCATCGAGGCGATGGGCTCGAAGACGCGGGCGCGCGAGCTCATGCGCGGGGCCGGCGTGCCCATCGTGCCCGGCACCACCGATCCGGTGGACACCGTGGAGGACGCCCGGAAGGTGATCGACGCGGAGATCGGCTATCCCGTGGCCGTCAAGGCCGTGGGCGGCGGCGGCGGACGGGGCTTCCGCGTGGCCGAGTCCGAGGACGAGCTCGAGAGCGCCTTCGAGGGAGCCGCTCGCGAGGGCGAGAAGTTCTTCTCCGACGCCACGGTCTACATCGAGCGCTACCTGCCCGATCCTCGCCACGTGGAGGTGCAGATCCTGGCCGACGGCGAGGACAACGTGATCCACCTCGGAGAGCGCGACTGCTCGATCCAACGCCGGCACCAGAAGCTGATCGAGGAGAGCCCCGCCCCGCTCGTGGGCGAGGAGCTCCGCGAGCGCATCGGGTCGATCGGGGTGGAGGCCGCCCGCGCCGTGGGCTACCGCTCGGCCGGCACCATCGAGGGCCTCCTCCAGGGCGACGAGTACTTCTTTCTCGAGATGAACACCCGCGTGCAGGTCGAGCACTGCGTGACCGAGATGGTCACGGGCATCGACATCGTGCGCGAGCAGATCCGGATCGCCGCCGGAGAGCCGCTCTCGGTCTCCCAGGGGGACGTGCGCATCGCCGGGCACGCGATCGAGTGCCGCATCAACGCCGAGGACGCCACCAAGAACTTCGCCCCCGCTCCCGGGCGCATCGGCTCCTTCCGCGAGCCCTCGGGACCCGGGGTAAGGGTGGACTCGGGGCTTGAGGCCGGCGCGGAGATCTTGCCGCTCTACGACTCCATGGTGGCCAAGCTCATCGTGTGGGACACCGACCGCGAGGGCGCCACCGCGCGCATGCGCCGGGCGCTCGGGGAGTTCGAGGTGGGCGGGCTCACCACCCTCATCCCCTTCCACCGGGCGCTGCTGGCCACCGACCAATGGCACGCCGGGGAGACCTGCCGGGACCTGATCGGAGACCGGGCGTGGCTGAAGCAGGCCGGGGCGAGCGAGCCGGCCGAGGCCGTGGGCAAGATGCCCGAGGAGGAGAAGGTCGAGCGCTCCTACGCGGTCGAGGTCTCCGGACGGCGCTTCGACGTGAAGGTGATCGGTGCGGCTCTCGGCGGCGGGGGCGCCCGCAACGGCGCCGTCGCGGGACGCAGGCCGCCGAAGCGCGGCGAGCGCTCCGGGGCGAGGGGCGGCGGCCGCGCCGAGGAGCTCGCCTCACCGCTGCAGGGCACCGTGCTGCGCGTGGCCGTGGGGAAGGGGGCCGAGGTCGAGGAGGGCGCCCTGATCTGCGTGATCGAGGCCATGAAGATGGAGAACGAGATCGTCGCCCACCGCTCCGGCACCGTCGAGGAGCTCTCGGTGAGCGAGGGCGGCCCGGTGGCCACCGGGGACGCGATCGCCGTCATCAGGTAGCGGCGGCCCTCACGCCAACGGCGCGGCCAGCTCCAGCCCGAGCTCCGACATCGCTCGTCGCACCCTCCGATCGAAGGAGGCGACGGTCGCCGCGCCCGCGCGCGCGGTGGCGAGGGCGAAACCGTCCGCGAGACTGACGCCCCGCGCCCGGTACCTCGCCGCATCACGAGCGATGGCCCCGGTGGGAGCGACGACGCGCACGCCGAGGGTCGCGATGGCGTCGACGGCGGCCCGCAGCGTGTCCTCGTCCTCAGCGGGCCTGACCAAGGCCTCGGCGTAGTTGATCGTGGACGTCCGGAGCTCGACCCGGTCCTCGATCATGCTCGAAATCGCCTCCGCCGCGGCGAGATGGTGGACGTCACCTCGGTCGAGCGCCGCAATAACGACGTCAGTGTCGAGTACGCAGGCGCTCAAGCCCGCTCGCCGGCTCGGAGCTGCTCCAGGTACTTGTCGCCGTAGAGGCCGTCGAATATGCCCAGCGCCCTCGTCGGGTCGGTGGACGCCCGCCGGACGAGGATTCGATCGGGTCCCTCGGCCTCGATCGTCACCTCGTCCCCGACGCCAAAGCCGGCTCGATCAAGGCTCTCGACCGGAAGGGTGATCTGGTGCTTGGAAGAGATCTTAGGCACGCCTTTACCGTAGCGTAAAGGCGTGAGTCGCGACGCGGTGACCGGCCGATCAGCCCCGGCGCCGGGCCAGCGAGAAGGCCACGGCTCCCAGGAAGAGCACCAGGAAGCCTCCGAGGATCAGCGCCGCGAGCGGCGCCGAGACGTCGAAGAAGTCGCGGCCGAAGCCCGTGGCCGCGGCCACCGGGCGGTTCGCGGCGATCCGGTCGTTCATGTCGATCGCCGTGCCCACCGCCGCGAAGGACCAGCGGGCGAACACGGCTCCCGAGAGGGCGGCCACTCCCTCGGTCATCCGCGGCACGGCCACGAGCGCTCCGGCGAACAGTAGCTGAGGGATCAGCGTCAGCGGGATGAAGCTCGTGGCCTGGTCGAGGGAGGAGACCACAGCGGAGATGAGCAGGCCCATGCCCACGGCCACGAACGAGGTGAGCACGAGAATGCCGATCACCGCCGCATAGGAACGAAGGCCCTCGTCGAGCGGCTGGAGGGCGAGCACCACCGCGACGAGCAGCATCGCCTGAACGAACGCCACGCCGAAGAGCACCAGCGCCTTCGAGAACAGGTACGCGCCGAGGCGCACGCCCACCGCGGCCTCGCGCACCGAGAGGCTTCTCTCCTTGATGATCTCCCGCGAGCCGTCGATGGCTCCGAGCCACACGGCGGCCGTCACGAGCAGGAAGAGCATCTGGGCGCCGTCGCCCGGGCGCCCCGCCGCGGCCGCCCCGCGCCCGGAGCTCTCGAAGACCCCGCCCTTGAACAGCAGGGCGATGCCGAGCGCGATCACGGGAGCCTGGCCGAGCAGGATGAGCAGGTTGCGCCGGTCGCGGCTCATGAGCCTCGCGTAGCGGGCCGCGAGGACCCCCGCCTGCGGGATGGCGCGCGCCCGGCGCCGCCGGCCGGTGCGAGCAGCGTCGGGCTGGGCGAGCGTGCCGGCCCTGCCGAGCTGCTCGGTGGCCGGGTACGCCTCGTCCTCCGCCGAAGGGCGGCGCGCCCGGCTGCGCTCGAATTCGGACCGCCACTCCACCGCCGGACGACGCTCGAGCGCCGCGTAGACGTCGTCGTAGGTCTCTACCCCGAAGAACTCGAGGGCCTCGTCCGGGGTGCCGTGGAAGGCGAGATCGCCGCCGCGGCCCATGACCACGAGCTTGTCGGCCAAGCGGAGGTTCTTGGTGGCGTGGGTGACCACCACGACCGCCCGCGACCGGTCGGCGGCGAGCGAGCGGAAGAGCTCCATCATGCGCGACTCGAGGCCCGGGTCGAGGCCGGTGGTGGGCTCGTCGAGGAAGAGCAGGCTGGGGCGCGAGAGGAGCTCGACGCCGACTCCGGCTCGCTTGCGCTGACCGCCCGAGAGGGCGCCGATGCGCGTCCCCCGGTGCTCCACGAGCCCGAGCTCCCCGAGCACCCGCTCGACCGCCGCGCGCAGATCGGCGGGGCTCGTGTCCCGGGGCAGGCGCAGGCGCGCCGAGTAGAGGAGCGCCTCCTCCACGGTGAGCAGGCCGTGCACGATCTCGTCCTGCGGCACGTAGCCGATGTCGGTGAGTCGCTCGCTCACCGGCTCTCCGCTCACCGCCACGGTGCCGGAGGCAGGTCGAGACACCCCGGCGAGAGCCTTGATCAGCGTGCTCTTCCCCGATCCGCTCTCCCCGATGATCACCACGAACTCCCCCGGCTCGACGCTGAGCGTGGCGCCCTTGAGGATCACCCGGTCCTTGGCTCGGACCGTGACCTCCTCGGCGTCGAGGCGGAGCGCTCCGCGGTCATCTCGGGCCACGAAGTCCGTGCCGTCGAAGACGAGGCGAAACGGGCCCACCCCGATCTCCGAGCCGGCTTCGAGCACGCCGCGGGTGGTGAGCTGCCCGTTCACGCGCGTGCCGTTGCGCGAGTCGAGGTCGCGCAGCTCGATGGCCGTGCCGCGGCGCAGCGCCTCGGCGTGGAAGCGCGACACGTTCGGGTCCTCGAGCACCACGTCGTTGGCGGGATCTCGGCCCATCGAGAGCCGGTCGCCCTGGAAGGCGACGACGCGCACATCCTCGGTGGTGACCACCGTGTCGCCTCCGAAGGAGGTGCGCTGACCGCGCAGGAAGCGGATGAGCTCGCCGCCCACCGACACGGTGTCGCCGGGAGAGAGCGGGCGGCTCTCACCCCGCAGCCGCTCGCCGTTCAGGTAGGTGCCGTTGCCGCTCCCGAGGTCGGTCACCGAGTGTCCGTCCACGCGGGCGTGGTGGCGGGAGGCGGTCTCGGCGGAGATCACGATGTCGTTGTCGGGATGACGCCCGATGGCGACCCCCTTCGAATCCACAGGGAGGCGTCGTCCGCCGTGCAGGAGCTCGGCCGCGGCGGGTTCGGCCGGGGCGGGCTCCGCCGCGGTGTCGGTCCGCGCGATCCGGTCGGTGGCGGGCGTCCGGCCGTTCTCCTCGATCGCCCGATCTCCCCTGCCGTCGGCCGCTTCGCCCTCGGGGGCTCCCGCCGCCGTGGGCGGCGCGGCTCCGGCGGCGGGCTCCTCCCGAGGCTCCTCGCGAACCTCAAGCCTCGTCTGTCCGAGCTCCACCACGTCACCGAGGTCGAGGGCCCGGGGCGCGGTCACGGGCTGGCCGTTCACCCACGTGCCGTTGGTGGAGCCGAGGTCGAGGATCACGAGGTGCCCGGAGGCCTCCCGGGCAATCCGTGCGTGGCTACGGGAGAGCTCCTCGTCGTCGCCCAGGCGCCCCTCGCCCTCCGCGCCACGGCCGAGGAGCAACTCACCCTCGACCTCGAGGCGAGCCCCGGCCGCCCGACCGGCCACGACCACCAGCCGCGTCACTCGAGCACCACCTCGACGTCCTGCGGCACGGCGCCCGCCGATACGGAGATCTCGCCCCCGGGCCCCTGCGTGGCCTCCACCAGCGAGAGGCGCGTGCGCTCGCCCTGGCGCTTCCCGCCGACCGCCCGGCAGTACCCGGCGATGCTCGGCTCGATGCGCTGCCCATCCACGCCCTGGAGCAGCATGGGCCGCGAGCCGAGGCCCGCCCTGGCCGCGCCCGTGTCGGGGAAGGCCGCGGTGAGGAGGATCCCCGTCGGCTGCTGGGTGCTCGGGTCGGTGAGAAACGAGAAGGCCGCGCCCGTCCATCCGAGGGACTTACCGCCTCGCAGCGTCCCGGTGACCTCCCGGGCTCGATCGACGCCGATGGCGTAGCCCTGGTTCTCGGCCTCGCCGTTGGTGAGGGTGTTCACGCCCACCAGCTCGCGCTTGCGGTTCACCAGCGGGCCACCGGAGTTGCCCGGGTTGATGGCCGCGTCGGTCTGCACCACGTTCGGAAGGGCCACCACTCCCGGTCCGATGGCGCTGTCCGCCCGGCTGCGCACCACCGACACGACTCCCTGGGTGGCCACGAGGTTCGCGTCGCTCGACGCCGTGCCCGGGTACCCCACCGCCACCACCGTCTCGCCCTGCTCAAGCCTGCCCTGTGAGCCGAGCGCGAGCGGCTCGAGCCCCGAGGGGTCGCTCACCTTCAGCACGGCGAGGTCATCGCAGGGCGCTACGCCCACCACCTCGGCCGCGCGCCGCTCGGAGCCCACGCCGACCTCGACCGCGCTCTCTCCGGTCACGTCCTCGAGGTTGACCACGTGCGCGTTGGTCACCACGAGGCCCTGGTCGGCGTCGAGCACCCATCCCGATCCGCTGCCTGTCACCTTGCCGTCCACTCCCTTGAGGATGAGCACCGTGGCGGGTGTCACGGCCTTCACCACCTCCTGGGTCGACGGCTCGGACGGCCCACCTCCCCCCTGTCCCACCCCGGCCACCACGGCCACGATCACGACGCCGATCACCACGAGGGCGAGGAGGCTGGCGAGACCGGCGAGGAGGCTCGTGCGCCGCACGCTGCGCTCGAGGCCTCGGATGATGGTGGCCTGGCCGCGGGCACGCCGGGGCGGCTGGGGCGCCGCCGCCGGTGGTGGCGGGCTCGGGCTCGCGTCGAGCACCGTGTTGCCCACGGCGATGGCCTCGTTCCCCGCGAGCTCACGGGAGCCCGTCAGGCGCTGAGCGTTCACGAAGGTCCCGTTCGAAGAGCCCAGGTCCTCGATCACCGCTCGCCCGTCCGGCGTGGCCACCAGGCGCGCATGACGGCGCGAGACCCGCTCGTCCTCGGTCAGGACGATGTCGCAGTCGGGGTCGCGGCCGATGAGGACACCGGCCGGCGTGACCTCGACCACCTGCCCGAGGCGCGGTCCCGAGCGAAAGGTCAGGCGCATCGTGGTCGCTCGTCGGAGATCAGGAGCCCGGGGCGGCGGGCTCGGCGCCGCGACCGGCCGCCAGGAGGCCGCCCAGAGCCCCCAGCAGGCTGCCGACGAGCAGGAACCCCCCGAACACCGAGTCGGGCACTGCGAGGCCGAAGGCATCCTTGGCCACGAGGGCATCGACGGCGAGCATGGCGAAGGCCCACAGCGGTCCCACGAGGGCGCCCCAGCCGGCCCCGACGAGGGGGGAGGGAGCACGCCGGGCCCGCGCCACGGAGAAGCCGGCGTAGAGGGCGAAGAGCATTGGGAGGGCGATGCTGACCACGAGCAGCGGGATGAAGAGGTAGGGCGCGAGCCCGTCTTGGTAGGCAAACACGCGGTAGGACTCGAGAGGACTCGCCACCTGGGTCGGGCTCGAGGCCGGCAGCGGTAAGCCCAGGGCCTGGTACGAGCGCGGGCCCTCGAACTGGGCGAACACCCCGAGCTCGGCCAGGTGCACCCCGTGCTCGACCGCGTACAGCTCGTTCTCGACGATCGCGATGGCCTGCGGCCGAACTCCGGTCGCCTCGCTCGGCTCGAGCACCGATTGGACGATCCAGGCCACCGAGCCGATGACCGCGCAGACCAGCAGCAGGATCGCGAGGGGCTGGAGGCCCCGAACCACGACGTCGATCACCGCCTGCACCGCGGGCCGGCGGGCCGGAGGTGAGCCCCCGGCGCCCCGGTCGCGGCGCAGCGCGAGGCCGGCGCCCGCGGCGCCACCGAGCGCCGCCCAGAAAAAGCCAGCCACAAACGCCGAGGCCGCAGAAGGCTGCACCCCACCGTCGCAACCGCCGGCCAGCGCCGTGAAAAGCCTGGGGAAGGCGA
>JBPCRE010000084.1:0-7304 GCA_050997195.1 Thermoleophilaceae bacterium
CCTATCCACAGCGTGGGGTATGCCCTCACTCCGTTCCCGCTCTCCTTGTCCTCGCTTTTGCGCTCGGAGCTCGCCGAGCTCGGCCCGGGGCTTGCCGTGGTCCTGGCCATCTTCGTAAGCGCCGTCACGGCCGGCGTCTTTGCCGTCGAGCGCCTCATCAACCCGCTCGCCCCCGAGAGCCTGGGGGCGCTCGCAGGAGCGGGCCTCGTCGGCGTCGCGGGCAACGCGATCGCTGCGCGCGTTCGGACGCGCGCCGGCCGCAGGCTCGACAGCCCGGCCCTCATCGCCGACGGGGCCCATGCTCGCAGCGACGCCATCGTCAGCGTCGGCGTCGTTCTGAGCGCCGTCGCGGTGGCGCTCGGGGCACCCATTGCCGATCCGCTTATCGGCTTGGCCATCACCGCGCTGATCCTCCGCATCACGTGGGAGAGTTGGCAGACTGTCCGGGGCGATCCCCAGCACCGCCACTGAGCCGACTCCGGCCGCGTTGCCACCGTATTGCCGCGGCGGCGCTCGCGCCCGGGCAGCCCCGGGGGCCTCTGCTCAGAAGCGCAGAACGGCGCCGATGCCGCCGCGGGTGCCCATGTCGTCGTGGTGGCGCACCACGAGGACATGGGCCGACTGCTCGAGGGTCTTCTCGATGGCCGGCTCGACGACGTTGTCTCGATGCTCGAGCTCCCCGCCGTCCACCGGGCACTGCTCGACCTCCGGCCCGAGCCAGCCGCAGTCCTTGCACAGCACGCCCGGAGCGGAGAAGCCCTGCTCGTAGACCAGGGTCTCGACCCGGAACTCGTTGAGGGCCGCGAGGGTCTCGTCGAGGCCGGCCGTGCCCCGCCCACCGGTGCTGACCCCGGCCTCGAGGGCGTCGAGCACCTCGCGCTCGCGTCTGCGCTCGTCCTCCTCCATGAGCCCGGCGACCGCGGACAGCACGTCGTCGGGCTTCGAGTACTCGACCTCGATGTCCACGTGCCCGGCCATGCGCTGCTTGAGCTGAGGGTGAAGCGTCTTGTCCACCTCGCTGGCCAGCTCCTTGGGCGAGCCCACCACGAGCCGATCGATGGGCGCCCGCTCCGAGCGCTTGAACAGCGCCTCGCTCACGAGCTTCAAGTGGTCGTAGGCCTCCTGCGCCACCGCCTGCTCGTCGCGCTGGACGCTCCCCGGGCTCGACTCGTTCACGGCGCCGGCCACTTCGTCACCGAAGCTCTTGACCTCGGTGAGGCGGTCCGGCGAGCCCACGAGCAGCCGGCCCTTGCGCCGGTTGACGAGCAGGACGGCCCAGCGGCCGGAGCCAACGAGATCCGCCAGCGGCTCGACGTACGGCGAGTCGTCGACAGCGAACCGCGAGGGCACCGAGCGCGGGAGCCGGAGCGCCTCGAAGAAGCCGGCCTGGCGCGAGGAGAACACCGCCACCGCCTGGGCGCCCTGGGGGGTGAACTCGGGACCGTTGAAGTAGCTGCGCACCTGCTCGATGTCCTCGCGGAGCGCCGAACGCTGATCGTGGCTCAAGTCGTCGAGGCTGCGCAGGTGGCGCTCCGCGGCGTCGGTCACCGAAGTGACCTCGGTGCTCCGGGCCGCCGGCGTGGCGAACTCGGAGGGGTTCAGGTCGAGGTAGATCGAGAGCACGCGCGCCTCGTCGAAGTGGAGGTCGGCGAGGCGGCGGAGGGTGTCGTGATCGAGGTCGCTGGTCTGCATTGAACGTGGTGTATACCCGGCCTGGTCCTCCGACCTCGTCGAGGAGGCCGCAGGCCCGGACTCGACGCGGGTCTACCCGGGGTGGCGAGCGAGCGCGGAGAGCACGGTCTCGCCCACACCGCGGATGAAGCGAACGTCCGCCTCCTCGAGCGTAGGGCGCGACTCGTGGGCCAGGCAGCAGAGCGTGTAGCACCGAGCGTCGGGAGCATCGAGGGCGATGCCGAGGTAGGAGCCGATCCGCGCTTGGGCGGTGATGGGCAGATCGCTCACCGCGGGTTCGGCGCGGGCGTCCGGAACGGCGCTCGGAAGGCGGCCCTCCAGCATGAGGTGGCAGTAGGTGTCGGTGAGCTTGAGTGCGGCGCCCTCGGAGACGCCGAAGGAGGCCCCGTCGCCGGAGAGCCGGCGCAGCACCTCCTGCTCCTCGACGATCTCGGCCAGGAAGGCGAGGTCCATGTCGAGCTCGAGGCGGGCGAGCTCGAGGGCCGCCCCGATCTCGTCGGAGCTCGGGCCCGCGGCCGTGTGGGCGTTCTCGGTCATGTGGCTCACCCCCTCAGGGTTCTCGAAGAGGCCGAAACGACCTTCCCGAAGGAGCGAGGGTATCGGGCACGGCTAGCCTCGTTGACTCCGCGCGACTCGAACCGACAGGAGAGCGCACGACATGAAGGCAGTCGTCTTTCACGACATCGGAGACATCCGCCTCGAGGAGGTTCCGGACCCCCAGATCCAGGAGCCCACCGACGCGGTCATCCGCCTGACCGCGAGCGCCATCTGCGGCACCGACCTGCACTTCGTGCGCGGCACCATGGCCCCGGTCAACGAGGGCACCATCCTCGGCCACGAGGGCGTGGGGATCGTCGAGGAGGTGGGCGCCGACGTGCGCAACCTCCAGGTCGGCGACCGCGTCGTGGTGGGCTCGACCATCGGCTGCGGCAACTGCTCCTACTGCCGGGCCGGCTACTACGCCCAGTGCGACCGGGCCAACCCCAACGGCCACGACGCGGGCACGGCCTTCTTCGGCGGACCCGCCAACACCGGGCCCTTCGACGGCCTCCAGGCCGAGCGGGGTCGGATCCCGTTCGCGAGCGTGACGCTCGTCAAGCTCCCGGACACGGTCTCCGACGACCAGGCCATCCTCATCTCCGACATCTTCCCCACGGGTTACTTCGGTGCGCACATGGCCGACATCAAGCCGGGGCACACCGTGTGCGTGTGGGGCTGCGGGCCGGTGGGCATCTTCGCGGTGATCGGCGCCCGGCTCTTCGGCGCCGGCCGCATCTTCGCCGTCGACAGGCATCCCGACCGGCTCGAGATGGCCCGCCGCCAGGGCGCCGAGACCATCGACTTCTCGCGGGAGGACCCGGTCGAGACGCTCAAGCGGCTCACCGACGGCATCGGGCCGGACTCGGCCATCGACGCGGTCGGCGCCGAGTCCGAGCGCCCACACTCAGGGCCCGCCGCCGAGGATGCCGACCAGGTCGACGGGCAGTTCCAGGAGGAGATCGACGCGATGGCGCCCGACCGGGTCTCAAGCGGCGAGCAGTGGCGGCCGGGGGGGCGCGCCGTCGCAGGTCTCGCGCTGGGCCGTCGAGAGCCTGGCCAAGGCCGGCACGCTCTCGATCGTCGGCGTCTACCCCCCGACCCTCGATGCCTTCCCGATCGGTGCGGCCATGAACAAGAACCTCACCATCCAGATGGGCAACTGCAACCACCGGCGCTACATCCCGCATCTCGTGGACCTGGTGGCCGGCGGCACGGTCGATCCCGTGGGCGTGCTCACCGAGATCGACACCATGAGCGGAGCCATCGAGGCCTACGAGGCCTTCGACCGGCGCGACGCGGGCTGGCTCAAGGTGAAGCTCGAGGTAGCTGCTTCGTGAACGGGAACCTCTCGCGCTTCCGCGCCGGGAGGGCCTCGGCGAGCTTGAGCTCGTGGCCGAGTCCCACGGCCAGATGTGGACGGGCGTGACCGTGTCGCACAGCGGCCGTACCGACGCACCGGGGTCCCGAGCCGCCGCACCCGAGGTTGATCGTCGCGCCCGGCACCTCGACCCGGTGACGCTCGAAACCGTCGAACAGGTGGCCGGGTCCCGTCACGCCCGGGGTCGTTCGTTGAGTCGGTGGACCCAGTCGGTGAGCCGTGGATGGCTGTGGCCGAGCTGCTGGTGCTCGTCGAGGATGCGGTGGAAGCGCTCGTCGTCGCCGGGGTCACGGAAGACCGCGTACTTCAGGAAGGGGAAGGCGGCGCAGTCGGCCGCCGAGAAGTCGTCGCCCATGAGGTGATCGCGTCCGGCGAGCATCGCTTCGAAGCCGTCAAGCGCCGCCGCCATCTCACCAGCGAGATGAGCCACCCGCTCCCGGTCGGGTTCCGGCTTCCGGAGCTCGGCGTCGATCTCGTTGGGTGGCCGCTTCCAGACCTGGTTGAACCAGGCGATGAAGATGTACATCTCAGCGCGACGCGCCTCTTCGGCGGGGTAGAGCGGCGGGTCGGGGTGACGGTTCTCGAGGTAGCGGACGATCTCCATCGAGTCGACCAGGACCCTGCCTTCGTCCTCGAGCACCGGGACGAGCCCCTGGCCACTCACGCGCTCGACCTCGCTGCGGTCGCCGTAGTCGATGGTGACCGACTCGACGGTGAGTCCCTTGTGGGCCAGCGCCAGGGCCACGCGTTCGACGTTCGTGGAGAGCTGGGCGCGGTAGAGCCGCATCTGATCAGGAGGGCCCCGCGGCCTGTGCCCGCGACACCGCCGACTCCGCTCCCTCCCGCGACGGCTCGCCGTGCCCGACGAGCACGGTGGAGGCGCCCGTCTCAGCGAGGGCGTCGAGGGAGGCGAGGTTGCGGGCCGAGTCGGCGGTCGCGGCGCCGGCCACGATCTTCGGGCCCGCCTCGCCGGTGTAGGGATCGAGGGTCACCACGGCGTCGCTGGCTATGATCGCATCTCGATCCGGGTACGGAGTTCGACCCCGGAGGGAAGATCGCCAACGCTTGCGGACGGCCGTCGGCCTGCCTTCGAGGCCCCGACCGGCGACGTGGCGAGCCTCACGACCGCGTAGAAACCGGGGGAAGTCCTTACGATCCATACGGATGGGAGGCAGCGGCCTCGCCGCCGGGTTTGCGTATCCGGTTTGGGGGAATACCGGAGTCCCATGGCACAACAGGCACTCACTCCTCTGGGCGCTGCCGGTCGCGGCGTCCTCGCCGGCGCAGCCGGGACCGCGCTGATGACCGCGGCCCAGACCGCCTACTACAAGGCCACCGGCACCGAGTCGAGCTCGACTCCCGGGGAGGTGGGCCGGCGCATCATCGCCGGGGTGCTTCAGCGCGAGGCACCGGAGGCGAGCTCCACCGTCCTCAACCAGGGCATGCACTGGCTCTACGGCACGGGGTGGGGCCTGCCGTACGGCATCGTCGCGGGCTCGGGCCCGTCCGGGTCGCTCACCCGGGGGGCGCTCGGCATCGGTCTGGCCGTGTGGGCCTCAAGCCGAACCGAGATGGCCGCCATGCAGATCGCCCCGCCGCCGTGGGAGGACCAGCCGTCCACGCTGGCCATGGACGTCGGATTCCACCTCGTCTACGGCCTCGGGGTGGCGCTCGCCTTTCGCATCGTGCGCTGAAGGCGTTCGGGGGCGCGGCGGCCCCGAACAATCGAAGCCGCCGAGATTCGCCCCGCCGAGCATGGTGACGCTACGGTGACGGCATGAGGACGACGGTGACGCTCGACGCCGACGTCGCCGCCGCCCGTCGAGTCGGCCCGCCGCGAGCGTGGCGTGGGGGCCAGTACCGCCGTGAACGATCTCGTGCGGGCCGGGTTGGCTCGAGCGGACGATCGTCGGACGCCGTTCGTACAGCGCACGTCACCGATGGCGGCACGTATCGACGTGGCCAATGTGGCCGCTGCGCTCGAGATGCTCGGCTCACCGGGCGCCTGAACGATCCGGTCCGCGTCGCTCTGTTTTGGGCGTCGCTCGTGGCCTTCCTTCGCACACCACGAACCCAAGGAGCACGACGACAATGGCCGAGCAGTCGTCGCAGCAGCAGGAGCCGCCGGGCGTCACGAGCGCCATGGACCCCATGCCCGACCACGGCGAGCACAGCTACCGCGGGTCGGGTCGCCTGACCGACAAGGCGACGATCGTCACCGGGGCCGACAGCGGCATCGGCCGGGCGGTGGCGATCGCGTTCGCGCGTGAGGGCGCCGACGTCGTGATCTCTTACCTGGAGGAGGAGGACGAGGACGCCCGGGAGACCGCGCGCTGGGTCGAAGAGGCCGGCCGTACGGCCGTGCTCGTGCCCGGCGACCTCGCGGACCCCGCTTACTGCCGTACGGTCGTCGACCGCGCCGTGCAGGAGCTCGGCCGCGTCGACGTCCTCGTCAGCAACGCCGCGTTCCAGATGTCGCGCGACTCGCTCGAGGAGATCCCCGACGAGGAGTGGGATCACACGCTGCAGACGAACCTCAGCGCGATGTTCCATCTGTGCAAGGCCGCGCTTCCGCACATGCGCGCCGGGGGGTCGATCATCGGCTCGACGTCGATCAACTCCGACTCGCCCCCGCCGACGCTGCTGGCCTACAACGTCACCAAGGCCGGCATCGCCAACCTGATCGGCGGCCTCTCCCAGCTCCTCGCCGGGAGGGGCATCCGGGCCAACAGCGTCGCGCCGGGCCCCATCTGGACGCCGCTCATCCCCGCGACCTTGCCCGTCGAGAAGGTCGAGAGCTTCGGCCAGCAGGGGCCGATGGGCCGCCCCGGCCAGCCCGCCGAGGTCGCTCCGGTCTACGTGATGCTCGCCTCTGACGAGGCCAGCTACGTCTCCGGCGCACGCGTAGCGGTCACCGGCGGCCAGCCGATCCTCTGAACCTGGATCCAGGCTGAGCGGGGTCGCGGACGCGGCGTTGGACGGCTCACGGCCGCGACCGAGCCGTCCACGTCTCCGCGCCGTCCGCGCTGGCCATGATCGTCCCGTCGGGAAGGGCGGCGTACAGGGAACGCTCGTCGGCGGCCACGAAGACCGCGGGCTGGGCACCGATGGCTCCCCGGGGTCGCCAGCTCCGCCCACCATCCGAGCTCGCCTGGACGCGTCCTTCGGCGTCGACATGGAACAGGCTGCCGCCGGCAACCCAACTCAGGAGGCCGACCGGGGCGCGGCCGAGCGGCTTCCACGAGCGGCCCTCATCCATCGAGGCCAGCAGGCCCGATGCGTTCGAGGCACGAGGCGTCGGCCCTCGCGCGGGTCGACGGCGAGGTCGACGAGGTCCCCGGGCGGCCTGCGCTCGCTCCAGGTGCGGCCCTCGTCCGCGCTGACCAGGAGCCGGCCGCTGCTCGAATCGGCGCCGTAGACCCGAGGGCCGGCCGCGCGAAGCAGGTGGAAGTCCGCCTCCCCGGACAGGGACACCGGACGCCAGCCTCGGCCGCCGTCGCGCGAGCCGATGAGGCCGAGCAGAGAGGGGCCGCCCTCGAGATCGCCTGGATGGCCGGACCCGAGGAAGCGGTCGGGCCCCACGACGGTGAAGCCCATCGTGTCCTGAGAGCTCTGGCCGACCCGCTGCGCTCGAGCTTGGTCCTTCGCCAGCCGGAACAGACCGGTGTGGGTGGCGATGAAGAGCGATCCATCA
>JBPCRE010000125.1:0-10702 GCA_050997195.1 Thermoleophilaceae bacterium
GCACGGGAATGCGGCGCTGTCCCTCCTGGATGTAGACGATGGCGGCGATGATGGCGAGGATCAGGAACGGGATCATCACCTTGAAGACCGGATCCGGGCTCTGCCACCACTGCTGGATGCCGCCCGGGAGGCCCGCCGCGATAGAGGCGAAGGTCATGAGCGAGATCCCGTTGCCGATGCCGCGCTGGGTGATGAGCTCGCCGAACCACATCAGCAGGATCGTGCCCCCGGTGAGGGTCATGATGATCACGAGGATGGGCACGAACGTGAAGTCGTCCACGATCGGCGTGGACGAGCTGGCGGCGAAGGAGCGGAACAGGAACACGTAGCCGATGGCCTGGAGGAAGGCCAGCGCCACGGTGAGGTAGCGCGTGTACTGGGTGATGCGCTGCTGGCCCACCTCGCCCTCCTGCTTCAGCTTCTCGAGCGAGGGCACCACCACGGTCATGAGCTGGAGGATGATCGAGGCCGTGATGTAGGGCATGATCCCCAGGGCGAAGATCGCGAAGCGCTGGAGGCTCCCGCCCGAGAACAGGTTGAGGAACCCGAGCACGTTCGAGCCGGTGAAGCTCTGGGCGATCTGCTCGACCGCCTCCACGTTGATGCCCGGGGCGGGCACGAACGACCCGGCCCGGTAGAGCAGGAGCATGGCCGCCGTGAAGGCGATCTTCTTGCGGATCTCGGCGATCCGGAAGGAGTTGAGGAGCGTGTTGAGCACCGGGGCTGCCTACGACTCGATGAGGGTGGCGCTGCCCCCGGCGGCCTCGATCTTCTCGCGGGCGGAGGCGGAGAAGCCGTGCGCCCGTACGGTGAGCTTCTTGGAGAGCTCGCCCCTGGCGAGCACCTTCACCGGGATGCCCCGGCGGGTGGCGAGGCCCGCGCCCCGGAGCTCCTCCGGGCCCACCTCGGCGTTCTCGCCGAAGCGCTCGTCGAGGTCGCTCAAGTTGACGGGCTGGGTGTGGGTGCGGAACTGCTCGAAGGGCATCGACTTCTTCATGTGCGGGCCGCGCAGCTTGCGCATCCGGATCTGGATGGGCATCTGCCCACCCTCGGCGCCCGGCCGGGACTTGGAGCCCGAGCGCGAGCCGGCGCCCTTCTGGCCTCGTCCGGAGGTCTTGCCCATCCCCGAGCCCTCGCCGCGGCCCTTGCGCTTCTTGCGGTGACGCGAGCCGGGTGCCGGGTGCAGCGAGTGGAGTCCGATCTCCTCGGCCATCGCTACCGGTCCTCCTCCACCCGCACGAGGTGGCGCACGGTGTGCACCGCGCCGCGCACCGTGGGCTGGTCGGGACGCTCGACGGAGCGCCCGATGCGGCCGAGCCCGAGCGTGCGCAGCGTGTCGCGCTGACCGGGGTTGGCTCCGTTGGTGGAGCGAAATTGGGTGATGCGCAGAAGGCCCACTAGGAGCTCGCTTCTGCCGGCTCGGGTGCGGCGGGCGTGGGGGGCTGAGCCTCGCCCGCGGAGGACTTCCTCCCGTTCGCGCCGCCGCGCGTCTCCACGCCCAATACCTCGCGCACCGAGAGGCCACGGATGTCGGCCACCTCTCGCGGCGAGCGCAGGGCGGCGAGCCCGGCCATGGTGGCCTTCACGAGGTTGATCGGATTCTGGGAGCCGAGTGACTTCGAGAGCACGTCGTGGATGCCGGCCAGCTCGAGCACCGCTCGCACCCCGCCTCCGGCGATGACCCCGGTCCCCTCGGACGCCGGCTTCAGGAAGACCCGGCCGGCACCGTGCACGCCGGTGACCTGGTGGGTGATGGTGGTCCCGTTCATGGGCACTCGGTAGAGGTCCTTCTTGGCTCGCTCGACGCCCTTCTGGATGGCGAGCGGCACCTCGTTGGCCTTGCCGTAGCCCACCCCGACCACAGTCTTCTCGTCGCCCACCACCACGAGGGCCGTGAACGAGAAGCGCCGACCGCCCTTGACAACCTTGGCCACGCGGTTGATCTCCACGACCCGCTCCTGCAGGTCGTAGCCGGCCTGGCTGACTGATCGGTCACGCGCCATGAGAACTCCCCAGGGTAGCCGGCGGCTCGATCGCGATCGTGGCCGCGAAGATCGTCATCAGAACGAGAGGCCGCCCTCGCGGGCGCCCTCGGCCAGTGCCCGCACCCGGCCGTGGTAGCGGTAGCCGCCGCGGTCGAACACGGCCGCCTCGGTCCCGAGCTCCCGAGCGCGCTCGGCGAGCAGCTCTCCGGCCCGGCGGGCCTGTTCCATGGGCGCGAGCTCGCGAAGGTGGCCCTCGGTCCAGTTCACGGCGGCGAGGGTGCGTCCGCGATCGTCGTCGATGAGCTGGGCCGCGAGCCCGCGGTTGGATCGAAACACCGCCAGGCGGGGACGCTCTCCCGAGCCGCGGACCTTGGCCCGGACGCGGTAGCGGCGACGCTGGCGGCGCTGGGTCTTCGTGGACTTGCTCATGCTCGCTTGCCCACCTTCCTTAAGACCTGCTCGCCCTGGTAGCGGATGCCCTTGCCCTTGTAGGGCTCGGGCGGGCGCACCTTGCGGATGCGGGCCGCCATCTCGGACACGCGCTGCTTGGAGATTCCCTTGACCACGATCTGCGTGGGCAGCGGCACCTCGAACTCGATGTCGTCGGGAGCGGGCATGGTCACCTGGTGGGAGTAGCCCACCGAGAGCACGAGATCGCGACCCTGGAGGGCGGCGCGGTAGCCCACGCCCTGGAGCTCGAGGCGACGCTCGAAGCCCGAGGTCACACCCTCGACCATGTTGGCGATCAGCGAGCGGGTGAGGCCGTGCAGGGCGCGATGCTCGCCACGGTCGGTGGGCCGCGTGACCACGACATGACCGTCCTGCTGTTCGACCCTCATCTCGCGCGAGACGCGCTCGTGCAGCTCGCCGCGCGGGCCGTTCACGCTGACCCGCTCGGGCTCGATCGAGATCATCACCCCGTCGGGCACGGGCACGGGCTGTCTTCCGATTCGACTCATGGCTACTGCACCGCGGCGAGGATCTCGCCGCCCACCCCGGCGGCGCGCGCCTCGTGACCGGTCATCACGCCGCGCGAGGTCGAGACGATCGCGGTGCCCATGCCTCCGAGGATCCTCGGGACGTCCTTCGCGCCCACGTAGGTGCGCCGACCGGGACGCGAGACGCGCTCGATCTTGAAGATCACCGGGCGGCGGTCCTCGGTGTACTTCAGGCGCACCCGCACCACGCTGCCCACCCTCGCGGGCTCCACCGAGTAGCCCTCCACGTAGCCCTGCTCGGTGAGGATGCGGGCGATCTGCTCCTTCAACCTCGAGGCGGGGATGTCCACGTGGTCGAAGTCCGCGGCCAGGCCGTTGCGCACGCGGGTCAGGAAGTCGGCGATGGGGTCGGTCATGGACATGGCGGGTTCCTCACCAGCTCGACTTTACGAGGCCGGGCACGTAGCCCTCGTGCGCCATCTCGCGCAGGCAGATCCGGCACAGCCCGAACTTGCGGTAGTAGGAGCGCGCGCGGCCACAGCGGCGGCAGCGGTTGTACTCCCTCGTCTTGTACTTCTGCGGGCGCTGCGAGCGCACCACCTGAGAGGTCTTGGCCATGGTCTCTAGTGCTCCGTTTCGAAGGTCGCTTGGGTCGCCGAACCGAGCACGGTCAGCTCTCTTCGCCTGATTCGCCGCCGCCGGCCGCGGTGGCCGAGCTCGCCGGGGGCGCCTGGTAGGCCTCCGGGTCCTCGTCCTTCAGCTGCTCGTAGGCGGTCTCCTCCGCCTCGGTGCGCTCGCGCGCCGCGGCCACCCGGGCGGCCTCCTCCTCGGCCGTCGAGTCGGTCACCTCGCGGTCGCCGCCGGGACGGCCCTCCTGGGCGAAGGGCATCCCGAAGGCCTCGAGCAGGGCGAAGGCCTCGACATCGGTGGTGGCCGTGGTGGCGACGGTCACGTCGAGCCCGCGCACCTGGTCGATGGCGTCGTAGTCGATCTCGGGGAAGATGATCTGCTCGCGCACGCCCATCGAGTAGTTGCCCCTGCCGTCGAAGGAGCGGGGGTTGAGACCGCGGAAGTCGCGCACGCGCGGCAGGGCCACCGACATGAGCCGGTCGAGGAACTCGTACATCCGAGCGTGGCGGAGGGTGACCGCCACCCCGACGGGCATGCCGTCGCGCAGCTTGAACCCGGCGATCGACAGGCGCGCGCGACGCACGTTCGGCTTCTGCCCGGCGATGGTGGCCAGTTGCTCCTGGGCGGCCTCGAGCATGCGGGAATCCTGCTTGGCGTCACCCACCCCCATGTTGAGGCTGATCTTCACGAGGCGAGGGATCTGCATCGAGCTCGAGTAGCGGAAGCGCTCGGCGAGCGCGGGCGCGATCTCCTGCTCGTAGCGGCCCTTGAGTCGCGGGCTGACCTTGGGAGGGGCGACGGGCATCTAATCGATCGTCTCCCCGGAGGCGCGAGCGATGCGCTGGCGCCGGCCGTCCTCGCCCCGACGCGAGCCCACGCGGGTGGGATCGCCGGACTTCGGGTCGAGAAGCATTACGTTCGAGATGTGCACGGGGCCCTCGACCTCGATCACTCCGCCCACCTCGCCACCGCGCTGGGTGTCGCGCACCGAGGTCGGTCGGGAGTGGCGCTTGCGCAGGTTGAGGCCTTCCACGTACACGCGGTCCCGCTTCGGCTCCACGCTCTTGACCTCTCCGGTCTTCCCGCGGTCCTTGCCGGCGATGATCTTCACCGTGTCGCCACGACGGATCTTGAACGAGCCCATGGTCAGAGCACCTCCGGGGCCAGCGAGATGATCTTCATGAAGTTGCGCTAGCGCAGCCCGCGTGCCACAGGGCCGAAGATGCGCGTGCCCCTCGGGTTGTTCTGCACGTCGATGATCACCGCGGCGTTCTCGTCGAAGGCGATGTAGGTGCCGTCGTCGCGGCCGAAGCCCTTGCGGGTGCGCACGACCACGGCCGTGACCACCTCGCCCTTCTTCACGGTGCCGCGGGGGATGGCCTGCTTGACGGTGCCGACGATCGTGTCCCCCACCCCGGCGTATCGCCGCCGCGAGCCGCCCGACACGCGAATGCAGAGCAGCTCACGGGCACCCGTGTTGTCGGCCACGCGAAGGCGACTCTCCACCTGGATCATCGGGCCCGCTCCGTGACTTCCACGAGGCGCCAGCGCTTGGTGGCACTCAGGGGACGGCTCTCGACGACGCGCACCGTGTCGCCCACGCCCGCCTGATTTCGCTCGTCGTGGGCGTGGAGGGTCATCGACCTGCGGATGATCTTCTTGTACTGGCGGTGCCTGCGGGCGCTGTCGATGCGCACGGTGATGGTCTTGTCGGCCTTGTCGGAGACCACTAGCCCCAAGCGCTCCCGGGGCGCACCCGTGCCGAGCTTCGAGGGGTCCGGCGCCGTGGGCACCGTCTCGGCCGATCCCTCTGGCCGCCGAGCGCGCTCGCGCTCGCGCCGGCGCCGCCTCGTGGCGGCCTTCTGCTTGCGGACCTCCGGCTGCTGGCGGGCAGCGGGCTCCGACCGGTTGCCGTTACTCATCGCGTTGCCTCCGCAGTTCACGTTCCACGTCGATGCCGCGCTGGCGGGCCACCGTGAGCCCGCGCGCGAGCTCGCGCTTCGAGCTGCCCATCCGCGCGGTGTTCTCGAGCTGCCCGGTGGCGTGCTGGAAGCGCAGGTTGAAGACCTCCTGGCGTCGCTCACCGACCCACTCGACGAGCCGCGCGTCATCGAGTGCGTGCACCTCGGCGGACTTCACGCCTCGGTCTCCGACTCGGCGCCCTCGCGAAGCACGAACTTGGTCTTCAGGGGGAGCTTGTGGCTGGCCAGCCGCATGGCCTCGCGGGCGAGCGGCTCGGGCACGCCCGCGAGCTCGAACATCACCTTGCCCGGCTTGACCACGGCCACCCATCCCTCGGGTGAGCCCTTGCCGGAGCCCATGCGGGTCTCGGCCGGCTTCTTGGTCACGGGCTTGTCCGGGAAGATGTTGATCCACACCTTGCCGCCGCGCTTGATCTTCCGGGTC
The DNA here is from genome assembly GCA_050997195.1 of Thermoleophilaceae bacterium. GTDB lineage: Bacteria > Actinomycetota > Thermoleophilia > Solirubrobacterales > Thermoleophilaceae > JACCZP01. Next base: position 5,960 of record JBPCRE010000125.1, read on the forward strand.
ATGGCGATCCGGGCGGCCTCGATCTGGCGGTTGGTGATCCACCCGCGGTCGAGCGCCTTCAGCCCGTACTCCCCGAAGGTCACGTTGGTGGTGCCGCGCGAGAACCCGGCCCGTCGGCCGCGGTGCTGCTTGCGGTGCTTGACGCGCTTGGGGGACAGCATCTACGAGGGCTTTCCCGGGTCCATGGTGCCGCCGCTGCCCTCCGCGCCGGGTCCGGCCTGGGCTCCCTGGCCGCCTCGCGAGGGAGCGCCACCGCCCTCGCCGGGGCTTCCGGGTCCTCCGGAGCCGCCCGGCGCGCGATCCTGCTGGGGCCCGCGCTGGGGCCGTCGCCCGCCGCCGCCCTGGCCGTCGCGACCGCGTCCTGCGCCACCTCCGCCCTGGCCGCCCGGTCCACCCCCGCCCCGTCGGCCGCCGCCGCCCGACTGCTTCGGAGCCTCCATGGAGGTCAGGTCCGACGCGAAGCCGGTGGGCATGATCTCGCCCTTGTTGATCCACACCTTCACGCCGATGCGGCCGAAGGTGGTTCGGGCCTCGTAGAAGCCGTAGTCGATGTCGGCGCGCAGGGTGTGCAGCGGCACCCGCCCATCCGAGTAGCCCTCGGTGCGGGCCATCTCGGCGCCGCCCAGCCGCCCCGAGACCTGCACCTTCACGCCCTTGGCGCCGGAGCGCATGGCCGAGGTGAGCGAGCGCTTCATGGCGCGCCGAAAGGCCACGCGGTTCTGTAGCTGCTCGGCGATGGACTGAGCCACGAGCTTCGAGTCGAGCTCGGGGCGCTTGATCTCGAGGATGTTGACCTTGACCGACTTCTGGGTCATCCGGTGGAGCTCCTTGCGCAGGGCGTCCACCTCCGAGCCCGACTTGCCGATCACGATGCCGGGGCGAGCGGTGTGGATGTTGACCTCCACCTCGCTCTTGTTCTTCTTGATGCTGATCTTCGACAGGCCGGCGTGCGCGAGCTTCGTCTCGATGTGATGACGCACGCGAATGTCCTCGTTCAGGTAGTCCGCGAACTCGCGCTCGTTGAACCAGTTGGCCTTCCAGTCGTGGATGTAGCCCACGCGGAGACTCTCGGGGTGGACTTTGCGTCCCATACGTCCAACTACTCCTTCGGGGTGAGGGCGATCGTCATGTGACTCGTGCGCTTGCGGATCTGCGTTGCACGGCCGAGCGCCCGCGGGCGGTAACGCTTGAGGGTAGGGCCCTCGTCCACGTAGGCGCGGCCGACCTTCAGCTCGTCGGCCACCAACTCGTGGTTGTTCTCCGCGTTGGCCACAGCGGAGTCGAGCAGCTTGAGCACGTCCACGGCGGCGGCGCGCGTGGTGAGGGTGAGGATGGCGCGGGCCTGCTCCACGTCCTTGCCGCGGATGTGGTCGATCACCAGACGGGCCTTGCGGGGCGCGGTGCGCACGTACTTGGCCTGGGCGCGGACCTCGACGGCGCGCTCTCGATCGGCCCGCGGTGAGGCGTCGCGACGGCGTGAGGAGCCACCGCCCCGTCGGGCGGGGCTCGCCGGGCTCGAGACGGGGACCTCGGAGGAGCCCCGAGGTGGGCGGCGGCGAGCGGCGGGCCGATCGCCCTCCGGCTCCTCGCTCGCGGTGGGGTCCACGGCCTCGCCCGGCGTGGCCTCGGCGCCCTCATCGCCCGACCCGGCCTCGGGCGTGTCGGCCTCCCCGCTCTCCGGCGTCTCGGGCTCGACCGGCGGCTCGCCGTCGTCGTCCGTGCGCTCTTCGTCCTCGCGGCTCTCGATGCTCATGGCCTCTCGCTCACCTCATCCGGGCGCGGTCGCCACCGGCGTGACCGCGGAACAGTCGGGTGGGGGCGAACTCGCCGAGCTTGTGCCCCACCATCGTCTCGGAGACGAACACCGGCACGTGCTTGCGGCCGTCGTGCACGGCGATGGTGTGGCCGACCATCTCCGGGAAGATCGTGGAGTGGCGCGACCACGTCCTGATCATCTGCCGCTGCCCCGAGGAGTTCATGGCCTCGATGCGGCCCATGAGGCGCTCCTCGACCCACGGCCCCTTCTTCGACGAGCGTGACACGGCTACTTCCTCTTCCCGCGGCGACGGCCGCGCACGATGTACCGATCCGAGGGCTTGCGCTTCTTGCGGGTGGGGTAGCCGAGGGTGGGCACGCCCCAGGGAGTGACCGGGTGGCGGCCCGGCGTGGTCGAACCCTCGCCGCCGCCGTGCGGATGGTCCACCGGGTTCATGGCCGTCCCGCGCGTCTGCGGTCGCCGACCCTTGTGGCGGCTGCGGCCCGCCTTCCCGATGTCGATGTTCTGGTGCTCCTCGTTGCCGATGGCCCCGATGGTGGCGCGGCATTCCGCCCGGACGAGGCGCATCTCGCCCGAGGGCAGGCGCAGCGTCGCGCGATCGCCCTCCTTGGCCACGAGCTGGATGGACGTGCCGGCCGAGCGCCCCATCTGCCCCCCGCGGCCGGGTGTGAGCTCCACGCAGTGCACCGTGGTGCCCGTGGGGATCCGGTGGATGGGCAGGCAGTTGCCGATCTGGATGTCGGCGCTCTCCCCGGACTCCACCGTGGCCCCCACGCGCAGCCGCCGCGGGGCGAGGATGTAGCGCTTCTCACCGTCGAGGTAGTGCAGGAGGGCGATGTAGGAGGTGCGGTTCGGGTCGTACTCGATGGTGGCCACCCGGGCGGGAATCCCGTCCTTGCGACGCTTGAAGTCGATCCGCCGGTACTTGCGCTTGGCACCCCCGCCGCGGTGACGCGAGGTGATGCGCCCGTGGGCGTTGCGGCCGCCGCTCTTGGTGAGCCCCTCGACGAGGGACTTCTCGGGCTCGGAGCGCGTGACCTCGGAGTGATCGGACCAGGTGGCGAACCGGCGCCCCGGGCTCGTGGGCTTGTGCTTACGAATGGCCATCGAGCTCCCTACCCCTCCATGCCTTCGAACAGCTCGATCGAGTCCTCGGCGTGCAGTTGCACGACCGCCTTCTTCCAGCGCCTGGTCGTGCCGGCGGTGTAGCCGCGGCGCTTGGGCTTCGGCCTCACGTTCATGGTCTGCACCTCGAGCACGCGCACGCCGAAGACCTCCTCGACGGCCTGGCGGATCTGCGTCTTGTGGGCGCGGTCATGCACCCGGAAGGTGTACTTGTTGGCCGCGAGCAGCTCGTAGGACTTCTCCGAGATCACCGGCCGCACGATCACCGAGCGTGCGTTCACGAGGCCACCGCCTCGGTGCGGGAGCGGGTGCGCTCCCGCTCGGGCGCGAGCGCCTCGAAGTGCGACAGCGCACCCTGGGAGACCACGAGACGTGCGGCGCCGATCACGTCGGACACCCCCGCCTCCTCGACCGGGAGGACCCTTACCCGCGGGAGGTTGCGGAAGGACTTGACGCAGTTCTCCTCGCCCTCCCGGGCGACGAGCACGAGCACCTTGCCGACGGCGAAGTCCTCGAGGGCCTCCACGGCACGGCGCGTGGAGGGCGTCTCGAAGGCAGCGGCGTCGAGCACGCCGATCGAGCCGCGGTCGGCGTGCACCGAGAGAGCCGCGCGCATCGCCCGGCGCCGGGCCTTGCGGTTGACCTTCACGGTGTAGTGGCGCGGCTTCGGGCCGAAGGCGATGCCTCCGCCGACCCGCTGGGGGGCGGAGAGCGCGCCGGCACGGGCCCGGCCCGTGCCCTTCTGGCGGAATGCCTTGGCGCCGGTCATGGCGACCTCGGCCCGCGTCTTGGTGGAGTGGGTGCCCGCCCGCCGGGCGTTCTGCTCGGCCCGCACCGCCTCGTGCACGATCCACGGGTGGTAGGGCTCCGCGAACACGGCCTCGGGGAGCTCGACCGAGCCGGAGCCGGCGAGCGCTCGTGCTTGAGCGGCCATCAGGAGTCGCTCCGGATCTCGACGGTGGCGCCCTTCGGGCCGGGGACCGATCCGCGTACGAGCAGCAGGTTCTGCTCGGGCTTTACGTCCACGACCTCGAGGCCACGCTGAGTCGCGCGCTTGTTGCCCATCTGACCCGGGCCGCGGATGCCCTTGAACACGCGCGAAGGCGTGGCCGAAGCCCCGATCGAGCCGGGAGCGCGAACGTTGTGGGAGCCGTGGCTCGCCGGGCCGCGCGAGAAGTTGTGGCGCTTGATCGTGCCCTGGAAGCCCTTGCCCTTGGAGACGCCGGCCACCTTGACCCTCTGGCCGGCCTCGAAGGCCTCGACGGTCACCGTCTCTCCGAGCTGGAGCTCGCCCGCCTCGTCGCGGAACTCCACGAGGTGCCGAACGGGCGGCGCGCCGACCTTCGCCAGGTGCCCGCGCTCGGCCTTGGTCAACCGCTTCTCGGCCACCGCCCCGAAGCCGAGCTGCACGGCCTCGTAGCCGTCGAGCTCGACGGAGCGCACCGCGGTGAACAGGCAGGGCCCGGCCTCGACCACGGTCACGCGCTCGACCCTCCCGTCCTCCTTGAAGAACTGGGTCATCCCGAGCTTCTTGCCGATCAGCGCGGCCACCTAGAACGCCCTCGTAGGACGCGGGGACCGAGGCAGGCAAGGACGCAGGGAGCGACGCGTGCGAGAGCACGCGAGCGACCGAGGACGCAGGAATGCGACGGTATCCGGTCATACCAGCTGGATCTGGATGTCCACGCCGGCGGGGAGATGGTCGAGCCGCTGAAGCGAGTCGACGGTCTTCGGAGTCGGCTGAAGGATGTCGATCAGGCGCTTGTGAGTCCTGATCTCGAAGTGCTCGCGCGAGTCCTTGTCCTTGAACGGACCGCGGATCACGCAGTAGACGTTCTTCT
>JBPCRE010000147.1:0-7242 GCA_050997195.1 Thermoleophilaceae bacterium
AGTCGGTCCCAAGGGTTGGGCTGTTCGCCCATTAAAGCGGTACGCGAGCTGGGTTCAGAACGTCGCGAGACAGTTCGGTCCCTATCTGCCGTGGGCGTTGGAGAATTGAGAGGAGTCGTCCCTAGTACGAGAGGACCGGGATGAACAGACCTCTGGTGTACCTGTTGTCCTGCCAAGGGCATCGCAGGTTAGCTACGTCTGGATGGGATAACCGCTGAAAGCATCTAAGCGGGAAGCCCACCTCGAGATGAGTTCTCCCATCCCTTCAAGGGAGTAAGAGCCCTGGAAGACCACCAGGTTGATAGGCCGGGCGTGTACGGGCAGCAATGCCTTCAGCGCACCGGTACTAATGCTTCGAGGGCTTGACGGTTACTTTGATGCCCAGCGCTTCTGCGCCGACTGTGCGGTTTTGAAGGTTCGTGCGTGAGCACGGTCTCTCCACCTTTTCGGTGGTCATAGCGAGGGGGAGACACCTCTTCCCATTCCGAACAGAGCAGTTAAGCCCCTCAGCGCCGATGGTACTTGGCCCGAAAGGGCCTGGGAGAGTAGGTCGCCGCCGATGTACTTCCGGGAGTGGCCCGCCCCGTCCGGGGGGGCGCCGCTCCCGTCGGGGAACGGGCCGGCTCGGGCCCGCGGACTAGCTTCTATCCGTGATGAGGCTGAATGCATCGCCAGCCTGGAGTGCGGCCGCGGTGGTCGCCGCGGTGGTCGCGGCGCTGTCGTGCGGGGCGGGTCCCGCGGAGGCCATGTCGAGGCCGGTGGAGGCTCTGGACGTGGGGGGCGTGTTCGGTCCGGGGCCGTGCGCCCCACTCGCGGTTTGGTCTGACGACCCGGGCCGCGGGTGTCGCGGGAGGGCGCCGGCTGCTGCGATGTCATCCGTGGACAAGCCCGCTTCTGCGGTCGACGGTGACCGGACCGATGCCGCCGTGCCGAGCCCGGGGGCCGTAGGGCGGGCGCAGGACTACCTCCGGGGCCGTGCGGGAGTCGGGTCCTTTGCGGTGATCGACACCGAGGGCCGCCTCCGGGGCTCGCACCTCCGCCGCCGCTACGTCTCGGCGAGCGTGGTCAAGGCCATGTTGCTCGTCGGTCATCTTCGCCGCGCTTCCGGCCGAGGGCTCGGAAGCGGCGAGCGACGGCTGTTGGGGCCCATGATCCGCAGGTCGGGGAACGCCCAGGCCACGGCCGTTCACCGCGAAGTCGGAGACGGCGGGCTTCGGGCGGTGGCCCGAGCGGCGCACATGCGTGACTTCTCGGTGAACGGCAGGTGGCCCGGCGCACGGATCACCGCCGCCGATCAGGCCCGGCTCTTTCATCGGCTCGACCGCCTGCTGCCCGCACGCCACCGCGAGTACGCGCGCGGGCTGCTGTCGTCGATCGTGCCCGCGCAGTCGTGGGGCATACCCGCCGCTGCTCGACCGCGCTGGCGGGTCTACTTCAAGGGCGGTTGGCGCCCCACGGCCCGCGGGCGCCTCGTGCACCAGGCCGGGCGACTCGAGGACGGGGAACGGGTGCTTTCCATCGCCGTCCTCACCGATGGCGATCCCTCGCACGGCTACGGCACCCGGACGGTTCGCGGCGTGACGCGGGCCCTGCTCTCGGACGCCGCAGACGGGGCTCCCGGCGGGTAGCTCGCGGGCGCGCGCGTGCCACGATTCCACCTCGTACACTCGCCGCGTGTCCGTCCTGACCATCGTGCTGATCGTGCTCGCGGCCCTGTTGGTGATCTTCTTCGTCGGTGGCCTGGTGGCCAACCGCCGGCGCTACGGCGCCGCCCCTGCGGAGTACGCCCGCCACGTGGCCGAGGCCGATCAGGCGCTCGAGGAAGCGCGGGCCACGGACAAGGGCTGGGATCGGCGGGCCCTCGAGGAAGCCGCCTGGCGGGCCCTCGCCGAAGAGCGCCCCGGCGACTCCTACGACACCCTGGTCGTGGTGCTGGTCGACGACCGTCCGGGGGTGACCGAGGATCGCGCCGAGCTCGTGGCCGCCGGCCCGGAGGGCGAGGCCCGAGTGGTCCTCTCCCGGCACGAGGCGGGCTGGAGGGCCGAGCGAGTCCACTGACGCCGGCGCTCCGGGTCGGGGGACGGCGGGTAGCGTGGTGATTGTGCGGGTCGGTGAGCTCATTGCCGGCTACGAGCCGGAGACCGAGCTCGAGCGGGCGCTGGCAGAGGACCCCGAGCTCCTCGAGGGACTCGCATGGGGCACGCCCCGCCCCGGGCATCCGGAGGGCAGCGTGGCAGCCCACGTGAGCGATCTGCTCCGCAGGATCGAGGCCCATGGCGAGACCGGCGAACGGCGGCACCTGCTGCGGCTCGTCTCGATCGTGCACGATGCGTTCAAGGGGCGTGTGAACTACCGACTTCCCCGCACGGGAGAGAATCACCACGCCATGCGGGCTCGGCGCTTCGCGGAGGGCTACACCGACGACGAGCACATGCTCAGCGTCATAGAGCTCCATGATCGCCCCTACGCCCTGTGGCGGCGCTGGCGCCGCACCGGGGAGCTCAACGAAGACGCCTTCGAGACGATGATGGACAGGGTCACGGACACGGAGCTCTTCCTCGCCTTCGTGGAGCTCGACGGCTCGACGGAAGGCAAGCGCTCCCAGCCGATCGCGTGGTTCCGCGATCGGCTCGAACTTCGCGGCTACCGCTGAGGGGGTCGGTGTCCCGACGGCGGCTTCCGCAGCGGTCCCCGGGGTGAGGATCGTGCCAGGCGAGACCCCAGAGAGCCCCATCGGCCTCGACCGCTCCGGCCCAGCGGTACTCGCCGAGGGTGGCGAACTCGATCGACAGATCGATCCCACGGCGTAGGCGTTCTGCTAGCTGCGCGAACATGCGTTCGGCAACCTAGGGGGAGGGGCGGACGGAATCGGGCCGGGCCGGCGTAGCGGACGCTGGTCGCTGACCATCTCGAGCCACTGGGCCATCCATCCCGCGGTACGGGGGATGGCGAAGACGACAGCTCTAACCGTGCGCGGGTGCCAGGCCGAGCTCTTCGGCCCGCGCCTGCATCGCCTCGATGACGCGAGCCACGTGGAGGTCGAAGTCCACTCCGAGCTCCTCGGCCCCCCGAGCCACCTCCGCGCGGCCCACGCCGGCGGCGAAGCTCGGAGCTTTGAGCTTCTTCTTCACCGACTTCGGCGTCAGCCCGTCGAGGCCGGTGGGCCGCACCCGGGCGCACGCGGCTACGAAGCCCGAGAGCTCGTCGACGGCGTAGAGCGTCTTGGCCAGTGGGGTCACCCGAGGGACGCCGAGCAAGTCGGCGTGGCCGGCCACCGCGTCGATCAGCTCCTCGGGTAGTCGAGGCGCCGGAGCTCGACGAGGGCCATGCGAGGGTGGCCGGTCTCGAGGTCGGGGTAGCGCTCGTAGTCGAGGTCGTGGAGGATGCCGGTGGCGGCCCAGAGCTCCTCGTCCTCTCCGCCGAGGCGGGCGTAGTGCACCATCGCCGCCTCGACGCCGAGGACGTGGGCGCGTAGCGACTCCGACTCGGTCCACTCGGTGAAGAGCTGCCACGCGGCCTCGCGGGAGACGGTCACCTCGCGCACGCTAGCCGAGCGGGCGGAAGGGCTTCCGGCCCACGGGGCGAATGAGGGGGCGGCGTGTCCTCGGCTACCCTCTCCGCGCCGTCCGAGCCCTCTCGTTGGGCGGCCGCTCGCATGGAGAAATTCGTCATCCAAGGCGGCTACCCGCTGTCCGGCACCATCGCCCCGGCGGGGAACAAGAACGCCGCGCTGCCCACGCTCGCCGCGTGCCTGCTCACCGAGGAGGAGGTGATCGTCCGCAACGTGCCGCGCATCGCCGACGTGGACGCGATGCTCGGGCTGCTCGCCGGCCTCGGCGTGCGGGTGGAGTGGCGCGAGCAGAACGCGGTGGCCCTCTGCGCGGCCGACCTCGACGACAACGACGTGGACCCCGAGCTGGCCCAACGCATCCGTGCCTCCTTCCTGCTGGCCGGACCGCTGCTGGCCCGGAGGGGCGCGGCGGAGATGCCCCCACCGGGAGGGGACGTCATCGGTCGCCGCCGCCTCGATCCCCACCTCGACGCCTTCCGGGCGCTCGGCGCGGTGGTCGAGTCCGATCGGCGCGCGTACCGCCTCGCGGCTCCCCGCGGGCTTCGGGCGGGCGACTTCTTCCTCGACGAGCCCTCGGTGATGGCCACCGAGAACGCGCTCATGGCCGCCGCCCTCACACCGGGCTCGTCGGTGATCCACAACGCCGCCTCGGAGCCACACGTGCAGGACCTCGCGCGCATGCTGCTCCAGATGGGCGCCGGGGTGGAGGGGATCGGCTCCAACGTGCTGATCGTGCACGGCCGCGAGTCCCTCGGAGGCGCCGACTACCGGATCGGGCCCGACTACCTGGAGATCGCGAGCTTCGTGGCCCTGGCCGCGGTGACCGGCGGCGAGCTGCGCGTGCGCGACGCCGTGCCCGGCGACCTGCGCATGACCCGCCTCGCCTTCGAGCGCCTCGGCTGCCGCATCGAGTTCTCCGGCAGCGACGTGCTGGTGCCCGCCGGCCAGCGCCTGCGCGTCAAGGACGACGACGGCAACGCCACCTCGAAGATCGAGGACGGTCCTTGGCCCGCCTTCCCGGCCGACCTAACCTCGATCGCGCTGGCCATGGCCACCCAGGCCGAGGGGATGCTCCTCATCCACGAGAAGATGTTCGAGAACCGGCTGTTCTTCGTGGACAAGCTCGTGTCCATGGGGGCGCGGGTCATCCTCTGCGATCCCCACCGCGCGGTGGTGGCCGGCCCGAGCCGGCTCCACGGCCAGCGCATGGAGAGCCCGGACATCCGAGCCGGCATGGCCATGCTCATCGCCGCTCTGTGCGCGGACGGCACCTCGGAGATCGGCAACGTGCGCCAGATCGACCGGGGCTACGAGCGAATCGACGAGCGGCTTCGCGGCCTCGGCGCCCGTATCGAGCGGGTGGCCTCCGACCGCGCCCCCGCCTGACCCGCGGGCGCCTCGCCCGAGCCCACCGCGCGCGGCTGGAACACTTCCCACGTCTGTGATCCATCCGATCCCCACGGGCACGCGCGACGTCCTGCCCGACGAGATGCGCGAGCTGCGCGCGATCATGGCCCGACTGCGCGAGGCGTTCGAGCGAGGCGGGTACGGAGAGGTCCGCACGCCCTCGATGGAGTACGAGGAGGTTCTGCGTCGTGGCGACGAGCGCGCGGCGGGCGCCGGCTACCGGCTCTTCGACGAGCGCGGAGAGGTTCTCGTGCTGCGCTCGGACATGACCATCCCGGTGGCGAGGATGGTGGCCTCGCGGTACCCCGACGCCGAGCCCCCGCTGCGGTTCGCCTACTTCGCCCTCGCCTACCGCGCCGTCGAGGCGCGCAGCGGGCGGCCTCGCGAGTTCCTGCAGGCGGGCATCGAGCTCATCGGCGTGCCCACCCCCGCGGGCGAGGCCGAGGTGGTGGGCCTCATGCTCGCGGGGCTCGAGGACGCGGGGCTCACCCGCCACCGCGTGGGCATCGGGGACGGCTCGCTCTACCGGACGCTGCTCGACGAGCTCGGCGTGGCCGAGGCCGAGCGCGCGGCGCTTCTCGAGACGCTCACCCGCCGCGACCTGGTGGGGCTCGAGGCGCGCATCGATCGGCTGGGCATCCGCGGCCCGGACGCCGAGCTGCTGGCCGAGCTCCCGCGGCTCCGCGGTGGGCCGGAGGTGCTCGACCGCCTCGCGGGAGGTCCCGCGGCGGCCGCCGGCGAGCGCCTGAAGGGCTGCCACGAGCTGCTCGCCGAGCGCGGCGTGGCCGACCGGGTGATCTTCGACCTCGGCCTCGTGCGCGAGCTCGGCTACTACACGGGCTCGGTGTTCGAGCTCTACGACCCGGCGGTGGGATTCGCCCTCGGCGGCGGCGGGCGCTACGACGACCTGCTCGGGCGCTTCGGCCGGCCCCTGCCGGCGTGCGGCATCGCCCTCGACATCCAGCGCGCCCACGTCGCCCAGGCGGAGGAGGAGCGCCTGCGGTGACGGTCCAGGGCGCCCCGCTCACCATCGCCGTGCCCCGCGGAGCGCTCCTCGGCGAGACCCTCGACGTGCTCGACCGCCTGGGGATCGACACCTCCGAGGTGCGCGAGAACGACCGAAAGCTCCTGTTCGCCGACATCGGCGTCGTGACCATGCGCCCGAGCGACGTGCCCACCTACGTGGAGCACGGGGCCGCCGACGTGGGGATCACCGGCAAGGACGTGCTGCTCGAGCAGGCCCACCGCGAGGTCTACGAGCTGCTCGACCTCGGCTTCGGTCGCTGCCGGATGATCGTGGCTCAGCCCGAGGGCCCCGACGCCCTGGCCGAGTCTCTCACCCGGCTCGGGGTGGTCCGCGTAGCCACCAAGTATCCCGTGATCGCCGCCCAGCACTTCAACGGCACCGGGCGCCAGGCCGAGATCGTCGAGGTCAAGGGCTCGGTCGAGCTCGCGCCGCTGACCGGGCTCGTGGACGCGATCGTGGACCTGACCGCCTCGGGCGCGACCCTCCGGGAGAACCGCCTGGCCGAGCGCGAGGAGATCGAGGTGTGCACCGCGCGGCTGATCGCCAACCCCGTGGCCCACAAGCTGAAGGCCGCGGCCGTCGACGACCTCGTGGCGCGCCTGCGCGCGGCCACCTCGGCGTGAGGCGCGCGATGCTCCGGCCCGCCGGGGCCGCGCCGTGAGGATCGCCCGCTTCCCGCGCGGGGCCGACGCCGCCGAGATCCGGGCCCTCTCGCGCCCGGCCGCCGCCGTGGAGGGCGAGGTGCGCGCCATCCTCGACGAGGTGCGCGCGGGAGGCGACGAGGCCGTCTCGCGCCTGACCGCCCGCTTCGACCACGCCGAGGTGGCCCCCGAGCGACTGCGCGTGCCGGAGGAGGAGATCGAGCGCGCGCTCGGGCTGCTCGAGCCGGTCGTGCTCGCCGCTCTCGATACCGCGCGGGTGAACGTGGGGCAGGTGGCCCGGGCCCAGCTCCACGACGACGTGGCCATAGAGCTCGCCGAGGGCCACCGCGTGGAGGTGGCCGAGGTCCCCGTGCGCCGGGTGGGCGTGTATGTGCCGGGCGGGCGAGCTCCCTATGCCTCCACGGTGGTGATGGCCGCCGAGACGGCGAGGGCCGCGGGCGTGGACGAGGTGGCGGTGTGCGCCCCGCCGGGCCCGGGCGGCCAGGGCCACCCGGTGATCCTCGCCGCCTGTGGGCTGTGCGGCGTGCTCGAGGTCTACCGCATGGGCGGCGCCCAGGCCATCGCCGCGATGGCCT
>JBPCRE010000148.1:0-13730 GCA_050997195.1 Thermoleophilaceae bacterium
GCTCGACAACTCCTCAACGCACTCAACGCCCGAGGTCAAGAAGTGGCTTGAGCGTCACAAGCGCGTGCACTTCCACTTCACCCCGACCTCGGCGTCATGGATGAACATGGTCGAGATCTGGTTCTCGATCCTCACCAAGCAGCAGGTCCGCCGCGGCATCTACCACAACGTCCCCGAACTGATCGCCGCGATCGAGCACTTCATCGACGGCTACAACCAACGCGCCCAACCCTTCATCTGGACCAAGACCTCAGACGAGATCCTCGCCAAGGCCGCCAAACAACAACCCACTTCAGGAACGCTGCACTAGTCGCTGGTCAAGGGGGCTGGAGGCCTCGAGGTCCGGTAGGCCCGAGGACCAAGCTAGGCGGGGGAAGCAGGGAGCGTGGCCTGCGAAAGCAGGCGAGCGACCGATGACCCCGTATCGCGCAGGTCAGTCGGGCCTAACGGACTGCGGCGATGATCTCGTCGGAGAGCCCCGGGAACTTCCTCAGGAACTCCTCCCGCTCGCCCTTCAGCCGCTCGACGAACCTCGCGTGCTCGTCCTCGCGCCCCTGCGCCTCGTAGAGCTCGGTCGGGCGGAGCACCGGGCCGTCGTCCTCGGAGAGGTCGGGAACGCTCGCCGCCACCCGGTAGCCGAAGTCGGGATCGTCCTCCCACTCGATGGTGCCCTCCGCGATCGCCTTGACGATGGCCGAGGAGTGCTTGATCTCGACCTTGCGAGAGCCCTCCTGCTCCTCGGAGCCCCCCACCCGGCCGGTGTTCATCAGGTACACGTCGAGCTGGTGCTCGGCCATGAGCTCGAGGAAGCGGTTGCCCTGGTGGTCGTGGTCGTCCGGGAAGAACGGGTTGGTGCCCGGCACCCGGAGGTTCTTGCCCTCCTCGTCCTTGCCGCCCGCGCTCGTGCCCTGGGTCTCGCCGAGCATGAAGTAGGCCGCCGCCTGCTCGGCGTTCAGCTTGGCCACCGCCGGGATCACGTTCTCGTTGCTGTTGAGGATGAGCAGGAAGTCCGCCGCGGCCAGCTCCCGGGCGTCGCCCGCCTCGATGGAGGAGAACGAGAAGGTGGCCCGACCGTTCTTGGTGTAGCTCGTGTCGAAGAAGTCGAGCTCGCCCGACTCGTCCTGAGAGACGTTCTCGAGGTAGGCCTCGGGCTTCGTGACGGCCCCGTGGATGGTGGGCTCGTCGTCCGCGGAGAGGGCGAAGGTCTTCGCGAAGCAGCCGGCCTCGGTGGCGTACACCTTGCCGCCCGGCATCATGGCCACGAAGTCGTCCTGCACCGGCAGGGAGCCGTTCTGCTTGGTGAAGGTCGTGGTGGTCTTGCCGGTGCCCGAGAGCCCCACGATGAGGCCCACCTTGTCCCCGGAGTCGGTGGGGATGACCTTGCACCCGGCGTGCAGCGGCAGCCCGCCACGGTCGAAGACGAGCTTGTTCCACATGCGCAGCCCGCCCTTCTTCGACTCGCCGAAGTAGTCGGAGTTGCACACACGCGTGACCCCCGCCTCGAGGTCGACGGCGATGACGCGGTCGTCGGGGTAGCCCTCGACCCTCAGGTTGGGCGTGTAGATCACCGTCAGCTCGGGCTGGAACGAGTCGGCGTCCTCGACCGCGAAGTAGAGCTGCTTCTGCATCCCGGCGATGTTGGCGTTGGCCGCCTCGATGTAGAGCCGCGCCGCGGTGCGGTACTCGGCGTCGTTCCCGATGTAGCCGTCCACGATCAGCATGTCCTGCCCGGCGATGTAGTCGTCCTGAAGCCGCGCGAGGCGCTCGCCCTCCTCGCGGGTCACGGCCTGCGAGGACGCCGAGTCCGGATCGTCGACCACCAGGAAGGTGGAGCCCTTCGACCGGGCGAGGACCTCGGTCTGGACGTTCAGGTTGCCGTACCTCGTCTCCTGGGCGTTCGGCATCTGCGCGGCGAGCTCCTTGAGCTCCTCGGCCGAGGGGTTGACCCGGACGGACTTGGCGTCGGGCAGCGGTGACATCTGCTTGGCCATTGGGGAACCTACTTCCGTCGTTCGCTCTGTAGAAAGGCCCGGACTCTAGACGGGAGAGCCTACCCTGGACGGCATGAGCGCCGGGCGAGATCGATCCGGCCGCGCTGTCGGCCCGGGCGCCGGAGCGGACCATGCGGGCCTCCCTGGGCCGGAGGAGGCCCCGCCGCCGCGATGAGGGCCGTGGTGCGGTTCTTCGCCTCGGTGCTGGCCACGAGCGGGGTGCTCCTCGTCGGAGACGCCGCCGCCACCCTCACCTGGCAGGAGCCGCTCTCCTCGCTCCTCGCCGCCCGCGAGCAGGCGGGGCTCACCGACCAGCTCGAGCGCTCGCTCCCACAGCGCCCCCGGAAGCCCTGCACCGACGCGGCCTGCCGCGAGAGGCTGGTCGAGGCGGCGGCTCGGTTCGCCAGGAGCGCGGACCGGGGCGGAGCCATCGGCCGCATCGAGCTCCCCACCCTCGAGCGATCCTATGCGGTCGTCGAGGGCACCTCGCGAGGGCCACTGCGGCGCGGCCCTGGCCACTACCCGAGGACCCCGCTGCCGGGCCAGCGCGGCACGGTGGCCGTGGCCGGTCACCGCACGACATACCTCGCCCCCTTTCGCACCATAAACCGGCTCCGGCGCGACGACGATGTGGTCCTGACCATGCCCTACGGGCGCTTCACTTACCGCGTCGAGCGGACACGGATCGTCGCGCCCACCGCCACGGAGGTGACCCGCCGCGTAGACCACGACCGGCTGGTGCTCACCGCCTGCCACCCCCTCTACAGCGCCGCCCAGCGGATCGTCGTCTTCGCGCGGCTTGCCTCCGAGGAGCCCGCCGACGCCACGGGCGACCCCATCCACCGGGAGACCTCAAGCTGAGAGGCGTCCCGCGCCTCGAAGAAGAGGACGAGCGCGAGCGCGAGGGCGAGCGACACGAGGAGCACGAGCAGCCAGTAGAGGATCCCGAGCGTAAGACGTCTTCCGCGCCGGCCGCCCCTCACTCGAGTGCATCGCGCATCTTGCGCAGCGCGCGGAACACGCGCCCCTCCACGGTGGTGAGCCGCTGTCGGGTCACCCGGGCGATCTCAGGCGCGCTCAGGTCCGCCCCGAAACGCAGCGCGACCGCCTCGCACTCCTCCTCGCTCAGGACCGCGAGGGCGCGCTGGAGGTCGTCCCGCCGTTCGACGCCCTCGAGTCCGCCCGGGCCGGCCGCCTCGGAATGACCGGCCGCCGTGGCCTCGAGCGCCCGGCTCTCCGCGCCCTGGCGGCGGGCATGGTCGCGGAGCAGGTTGAGGGCGATCGAGTACAGCCAGGTCTTCTCGCTCCCGCGGCGGCGGTCGAAGCGAGCGCGGGCGCGCAGCGCGCGCTCGAAGGTGTCGGCAAGCAGATCCTCGGCCAGGCCCCGGTCGCCGGTGCGGTACACGAGGAAGGCCAGAAGCGGCTGGGACTGCTCGTCGTAGAGGCGCTCGAAGTCGGCGTCGCGCATGTCCGCGTTGTTCCCCAGTCAGGATCGTCGCACCTGCTTCGTATAAGGGGCAATGAAGACTCTGGACTGCGACCGCCTTCCCCCGGACCTCGAAGACGTGGCACGGCTGCTGCGTGACGAGAGGACCGAGGCTAGCGCGGTGGAGCTCGACCAGATCAAGCTGCGGGCGAGAGCACTAGCCGACGCGCGTCGCCGTTCGACCCTGCTCTCCCTCGAGAAAGGAACTCTCGTGACATCTCGCCTCCTAATCACCCTCCTGCTCGCCTTCGGCATCATCGCCAGCGGCACGGGCGCCACGCTCGCCATCGGCCCGAACCTCGTCGGGGAGCAGAGCGCCAGCAAGGCCGTGTACGAGGAAGGGACCCCGCCCCCGGAGAGCGAGGTCAAGAGGGCGGAGGAGAGCGGCGGCGACCCTCGTGAGGCGCGGCCCGACCGCATCGGCGTCGCCCCGGCCACCGAGAGCGGCACCGACGGCACCGATCCCAGCGATCCCACGAGCGGCGAGCCCACCCGCGCCTCGGGCACGGAGCCGGCGGTCGGTGACGGGAACGGCCCGCGCACCGTCCAGGCCGCCCGCCAGGAGGCCTCCTCCGGCGAGGACACGCTGCCCTTCACCGGCTTTGCGGCGATGCCGATCCTCCTGATCGGCGTGGCAATGCTCGGATCCGGGCTCTTCCTCCGCCGCCGGGCCGCGGGCGCCTGATCCGCCGCTCCGCGCCTCGAGGCGCGGAGCGTCATCCATCACGGAATCGGGAGGCGGGCCGTTCGGGCCCGCCTCTCCCATTCCCGGGGGTCGTCGGTGCGGAAGCGGCGCGCGGCCTCGCGGGGAAGCGAGCCGCGCGGGTTGAGCCGCAGCGCCGTACGCGCGGCAGGCCGCGGATCGACCCGGAACGCGCCTTTCACGAGCGCGAGCCCGTAGTGGAGCTCCCAGTTCTCCGGGTCGCGGGCGATGGCCTGCTCGAGCGCCTGGGACGCGAGTGGGCCGAAGCCCAGCTTGGCGTCGCAGTAGCCAATCACCTCGAAGGGCTCCGGGCGCGCCGACAGCGCGTCGTTCGAGGCCAGGGCGGCGTCGATCGCCTCGGGGCAATCGCCCCGCTTGAGGGCGCCGACCGCGTCGACGAGGCGCAGCTGCGATAACCCGACCAGGGCCGGGGTCACGGCGAGGACGAGACAGCCGAGCGACAACATCAGACGGGCGTTCCGGCCCGTTCCTGCGCCGCCCGCGCCGTCCGGGGCCGCCGGCGCGGCCAGGATCGCTCCACCAAGCGCGAACAACCAGAGGGTCAGGGCCGGCATCTCCCAGTCCCAGTCGATGCCGGCGTGCAGCGCCCAGGCGAGCCCGGCGGCCAGCACGGCGCCGGGGACGGCGCGGTCCGGACCGCGGCAGCGCAGCAGCAGGCCGAGGAAGATGGCTCCCAGGCCGATGGCGAGCAGGCCCGCGCCCACCAGGCCGAGCTCGGAGAGAACCTCGATGTACAGCGAGTGCGCCTCCCTCGCCTCGAAGATCGTGGGGCGGTCGCGCGACCAGGTGAGCTGGAAGGTGCCCGCCCCGCGCCCCACGATCGGCTCCGCCCGGTACTCGGCGAGCGCGACCCTCCAGTGGGCGAGGCGGCCGTTGTTCCCGGTGTCGGTGAGGCGGCTGCGCACGTCCCCCCCTTGAGCCGAAAGCGTGTTGCCCTCGACGAAGCGGGTGTACTGCCGTTCGACCAGGCCGAGCCCGTCGAGGCGCACGACGGCGAGGAGCACTCCGAGGCCGGCCAGCACAGCCACCGCGGCGAGCGCCGGGCGCCGGACGCGCGGCGGCAGGCGGACCCTGCTCGAGAGCGTGTCGAGCGGCAGCAGCGCCGCGCGAAGCAGGGCGGCCCCCAGCATGCACCCTGCGGTGAGGAGCGCGAGCCGCTCCCCCTGGGCGGCCCCCGCGGGGGCCGCATAGCCGGGGGACGCGAGCAGCTCGGAGTTGTAGGCGGCTCCGATGGCCACGGCCGTGGCGGGTCCCACGGCGAGGAGTCCCGACGCCAGCAGGCGTGGCCGGGCCACCACGAAGTAGACGAGCAGCCCGATCGCGCCGGCGCCGATGGCGCCGCGGGAGAACGTGAGGAGCAGCGTGGCGCCGACCAGCGGCGCCGCCGCGGCACCGAGGATCCTCGCCGCGACGGGCTCGCGGTCACTGCTCGCCAGGTGCGTGCACAGGATCAGGGCGAGCACGGCCACGAGGCCCATGGCGTTCCAGTAGGTCAGCGGATAGCTGAGCCGGTCCTCGACGTAGTCCGGGGGCACGCTCAGCGTCGCGGGCAGGGTCCGGGAGACGAACCCGCCGAGGCACGCCGCGAACCACCCGAGCGCGAGCCCGCGGACGAGCCAGCGCACCCCGGAGGGCCTCCTCGCCGTCAGCCCGAAGAGGACGAGGGCGAGCAGGTAGGCGAGCGCCCGATCGAACTCGAGCAGCGCCCGGGCCGGCGCGCCGGACCAGACCGCCGACGCGAGCACCCAGACGGCGAAGAGCGCCATGGCTGAGCCCGCCACGACGATCCACGGGGTCAACCCCTCGACGGGCCGCTCAGCGAGGAGGAGGCGCAGCGCGAGCGCCACGGCCAGCAGGACGGCCACCGCCGCGGGGGCGCCGGGGAAGTAGCCACCAGCGGAGAAGGAGAGGGCGGCCGCGAGGAGGCCGGGGAGGATGAGCAGCGCTACGGTGCCGGAGCGGCGGAGCGCGGTCACCGGCTGATCGTAGAAAGGCAGTGACACGAGCCGGCCTAGAACGTTCCTATTAGCGCCGAGAGGCCCCACGCCCTAAAGGTTCGCGGGGGAGTGTCGATAGCTACGCGTACCTCACCACCTAGGGTCGCCGTGCCGCTACGTATGATCGGCCGTCGGGCGTGGATAGGTTAAGAGAGCCGACCATCGTCGCAGAACGGAAGCAATGAAGGAATCCCTGGACTACATCTCCCTCGCGCCCGCCCAGACAGGCTCCCGTCGCTCCGCCTCCGCGGCCCTTCAGGCGGAGTTCTCGAAGGCGCGCTCCCACGGCGAGGAGCGCTGGTCCGTCCTCCGCCGGCTGCTGCTCGGCGCCGACATCATCGCGGCGCTCGTGGGCGGGATGGTGGCGGCGACGGTCGGGGGCATGGACCTCCAGGCCCTCTACCTCTTCACAGGTGCCGTGGCGCTCGGCTGGCCGGCCGTCACCTTCGTCTGCGGGCTCTACACCGCCGAGGACCTCTCCTCGTGGGCCAGCGGGATCGGCGACACCCCGCGCCTGCTGTTCGCCACCTTGGCGGCGTCCTGGCCCCTGCTGGCGATCGCGAGCCTCCTGGGCGCCGAGCACGCCGCCGCAGCCGCAATCGTGGCCGCCTTGGCCACGGCCGCCCTCAGCGTCCCGACACGCGGGCTCGCGCGTGGCTTCGCTCACAGCTCGGAGCCCCTCCGCCAGCGGACGGTCATCGTGGGCTCCGGGGTCGTCGCCGGGCAGGTGGTCGAGAAGCTCGAGCGCCACTCCGAGTTCGGCCTCACCCCGATCGGCATCGTCGACGACGACGTCCACGACCTCGGCCATCCGGACCTGCCGACCCTCGGCGGCCTCGAGGACCTCCCCGACGTGCTGGAGGACCATGCCGTCGACCGGGTGCTGATCGCCTTCTCCCGGGCGAGCCACGAGGAGCTTCTCCGCGTCGTCCGGTCCTGCCGCGACCGCAGCGTGGCCGTGGACGTGGTGCCGCGGCTCTTCGAGTTCCTGGAGGGCGCGCGGGCCCTCGACCAGCTCGGTGGGATGCCACTGCTGTCGATCGGCGCCCACCGCCTCAGCCCCTCTTCGCACTTCGCCAAGCGGGTCCTCGACGTCGCGGTCTCGGGCGTCGGGCTGCTCCTGCTGGCGCCCCTCTTCGCCGTCATCGCACTGGCCATCAAGCTCGAGTCGCGCGGGCCGGTCTTCTTCCGCCAGGTGCGCGCCGGGCGGGAGGCGAAGACCTTCAAGCTCGTGAAGTTCCGCTCCATGTACGCCGACGCGGAGAAGCGCAAGGCGGAGTTCGTCGCCGAGAATCAGGCGACCGACGGAGTCATGTTCAAGATCCACAGCGACCCCCGCATCACCCGGGTGGGGAGCCATCTTCGACGGCTGTCCCTCGACGAGCTCCCCCAACTCTGGAACGTGCTTTGCGGCGAGATGAGCCTCGTCGGCCCTCGTCCGCTGATCCTCCCCGAGAGCAACGCGCTCGACCAGTCGTGGCAGGTGCGCCGGCTGGACCTTCGCCCCGGCCTCACCGGACCATGGCAGGTCACCGGACGGTCCGAGGTCCCGTTCCAGGAGATGATTCGCTTCGACTACCAGTACGTGGCCGGATGGTCACTGGCCAGGGACGTGGAGATATTGATGGCCACCGTCCCCGCCGTGCTCTCGGGCCGGGGGGCGTACTGAGTCGGTCCGGACCCGGCCGCTCACGCCAGGCGGCGCCGACTCCCGGCACGTGAGAGTCTTCCACATCGCCGAGGGGTTCGGCGGAGGGCTCTACGAGGTCCTCCGCACCGTGGCCAATCGCCTCGTAGCCGAGGGGCACGAGATGACCATCGCCTACGGGCGGCGACTCGAGACCCCGGAGGCCGTAGCCGAGGGCTTCGATCCCGCCGTGTCCCTGCTTCCGATGCGCTGGGAGCGCCGCTCGGCAGGGTCCCAGCTGGCCGCCGCCCGGGAGCTGCGGCGCCTGGCGCGCCGCGCCGCTCCCGACGTCATCCACGTGCACTCCTCCTTCGCCGGTGCGGTGGCGGCGCTCGCCCTCCCGCGCGGCGCCCCCACCATCTACACGCCACACGCCTACGCGTTCACCCGCACGAGCGAGAGCCGCCCCCGTCGGGCGGCGTACCGCTCGGTTGAGTGGATGGTGGCCCGGCGGATGGGGCTGGTCGCGGCGACGTCCCACGACGAGGCCGCGCTCGCGCGCGAGGTTCTGGGTGCTCCGCGGGTGACCGCGGTTCCCAACGGCATCCCGGAGTTGGACGACCCGTCCCTCGAAGGCCCCCCGCCCGACGGTCGCGCCGTGGCGGCCATGGGCCGGCCCGGAGCACAGAGGAGGCCCGAGGCCTGCGCGCGGATCCTCTCGGCGCTGGGCGAGGCGGCGGAGCCGGTCTGGATCGGCGGGGGCGAGCCCGGGTCGCCCGGCGTGGCCGCGCTGCTCTCCGCGGGGGTCCCCGTGACCGGATGGCTCTCGCACGCGGAGGCCCTCGAGCGCCTCGCCGGAGCGACGGCCTACCTCCACTGGACCGCCTGGGACGGCCTGCCGCTCTCGATCCTCGAGGCCATGGCCCGCGACGTGGTGGTGGTCGCCAGCGACATCGGCCCGAACCGCGAGGTCCTCGGCGCCGCTCAAGTCGCCCACGACGAGGCCTCCGCTGCGGCCCTCCTGCGACGGGTGGTCGACGACCGGGACTTCCGCGAGTCGCTCCTCCGCTGCCAGCGCGCGCGCCGGTCGGCCTACTCGGCGGAGCGCATGGTGCGGGAGTGGCTCGCCGTCTACCGGCGCATGGCCGCCGTCCCGCGGGGACGCGCGCCGCGCAGGGATGACTGGTGAGCGCGAGGGCTCCTGGCTCCGCTCCGGTGCCCGTGACCTTCGTCTCCTCGCACGCCGGGCTGGGGGGAGCCGAGCGCTATCTCGAGCTGCTGCTCGCCCAACTCGGCGCCGGCTGGGTCAACCAGGTGGTCTGCCTCCAGGCCGGCCCCTTCGCCGAGCGCCTGAGAGCGCTCGGCCACCCGGTCGAGGTCGTCGAGACGCCGCGCCGCGCCGGGATGCTGCCCGCGGCCTGGCGGCTCAGGGAGGTCCTGCGGCGCTCCCGGCCGGCGGTTGTACACGCCAACGGCGTCAAGGCGGCGCTGCTCGCCGGCCTGGCCACCCCGGGCACCTCGATCCCCGTGGTCTGGGTCAAGCACGACTTCAGCTGGGACGGGCCTCTGGCTGCGCTGGTGGGCCTTCGATGCCGGGAGGTGGTCGGGGTCAGCCGGGCGGTGCTTGCGACGTTCGGGCGACGCCCCCGGCCGCACCGGCGCGTTGTGCCGAACGGCATCCCCCAGGACCCCGTGAACCGCGGGAGGGGACGGGAGATGGCGCTCGAGCTCCTGCGGTGCCCGCCCGAGGCCGACGTGGTGACCATCGTCGGGCGCCTCGACCCCGTCAAGGGGCAGGCCGAGCTCGTCGAGGCCGCTCCGGAGGTGCTCCGGCGCCGTCCGGGGGCGCGCTTCCTCGTAGTCGGGGGCGAGGATCCACACCACCCGTCCTTCGCGGCCGGCCTTCGCGCTCGCGTCCGGGCTCTCGGCCTCGAGGGCGCCGTGACGTTCGGCGGGCACCGACCGGACGCCCCGGATCTTCTCGCCGGCTCCGACGCCACCGTGATCCCCACCATCCCCGACAGCCGCGGATTCGGGCGCGAGGGCTTCGGGCTCGTGGGCGTCGAGGCCATGGCCGCCGGGACGCCGGTGGTGGGCTATGCGGACGGCGCGCTGCCCGAGGTGTTGGGTGACTGCGCCCGCCTCGTCGCGCCCGGCGATCGCACCTCCCTCGGGCGGGAGATCGCTCGAGTGCTCGAGGATGACGCCTTGCGGGAGCGGCTCGTGCGCTGCGGGCGCCAGCGTGCCCGCGAACGCTACCGCCTCGACTCCATGGCCAATGCGATGGAGTCCGTCTACCGTTCGGCGGCCGGCTTCGCGGGGACGAGCCCCTAGCGGCGCTGAAGCACTCGACTGACGAGCACCCAAACGGCTACCTGCCCGCGCCAGCGGAGGCACGCAAGATCACCATCGCGTAGCTCGTCAAGGCCGGCACGGGGTGCCGCACCGTGGCGTCAGCCGAGCGCTGGACAAGCGAGTCGAGGATGCGGACGCCATCGTAGTAGCCGTGCCCGAAGTACCCGACGTACTCCTGGGTCTCGAAGCCGATCTCCTCGAACCGCCGTACTTGCCGGCTCGTCGGCCCTCGGCACCAGCGGTAGTAGGCCGGGAACTTGGCGTGGTGCCCGGAGCTCACCCGGCCGGGCTGGAGGCGCAGGAGCAACGCGCTCATCAGCCGCTCCGGAAGCGCTCGGTTGACCAGGAACGGCAACGCGTACAACGTGGAGAAGAAGTGCACGGCGACTCCACCCACCGCGAGGAGGCTGCGGACGTTCGCGTGGAAGCCGCGCGGATCGGCGATGTGCTCGGCGACGAACCTGCTTAGCACGAGGTCGAACGGTCCTTCCACCGGCGGCCGCGAATCCGTGAAGTCCCCACAGACCTTGACGTAGTCGTCGGACGCCTTGTCGAGCTCCTCCTGCGAGGCGTCGAGCAGCACGTAGTCGACATGGTGTTCGCGGAGCAGCTCAGGAGGGAGCGCGGGGTTGGCGCCCGCACCGACCTCGCATACCCGCCGCACCTCGTCGCGCGCCACGAGGTCTCGAGCCTGGGCCGTGAAGCGATCCCACGCCGTGTCCCAGAGCTCGTAGCGGATCTGCATGTCCGCGAGCGTACCGCTGGAAACGCGAGCATCATCGGCCCCGGATGGTCTCACCGCCGAGCCCGGGTCGGCCATGGGGGGCGCTCGTCACTTGGGCCGGACTGTCGGCGGCCGGCTTCGCGGGACGAGCCCCCAGCCGATCGAGTCCCTACGGCTTGGAGAGCCCCCCGGCGCCCACGCCGCTCGCGGTCACCGTCCACTTACCGGAGCGGAGCTTGTTCCGCGCAAGCCTGGCCGAGAAGGCCCCCGAGCGCGCTACGCGTGTGTACAGGACCCTGGTCTGGGAACGTCCCCTGCGGACCCCCACCACGTCGAGCCTCACCTTGGTCAGCCCCGGCGCATTCCCTTCGAAGTAGACGTTCTTCTTCGCGCGGCGCGTCCTCACCCTGATCTTGGAGGTGCCCGTGCCGCGCTCGGAACGGACGGGGCTTGCGGCGGTGGGCTCGGCGGCGGTGGCGGAGCCCACGTCGGAGGTGCCGGGGCTCGCGTCGGGCTCGTCGGAGCCGCCGTCCCCTTCGCTCGAGCCCTCCGACTCGGAGTCCTCCCAGTCGGGATCCTCCGCGTGGGAGTCCTCCGGGGTGGGGTCGGAGCCTCCGCCCGACGAGCCCTCTGGGACGGGCTCGCTCAGCGTCGTGTCGCTCGGCGTCGAGTCTCCCGATTCGATGCCCCTCGCGGCATCGCGGAAGGCCGCGACCGCAGGCTTGCTCGAGCGGTCGAAGCGAAGGAGCCCGAAGTTCGACTCCTTGTCGTCACCATCGGAGCCTCGGTCGACGAGCCCGTAGGAGATACCGACGTCCACGTAGCTCCAGTTGCGCATCTGCTCGTAGGCCTTGGCGGTGTAGACGGCCTGAGTGCTCTCGCTGACGCCGTTCTCCCAAGGCTGCCCGCCGCGGGTGCTCGACGTGCTCCAACCGAACTCGGTGAGCCACATGGGCTTATCGTCGTTCTCGCCCGTCATCACGTCGTGGACCGCGGGTACGCCCTTGACGAAGCTGCTCCTCACGTACCGCGGCTCGAGCTCGTCGAGCGGGGAGCGGTCGTGGGTGTAGGGGTGGATCGAGAAGGCGTCGAAGTTGCCCTTGATCCCGTGGGCGTAGAGCGCGCGGGTGAAGTCGACGTCCGACTCGGAGAGGGAGCCGCCCAGCACCGTCGCGTTGGGGTCAGCCGCCTTGGCCGCGGGGTAGGCCGCCTTGAGGAGCTCCGCGTAGCGGGCCGCCGGGTCGCCGGTGTTGAAGAAGTCACGCAGGTTCGGCTCGTTCCACACCTCCCACGCGCTGATGCGGTTGCCGTAGCGCTTGACCATGAAGGCGAGCGCGTCGGCGTAGTCGTTCGGGTTGCTCGGCGGGTAGCGGCCGGCACCGCGGTCATACCAGCCGGGCGAGCAGTTCTGCTTGACGCTGTCCGGCGCGCTGGAGGCCCAGCAGGGCGTGAAGACGAAGGTGAAGAGCAGGTCGAGGTCGCGGGCCTCAGCCTTGGCCACGAGGCTGTCGACCTTCGAGAGGTACCAGCTCGCGTACCGGCCCTTGCCCTGCTCTTCGAGCGTCTGCCAGCCGACGTCGACGCGAATGACCTTGGCCCCGGCGTCCTTGGCCTGGTCGAGCTGGCGGTCCATCTCCGCTCCGTCCACGCCCGACCACAGCAGGTGGGCCTGCACGCCCGCGCGCTGGGAGGCGTCAGCGGGAGCGGGAGCGCTCAGCGCACTCACGAGTGCGAGGACGGTGACGGCGGCGAGGAGAGCGAGCCGTGCGGCGGGGGCTGTGAGGGAGAGGGGCATACCTCTCCGTCTCGGTCGTGCGGCCCCCGAGGACAACCCCGCCGGTGAGCATTACGGACGCTTGTTCGACGCGCTGGACGGATGTACGGGCGCGCGCCGGCGGCCGCCGGCGCCCTCCGGAGGAGGCCGGGAGGCGGTAGTTCAGCGGAGGGCGGCGGCGCGGCGGAAGGCCTCGAGAGAGGGCTTCGCCGGCCCGCCACGATGGCGAAGCCCGAATCTCGACTGGAGATCGGCGGGATCGCCACCGCGGTCTACGAGCTCGTACCAGATGACCGGGCCCACGTAGTCCCATCTCCTGGCCTGGGCGAAGGCCTCCGACAGATAGCGGGCCTGGGTTCGCTTCGACACGCCGTTGTCGTAGGGGGCGCCGCCCCTGCGGGTCGAGGTGCTCCACCCCAGCTCGGTCAACCACAGGGAACGGGTGTCGCCGTAGCGCAGCATCACCTCGCGGACCGCGGGCACGCCGCGGATGAAGCTGCTGCTCGCGTAGCGAGGCTCGAGCGGGTCGAGCGGTGATCTGTCGTGGCTGTAGGGATGGATCGACAGGACGTCCATGTGGTCCCTCGCTCCGCGCGCGTAGAGGGCGTCGGCGAAGGCCGCGTCCGACTCCGACAGCGCGCCGCCAACCACCGTCGCCCCGGCGTGCGCGCCCTTCACGGCCCGGTAGGCCGCGCCGAGCAACTCCGAGTACCGACCCACCGGGTCGCCGGTGTTGAAGAAGGCACGGCTGTTGGGCTCGTTCCACACCTCCCACGCGCGCACTCCGTCGCCGTAGCGCCCAGCGAGAAAGGCGAGCGCGCTGGCGTAGTCGCCCGGGTCGCGCGGCGGGTAGCGCCCGACGCCGCGGCCCGCCCAATCCCCCGAGCAGCCGCGCCGGAGCGAGTCCGGCGCGGTCGAGGCCCAGCACGGCGTGAACACGAAGGTCAGCAGGAGGTCGAGTTCGCGGTGGGGGGCGAACGACACGAGGAGGTCGAGCGTCGCGAGGTGGTCGGGAGTGTACCGGCCCCTGTCCCGCGCCTCTAGCGTCTGCC
>JBPCRE010000155.1:0-8547 GCA_050997195.1 Thermoleophilaceae bacterium
GTCGGCCTCGCAGAGCATCCTCGGACTACGTCCGGGACGAGAGGAGCGCTCCTCGAGGCACGCAAGCGAGCGACGCCTCTCGGGAGTCGCTTGACGCCAGCGGGTGACCCACGCCCAGACGGTCGACTTCGACACGTTCGAGGCGGCCGCGGCCGCCTCGAACGTGAAGCCTCGCTCTTCGACGAGACGGACCATCTGGTACCTGCCGTTCGGTGTGAGCCGGGCGTTAGCGTGCTGCATTCCGGGCCTCCGTGAGGTCGTGAGCTTCGAACACCCACAGCCTCTCGGGAGGTCCGGACCTACTTTTCTTCGGATTGGCGCGGAAGCGCGGTCATGCTGCGCTGCATCGGGTCGATGTTGGTCGGTATGGGGCAAGGCGCGCGTACCGCACGACCAATGGATGCAACGGCCGAAGAAACAGCACGCCCAGCGACAAGCGACGGGTTCGCACGAGTACTCGCGGGACTCCGGAGGATCGAAGTCCCGACGAAGCCCCAGGTTCCTGTGCCTGGAACTAGAGTTGATGCTCGCATGAGACCCACCCGCTCCCGCGCCAACCCCGGCGGCGCCCGCACCCTCGAGATGGGCGAGGTGCGCCCGTTCCGGGAGCGAAAGCCGCCCTGGTTCAAGGTGCGGGCGCCCGGCGGGCCGAAGTACCGCGAGCTCAAGGAGCGCATGGAGCTTCAGGCGCTCAACACGGTGTGCGAGGAGGCGGCCTGCCCGAACATCGGCGACTGCTGGGACGCCGGCACCGCGACCTTCATGATCCTCGGCGACACGTGCACCCGCCGCTGCGGCTTCTGTCACGTCAAGACGGGCAAGCCGACGCACGACGATCCGCTCGAGCCCCTGCGCGTCGCTCAGGCGGTGAAGGCGATGGGCCTCCGGCACGCGGTCATCACGAGCGTGGACCGCGACGATCTCCCCGACCTCGGCTCGCGCGCCTTCGTGGGCGTGATCCGCTCGATACGCCGCGCGGCGCCCGGGTGCAAGGTCGAGGTGCTCACCCCCGACTTCCGCGGCGAGGAGATGCCGCTGGCCCGGGTCATCGCCGAGCGGCCCGACGTGTTCAACCACAACGTGGAGACCGTGCCGCGCCTCTACCCGCTCGCTCGCCGGGGCTCGAAGTTCCTGCGCTCCTGTCGAGTCCTGCGCAACGCCAAGGAGATGGGTGGCGCGAGGGTGGTCACCAAGTCGGGGCTCATGACCGGGCTCGGCGAGACGCGCGAGGAGATGCTCGATACCTTCGGCATCCTGCGCGAGCACGACGTGCAGGTCCTCACCGTGGGCCAGTACCTGCGGCCCACCGAGAACCATCTCCCGGTGGTGCGCTACTGGCACCCCGACGAGTTCGCCGACCTCGAGCGCGAGGCCTACGCGTTGGGCTTCGAGTCGGTGGCCGCCGGGCCGCTGGTGCGCTCGAGCTACCACGCGGAGGAGACCCTGAAGCGAGCCGCCGCGCAGTAGGCCGGCTCGGGCCAGCCGTACGAGGGGCTTCTGCGCGGCTTGCGCCCGCTGCGCGTCCGCTAGCTCTCCGCGTAGCGTCGCCGGCAAGCTTCGAGAAGCTCGCGGGCGTCGGCGCCCGAGCCCCACTCATCGATGGTGACCTCTTGTCCTTCGAGGTCGGTGTAGACCGAGAAGAAGTGCGCGATCTCGTCCTTCAGGTCGCCGGGCAGACCGTCGACGTCCTCGATGTCGCACCATGCCGGGTCGCCGGCGGGCACTCCCACCACCTTGTGGTCCGGTCCGTGCTCGTCGTGCATCCGGAATAGGGCGATCACGTTGACGGGCACGACGCACCCTGGGAAGGTGGGCTCCGTCACGCAGACGAGCACGTCGAGGGGGTCGCCCTCTTCCGTCCGGGTGCTCCGGATGAAGCCGTAGTCGGTGGGAAAGGACACGGCGCCGAAGAGGCGGCGGTCGAACTCCATGTCGCCGGTCTCCTCGTTCAACTCGTACTTGTTGCGACTGCCCTTCGGAATCTCGACGACGGCGCGGATCTTCTCGTCGGCCACGGCACCCAGACTACCTGTGGTCGTCACGGTCGAAGTAGGGCACCCAAGGACGGCGAGGAGCGGCGCCCATCGCGCGGGCCGGGACCGAGCGCCGCTCCGAGGTAGAGCCCGCTGCCCACGCCCACGAGTGCGATGCCGGCGGCGAGCTCGCCGATGCGGACTCCGAGGGTGGCCGGGCCGAGGAGCCAGAGCGTCGCGTCCATGGCCACGCCGACGAGCACCGCGTTGAGCAGCGTGCCGATGCCCGGGCGCACCCGGAGCGGCATCCAGAGGACGAGCAGGGCGAAGCTCGTGGCCACCGTGGCCGTACCCACCGACAGCGGCGTGCGCACCGAGACCCCCTCGGCGAACACGCTCCACGGGGAGTTGCCGAGCTCGGAGGCCACCAGGAGCGCCTCTCCGACCCCGAAGATCCACAGTCCGACCAGGAGTCGCCCCAGCCGCGGGGCTCCCGGGCGCCAGCGCGAGAGAGGGATGAAGGCGCCCTGATCGCGAGGTGGAGAAGACGTCCGCCGCGCGCTCACGGCGTGGCTAACCTCGCTCTCGGTGTTTCCGCTTCGGGACAACATCCCGACGCGCCGCTTTCCCATTCTCACCGTTGGGTTGATCGTGGCCAACGTGATCATGTTCTTCGCCTTCCAGGGCTCGTTCGGCCTGAACGGCATGACTCCCGACGAGCAGAACCAGCGCATCGTGGAGTACGGCGCCATTCCCTACGAGATCAGTCATCCTGGGAGCAACTGCGAGGCGGCGGGCGAGGGCGTGGTCTGCGAGGGTCAGAAGGGCGTCTCGGGCGAAGCCGAGCCTCAGCCGTCCACCTGGCTCACCATCCTCACCTCCATGTTCATGCACGGCGGCCTGCTGCACATCGCCGGGAACATGCTCTTCCTGTGGATCTTCGGCAACAACATCGAGGACTCCATGGGCCGGGGGCGCTTCATCCTCTTCTACCTGCTCGGAGGTGCGGTGGCGCTCCTCGCCCAGACGCTCGCCGGACCGAGCGCCGCCGTGCCCACCATCGGGGCGAGCGGGGCGGTGGCCGCGGTGCTCGGCGGCTACGCGCTGCTCTACCCGCGGGCTCGCGTGGTCACCCTCGTGATCATCATCTTCTTCATCACCCTGATCGAGCTGCCCGCCGTCCTCGTGCTCGGGCTGTGGTTCCTCCTCCAGCTCGTGAACGGCACCATGGAGCAGGCGGGCGATGCCAACGTGGCCTACTTCGCCCACATCGGCGGCTTCGCGTTCGGGCTCGTGCTCATCAGGCTCTTCGCCAACCGCATCCATACCGACTACGACGCCCCGGGGCGTCTCCCCGTCTACTGATGGCCCGCACCGTGGTTCTCGGGCTATCGCTGGCCTTCATCGCGCTCATCGCCTTTCTCTCGGTGCGGCTGCTCGTCAACGACGGCATTCCCGACGTGTCGAGCTTCGCTCGCATCGCCCTGTCGGGCCTCGTTCTCGCCCTACTCATCTTCGGCGTGCTCGGCGCCCTCACCGGTGGCTCGCGTGAGTAGCCCGTTCGAGGGAGGGACCAGGACCCGGCGGCGCCCACGGCGGCACCGGCTGGCGGCGCTCATGGCGATCGCCGGGACCGTCGGGGCCTCGCTGCTGCTCGTATGGCTCTCCCTGGGCGAGCAGGGTTCCTCGCGGCGGACCCTCTACGAGTCGGCGGTGGGCGTCGTGCCCCCGGAGCTCAGCGGCGCGCCGAGCGCCGCCGCCCCTCAGGACGCCCTCGGCCCGCTGCCCAAGCGCGGCCCCGCCGGGGTGTCGCTCGGGGGCACCGACGCGATCGGGCTTCGCTTCAAGCGGCCGCCGCGCGCCGGCCTTCTCTTCGACCTCGACTCCGGGCGCGTGCTGTGGCGGCGCAACGCGCTCGGCACCATGCCCATCGCCAGCCTCACCAAGATCATGACCGCGCTGCTCGTGGCCGATCGAACCTCCTCGACCGAGAGGGTCAGGATCACCGCGGAGGCCGTGGACTACGAGGGACGCGGGGTGGGGCTCCCGAAGGGCAAGCGCGTGCCCATCGAGGGCCTGCTCCACGGGATGTTGCTCGTGTCCGGCAACGACGCCGCGAAGGCCCTGGCGATCCACGTGGGCGGCAGCGAGCGGCGTTTCGTGCGGATGATGAACCGGCGGGCCGCGGCCCTCGGGTTGCTCTGCACCCACTTCGCCTCGCCCCACGGGCTCGAGAACGGCAACCGCTCGTGCGCCGCCGACCTGGCGGCCATGGCTCGGCTGGCCATGGCCGAGCAGCGCATCAAGCGCGTGGTGCGAAAGCGCCAGGCCGCCGTTCGCTTCCCGGTGAAGGGGGGGAAGCTGTATGTGAACAGCACCAACCCGCTGTACCGCCCGCGCTACCGCGGAACCGTCGGCCTAAAGACGGGCTTCACCAATTCGGCGGGACGCTGCTACGTGGGCGTGGTGCGCCGCGGCAAGCGGCGCCTCGGGGTCGTGCTGCTGCACTCGCCGGACCCCTCGCGCCAGGCGCGCAAGCTCTTCGACGCCGCGTTTCGGCAGCTCGCGCGCGCTCGCTCAGGCACCTGACGCGGGCGTTCGCCCGCGGCTGCCCGTAGGGTGGCGTCTCTCGTGACCCTCGAGGGAGGAGCCTGAGCCGTGGCGAGCGCAGAGCACCCGGGGATCTTCGCCCGCAAGTCGGTCGAGAGCCTCGTCCGCCAGACGGAGGGCGAGAAGACCGAGCTGCGGCGGGCCGTGGGCGTGGCCGACCTCACGGCGCTCGGCCTCGGCGGCATCATCGGCACCGGGATCTTCGTGATCATCGGCGAGGCCATCGGCAACTCCGGCCCGTCGATCATCCTCTCCTTCGTCCTCGCAGGGCTCACCTGCGCGTTCTCTGCCCTGTCCTTTGCGGAGCTCGCCTCGATGATCCCGGTGTCGGGGAGCGCCTACAGCTACGCCACGCTCGGCGAGCTCGTGGCGTGGATCATCGGCTGAGACCTGATCCTCGAGTACTCCGTCTCGGTGGCCGCCGTCTCGGTGGGGTGGGGCGGCTACCTGAACGTGCTCGTGGGCGAGGTGTTCGGCTCGGAGCTGCCGGCGGCCATATCCGCGCCGCGCGAGGAGGGCGGCATCGTGAACGTGCCGGCCGTGTTCCTCGTGCTCGCCATCACCACGGTCCTCGTGGTGGGCGTGAAGCAGAGCGCTCGCTCGAACACCGTCATGGTCCTGATCCAGGTCGCCGTTCTGGCGCTCTTCGTCGTGCTGGGGGTGACCGCGATCAGCACGGCCAACTACTCGCCCTTCTTCACCCAGGGGTTCTCGGGCACGATCACCGCTGCCTCGCTCATCTTCTTCGCCTACATCGGCTTCGACGCCATATCGACCTCGAGCGAGGAGGTGAAAGACCCGAGCCGCACGCTCCCTCGGGCCATCATCGGCTCGCTGATCATCGCCACCGTGCTCTACATCGTCGTGGCCGTTGTGGCGACCGGGCTGCTCCCGTCCAAGGAGCTCGAGGGCTCGGAGGGGCCGCTGGGCGATGCACTCTCGAAGGGCGCGGGCTTCGGGTTCGGGGCCACGGTGATCGCGGTGGGGGCGCTCATCGCGATCACGAGCGTCGTGCTCACCTTCCTCTACGGACAGACGCGGATCATGTTCTCCATGTGCCGCGACGGCCTGCTCCCGCGGTCCTTCGGCAAGGTCTCCGCGCGCACCCGCACGCCGGTGCGGATCACCGTGACCTTCGGCCTCGCCATCGCACTGCTGGCGGCGTTCCTGCCCCTCACCGAGCTGGCCAAGCTCGTGAACGTGGGAACGCTCTTCGCCTTCATCCTCGTGAACGTGGGCGTGCTCGTGCTGCGGCGGACCACGCCCGACGCCGCGCGCGGGTACCGGGTGCCCTTCGTGCCGGTCTTCCCCATCATCGGGAGCGTCCTCTGCCTCGTGCTCATCTTCTTCCTCGAGGATCCGGCCACCACGCTCATCCGCTTCGTCATCTGGCTCGCCATCGGCCTCGTCATCTACTTCGTCTACGGCCGCTCCCACTCGGTGCTCCGGCACGGAGAGACGGGCGCGCCCGAGCCCGAGGTGTCGTAAGCGCTCCGGCTCGAGGGCGGCGCGCGAGAGGCCCTCTAGCTTTCTCCGGCCATGGAGTCGAACTCGCTCGAGTGGCGGACGCACGCGGGGCCGGCCGGCCGCGTGGCCGGGCCGAGCCGCGAGGCGGTGGCCCACGGAGCGCTCGGAGCGCTGGTGGCGAGCGGGCTGGTGGTGGCCCTGGGATTGGCCAGCGCGCGGCCGCCGCTGGCCCCCTACAACAACCCCGGGCGCCCAGGGTGGCTCGGAGGGCCCCTGGCCGACCTCGTGCCCGGCCTCGGCCATCTCGCGTTCGTCGCCCTGCTCGTGCTCATGGCCGTGCTCTACGTGGCCGTGCTCGCCCGCGCCGACGCCGTGGGAGCCCGGTGGGGGATCGGCGCGGTTGTGGCGCTCCACGTGGTCTACACCGTGGCGCCACCGCTCGTGCAGACCGACATCTTCGGCTACCTCATGTACGGGCGCCTCGGGGTCCTCCACGATCTCGTGCCCTATCTCCACGTGGCCGACGAGGTGCCGGGCGATCCCGTGCGCGACTACGTGGGCTGGCCTCACTTTCCGAGCCCGTACGGGCCGGTGTTCACCCTCGTCTCCTACGGGCTGGCCGCGCTTCCGCTGGCCGTCGGGGCGTGGGCGCTCAAGGCGGGCATCGGCGCGGCGAGCCTGGCCTGCGTGGCGCTGACGTGGAGCTGCGCGCGGCGCCTGGGAATGCCCGCCCTCCCCGCCGCGCTGCTCGTGGGGCTGAACCCGCTGCTCTTGATCTGGGGCGTGGGTGCCGCTCACAACGATCTCCTCATGCTCGCCCTCATGCTGGCCGGACTGCGCCTGGCGTTGGCCGGGCGCACCGGGCTGGGGGCGGCCGCCGTGGTGAGCGCCGCCGCCGTGAAGGCCACGAGCGGGCTGCTCCTGCCCTTCCTGGTGATCGGGGCCTCGGCCTCCCGGCGACGGTGGGCGCTGGCGGGCGCGGGGGCCACGGTGGTCGTGCTCGCCGCGGCGTCCGTGGCGGCCTTCGGCCTCGACGGGGTGGGCGGCTACCTCGGCACCCTCTACGCGCAGCAGCAGCTCGTGTCCGGGCACTCGGTCCCGAACGACGCCTTTCGCGTGTTCGGGCTCGAGGGCCTGCCAAAGGCGCTGAAGCCGGTGTTCAGCCTGGTGTTCCTGGGCGCCCTCGGCCTCATCGTCCACCGCGCCGTAAGAGGCGCCGACTGGATCACGAGCGCCGGGTGGGCCACCCTCGCCCTGCTGCTGACCATGACCTTCCTCATGCCGTGGTACCTCGTCTGGCTGCTGCCGCTGGCCGCTCTCGGGCGGAGCACGCGCCTGCGAAGCGCGACCCTTGCCCTCATGGGCTTCATGGTGGTGGCCCGAGGGATCGTGTTGCTCACATGAGACGAGCGAAAGCTCTATCCTCGAAGCGCAACGCAGCGGTCCTCGATGGGTTCCGGTGCCTGAGCTTCATCCGCGACACATGCGACTTCCCTTCCTCACCCGTCTCGCACGCGCCTCCGGCGGGTGCCCATCCTGCGGCAATTCGGTCGAGGTCGATCAGCTCGCCTGCATCGAGTGCGGCGCACTGCTCGGGCGGGACCGGCGCCTGGCCGCCGCCGCGTGGCGCGCTCCCGTCGTGCTCGTGGCCTCACTGCTGCTCGTCCTCGCCACCGGCTTCGGGTTCGCATCCGGCGCGGTGATCGAGGCCGGAGAGGTCACGGTGGCCAAGGCACCGCCGCCCGCGCGTGCGCCGACCGCCCCCTCAGCGTCCGATGGCGCCAAGCCGCCCGAGGCCTCGGACGGCGGCAGCGAGCTGCCCAAGCTCCCGAAGCCCGGCGAGGCCGGTGGCGGAGACGATCTCGCCCTCGCCCCGGGAGACCTCGACGGGTCGAGCGGCGGCTCGGGATCGGGTTCCGGCTCCGGCGAGAGCGGCTCGTCCGGCAGAAGGCTCTCCGACGGCGGGGGCTCCTCGGGCGAACGGGACCGGCCCGAGGAGCCGGGGCCCAGCGCTCCCTCCTCCCCACGTGACACCCTTTCGCCCGAGCGGAAGGTCACCCTCGCGAGCTGGCCCGCCGCGGGCAGCGCCTTCGCCGTGGTGCTCAAGACCTCGAGAACCCGCGAGGCAGCCGAGCGCGAGGCCCGAGAGGCCGCGAGCGACGGCCTGCGCGCCGGTGTCGTGGCCTCGAGCGAGTTCACCAACCAGCCCTCCGGGCGCTTCATCGCCTTTGCGGGTAAGCCCTTCTCCACACAGCAGGACGCCGAGCGCTTCTTCGGCGGCACGGTGGATCCCGAGGGATACAAGGGCACCGTGGTCTTCCTCGAGAGAGCGGGCACCGGCCGCACCGGGTAAGGCGCCGCCCGGCGGAACGCCGGCCGCTACCGTGGCGGAGCAGGCTCCAGGGGCGTGGTGCTAACAGGAACACGCCGCCTTTGCACGGTGGAGTTGAGGGTTCGATTCCCTCCGCCTCCATCGGGTCCCCGCTCTCGTTGGCCG
>JBPCRE010000178.1:0-6605 GCA_050997195.1 Thermoleophilaceae bacterium
GGCTCACCCCCTCGTGCGCCGCCCTCTACGTGCCCGACCTCGACGCCTCGCTCGACGAGGAGTCGGCCAAGCGCGACTTCTGGCACGCCTTCCGGGCGCTCGGCGACTGGTACGCGGAGATGCCTCCTTATTAGGCGCCCGCCACCCGCTCGAGCAGCGCCACGCACTCGATGTGCGGGGTCTGCGGGAACATGTCCACCGGGTGCACGGATCGGAGCTCGTAGCCGGCGTCCACCATCTGGCGCGCGTTCGGGGCGAGGGTGGTCGGGTTGCAGGAGACGTAGACGATCTTCTTCGCGCCGGCCTCCAGCACCCGCCGGACGATCTTCGGGGAGAGGCCTGCGCGTGGCGGATCGATCACCACCACGTCGGGGCGTCCGGCGCGTTCGACGAGCGGGCGAAGGGCGGTCCTTACGTCACCGGCGAAGAAGGAGGCGTTCTCCATCTCGTTCAGGCGCGCGTTCTCGATGGCGTCGGCCACCGCGGGCTCGACCACCTCGACTCCCCAAACCTCGCGCGCCCGCAGCGCGAGGACCAGCGCCACGGTGCCGATGCCGCAGAAGAGATCGAACACGCGCTCGGAGCCGCGGAGCTCGGCCAGGTCGGCCGCCGTGGCGTAGAGCACCTCGGCCATCTCGGTGTTGGTCTGGAAGAAGGCCGTGGGCGAGATGCGAAAGCGCAGGTCGGCCAGCTCCTCCTCGATGTGCTCGACTCCGGCCACGAGCTTCGTCTCCCCGTCGGTGGTGGTCTCGGCCACCCCGGGGGATCGGGTCCAGAGCAGGCCGTCGGCGCCCGCCGCCTCGGCCAGCGCCTCCGCGCGGAGCTCACCCTCGCTCGTGACGATGCGGGCCTGTAGCTGCCCCGTGCGGCGCGCCTCGCGGACCACGAGGTTGCGCAGGAAGCCGGTGTGCTCGCGGCGGTCGTAGGGCTCGAGGCCCTCCGACCGGCACCACGCCTTCACCCGCTCGCGCACGGCGTCGATGCGCTCGGAGGCGAGCACGTCCTCGGTCACGTCGTCGATGCGGCTCCAGCTTCCGGCGCGGTGGAAGCCGAGGGCAAGGTCGCCATCCTCGGTCGCCCCGAAGGAGTACTCGAGCTTGTTGCGGTAGCCCCAGGGGCTCGTGGCCGCCACCATCGGCGCCACCGGCGGCTCCTCGAAGTGGCCGAGGCGCACGAGGGCCTCGCGCACCTGCGCCTCCTTCTCGGCGAGCTGGCGCTCGTAGGGGAGCACCTGCCACGACGCCCCCGGGTGGGGGGCGCGCTCGGAGATCCGGTCGGGACTGGCGTCGAGGATCTCTAGGGCCCGGGCCTCGGCGAAGCTCCGCTTCGGCTTCGTGACCTCGGCCCGCACGCGGTCTCCCGGCACGGCGCCCCGCACGAAGAGCACGTACCCGTCGAGCCGCGCCACCCCGCTCCCGCCGTAGGCCAGCGAGTCGATGGTGAGCTCGAGCCTGTCCCCGCGAGCGGGACGGCCTCGGGTGAGGGAATCGGCCACCACCTCATCCTGGCACGCGGCGTGCTGAGGTCCGCAGAGCGAGTCAGGCCGGGGATGCAGGGTCGAAGGCTTGGTGGGCCAAGCCGAGACCCGAAGACCCGGCATGGCGAAGCTATGCGGACCTCAGGACCTCAGCGGAGCTTCACTTCGATGCGCTCGAGGACGGTCTTCCGGTTGGCGTTGCGCTTCTCGTAGTCGCGCACCTTGCGGAGCTCGGGGGCCGTGAGGGCGTCGAGGCGCTCCTGGACCTGCGCGGCGGTGAGATCGTCGTAGCCCGAGATCGGAAAGCTCGGCCCGATGCCCGCGGCCCGGCGGGCCCGATCGGCCGAGACGATGACGGGGTCGGCGCTCTTGCGGGCGCGAGAGGCCGCCGAGCCCACCTGCCGGCGCGCCTCGTCCACGGCGTCGGTGCCGAGCTTGCGCGCGTCGTCGGAGCGCTGCTCGACCTCCTCCCGGGTACGACCCAGCAGGCTCTCCAGGTTGGCGAGCACGTCGTCGGTCTGCTGCCGTCCCCGGGTCACGAGGCTCTTGATCACGTTCTGGGCGTCGTCGCTCGTCATGCGCCCTCGCTTGACGGCGTCGTCGAGGACCTCCTCCACGCGTTCGCGGGTGAGCATCATGAGGTTGAGCGGAGTGATCACCGAGCGCCTGAGCACGGACCGGAAGTCGGCCACGTCCTTGCCCGAGACGTCGAGCTGCTCGACCGGCTTGGGCGAAGCGTCGGCCGCCTGATCGGCGCGCTTTCGGGCGGTCTGCTGGCGGCCACGAGCCTGGCCCCCCTTCTTCGCCGCGGCGGAGCGCTGGGCGGCGGAGCGGCCCGATCCGCTACCCGACGAGGACGTGCGCCGACTCCCCTTCTTCCCGGACGCCCCTCCCCCCCGGGAGGACCCTCCCCCTCCTGACGACCTTCCGCTCTCCGCCATGTCACCCGCCTCCTCGTTCGTCTCACGCCTCCGGCGGTCTCCCGACCGCGCGCGGCAACTCCCGACTATCTCATGCCGAAGCGCACAACGACAGGCCGATGGTCTGAGAGCCGTAGCAATCGGCCACCGATCGAGCGCTCCCGCCGGCTGGGCTCGAGCAGCCGGGGCGGCTCGAGAAGCTCCAGGTGGCGCCCGAGCACGTGGTCCACGGAGTGGGAGGCCGCGGGCGGCGCGAGGCCGAAGCGCTCCCGGAGCTCTTCGAAGACGGAGGGGGAATGGAGGGGGCGGAGGTTCAGGTCCCCGCCGAGCACGAGCGGACGATGGGCGGACCAGGCGGTCGCCCGCTCGGCCGCCCGGAGCACGTCGCCCTCCGGCCCCCGCCCGCCGATGCTCGCGTGCAGGTTGGCCGCCGCGAGGCGCCGAGCACCGGGCCCGAGGAGGTCGGCGAAGATCAGGCGCCGGCGCTCGGGCCACCGGGTCAGCGTCAGGCGCCGGACCCCCTCGATCCTCCACGGCGGACGCACCAGGACCTGGTTGGAGCCGCCCTCCCACGAGCCGAGCAGATCGGGGCGACGATCGGCCAGCCACGCCCGGGCGCCCGCTCCGAGGTTGCGAGCGGTGAGCGCCGATGCACCGCCCGCCTCCGCCCGCCGGCACAGCGGCACGAGCCAGCGCGGGGGGACCTCCTGGAGGAGCGCGATGTCCCACGCCTCGCGGGCCAGGACCTCGGCGAAGGCGCAGAGCAGCGAGCGGTTGACCTGCACGTGGGTCGCGCCGCGCTCCTCGACGCCGAGGATCCGGGAGCGCCAGGTGTACAGGGAGGGATCGGGCGGGGCGTCGCGGCCGTGGAAGAGGTTCCAGGAGATCACCCGCACCGCTACGGTGCCCGGGTGCCGCGTCACTTCCTCACCGGGACCGAGCTCTCCGGCGAGGAGCTCCTCGCTCTGCTCGGGCGCGCCCGCGAGCTGAAGCTCGACCGAGGCGCGAGCCGGGCGCTCGCGGGACGCAGCGTGGCGCTCGTGTTCGAGCAGCCCTCGACCCGCACCCGGATCTCCTTCGAGGTGGGGGTGACCGAGCTCGGCGGCCATCCACTCGTGCTCCGCCCCGGAGAGATGCAGCTCTCGCGGGGCGAGTCGCCGCGCGATACCGCGCTCGTGCTCTCGCGCTACGTGCACGCGGTGGCCGTGCGCGCCGTCGAGCACGAGCTCCTCGAGGAGCTCGCGGGCAGCAGCTCGGTGCCGATCGTGAACATGCTCACCGGCGAGCATCATCCCTGCCAGGTGCTCGCGGACCTCATGACGCTCGAGGAGCGCTTCGGCGCGCTGCGCGGACTGAAGCTCGCCTACGTGGGCGACTTCAACAACGTGACCCGCTCGCTCATCACCCTGGGCGCGCTGGTGGGCGTCGAGGTGGCGGTGGCGGCGCCCGCCGAGCTCCATCCGCCCGCTCCCGAGCGATCGGCCACCATCGTCGAGGATCCGGCGCGGGCCGTCGAGGGCGCGCACGCCCTGTACACCGACGTGTGGGTGTCCATGGGCGACGACGGGGACGCCGACGAGCGTCGGGCGCTGCTCGCTCCCTACCGGCTCGACGAGCGGCTGCTCGGGCTCGCCCGACCCGACGCGGTGGCCCTCCACTGCCTGCCCGCGCATCCCGGCGAGGAGATCACCGAGGGAGTCCTCTACGGCGAGCGCTCCGCCGTGTGGGACCAGGCCGAGAACCGTCTCCACGCCCAGAAGGCGCTCCTCGAGCTGCTGGTGGCGCCACGCGCGCTCGCCGACGGGTAGGGTGCCAGCCGAATGTCTTCGCGGTCTCGCCTCCTCGTCCTCGCGCTCGCCGTGGCCTTGCCCCTCACCCTGGCCGGGTGCCTCGGCGGCAGCAGCGAGCCGCCGCCCGCGCCGCCGCCGAGCCCCGCCCAGGTATCGCCGTCGCCGGGCGCGCCTGCGGGCAAGAGCGTGACCGTGAAGATGGAGAACATCCAGTACATGCCGAAGGAGGTCCGGGTGGCCGCCGGCGGCACCGTGACCTGGGAGAACACCGACGGCCCGCCGCACACGGTGACCAAGCAGTCGGGGCCGGGCAAGAGCTTCGACTCGGGCACCATGCAGCCGGGCGACAAGTACAAGCAGCGCTTCAGCCAGCCCGGCCGCATCGAGTACCTCTGCGAGATCCACCCCGGTCAGACGGGCACCATCAGCGTCGAATAACCGGGTGGCCTCGTGCGCACCGCGCTGAACCGTCCGCTGTACTTCACCGCCGGGCTCGCTCGCTCCGAGCCCGCGTTGCTCCTGCTCGTGGCCTTCGCCGCCACGGGCTACGCCGTCTACTCGGTGCTCAACCACCTGCATTTCGGCACCTACGCCTACGACCTGGGCATCTTCGACCAGGTGATGTGGCACTACAGCCGCTTCGAGATACCGGAGACCACCGTGGTGGGGCTCCCCACCGCCCTCGGCGACCACTTCCACCCGATCCTCGTGCTGCTCACGCCCCTCTACTGGGTGTGGTCGGACCCGCGGATCCTTCTCGTGGCTCAGGCCATTCTCATCGCCGCCTCGATCGTCCCGGTGTTCATCTGGTGCCGCGAGCGGGTGGGTCGGGGACCGGCGTACCTCCTCGTGGGGGCCTACGTGATGTTCTGGGGCGTCCACTCCGCGGTGGCCTTCGATTTCCACGAGATCGCCTTCGCTCCCGTGCTGTTGGCGTCGCTGCTCATCGCCGCGGACCGGGGGCGGTGGCGGGCGTTCGGAGCGCTGGTGGTGGCGCTGCTCCTGGTCAAGGAGAACCTCGCGCTGCTCCTCGTGTTCGTCGGCCTCTACGTGGCGCTCGTGCACGGCGAGCGCCGGCGGGGGCTCATCGTGGCCGGTGTGTCCATGGGGTGGTTCTTCCTCACCACCAAGCTCTTCATCCCGTGGTTCGGCGGCGGCAAGGCCTTTCGGCACTTCCGCTACCAGCAGTTCGGCTCCGACCTGCCCGAGGCCCTCGGCCACATGCTCCGATACCCGTGGACGGTGTTCGAGGTCTTCGTGGACCAGGAGGCCAAGGTGCGCACGCTCATCCTGCTCTTCGCGCCCTTCTTGGCGCTGGTCTTCCTCTCCCCGCTGGCCATCCTGCTCATCCCCCTCCTGGCCGAGCGCATGTACTCCACCAACGCCTTTCTGTGGGGCACGAGCGCCCACTACTCGCTGGTGATCGCCCCGGTTCTCGTCATGGGCACGGCGGACGGCCTCGCCCGCCTGATGCGCCGCCTGCCCGCGGAGCGCCGGCATCGAGCGCCGGCCTACGCGCTGGCCTGCACCTGGGTCGTCTTCGTGGTGAACGTGGGCGCGGCCGGAGACTTCCCGCTGCGAGCACTCACCGATCCCGAGTTCTACAGCCTCTCCCCGGCCGACGACATCGCGAGCCGCATGGTCTCGCTGGTGCCGCCCGGGGCCACGGTGGCCGCACAGAGTCACTTCGTGCCCCACCTCTCTCAACGGCGGGGGGTGTTCCAGCTCGGCCCCGGGAAGCCCACGGCGGAGTACATCGTGGCCAACTCGGGGCTCGACTTCCAGCTTCGCTACCCCGACCTTCGCTACGTGGACAAGCGCCGTCTGCTTCGCGACCGTGCCGATCGCTACGGACCGGTCTTCTACGAGGACGGATGGGTGGTGCTCCGCCGCTACCCCGACGACCTCGCGGACGCGGCCGGGGGGAAGCGGCGTCCGAGGGCGAGGGCCCCGGGGTAGCGCCACGCGCCGCCGCGAAGGAGTAGGGTCGCGCTGCACCTTGGAACCGGGGAGAGGGACGTTGATGAACAAGAGGGTCGTACTGGGGATCTCGGGAGTGCTCGCGCTCGCGGCGGCCGGATGCGGTGGCGGCTCGGAGCAGATGGGCGGAGGCTCGCCCTCGGCCACCACCACGGCGATGTTCGTGACCTCGCCGCAGCCCTACGGGCAGGTGATCGGCGGCCGGGTGGTGATCAACATCCGCGACCTCATGTTCGAGCCCGACGAGGTGGAGATCCCCGCGGGCACCACCGCCATCTTCACCAACAACGACAACGTGGCGCACTCGGTGACCAAGACCGCCGGCCCCGGAAGCGACTTCGACTCGGGGCCGGTGGAGCCGGGTGCCACCTACCAGCAGATCTTCCAGGACCCCGGCACGGTCAAGATCTCGGACGAGGACAGCCCGGACACCAAGCT